>CAYJGV010000004.1:27172-67336 GCA_964369715.1 uncultured Bacteroides sp. | reverse complement strand
TACTGCAATATCCAAAAGCCTTGCACGGCTTTCTTTCGGTGCCCAGCTTATATGTGGGGTAATAATGCAATTTTTTGCTTTTAATAGTGGGTTATCCTCCAAAATAGGCTCTACAGAAACAACATCAAGGCCTGCCGCATACACTTTGCCTGAATTTAATGCATCTGTTAAATCTTGTTCTACAATTAAAGGGCCACGACTGTTATTTAAAATAATAACTCCATCTTTCATTTTGTCGATATTCTCTTTGCAAACAATGCCCTCTGTCTCGGGGAAAAGCGGGCAATGCAATGAAATAACATCAGCTTTTGCCATAAGTTCATCAAGGCTTACATATTCTGCAATTTCTTTGCCTTTATCATTCGGAAAGCTATCATAAGCCAGCACATTCATTCCCATTGCTTTTGCAATTTTTCCTGTGCCTTGACCTATTCTTCCAAAGCCAATTATGCCCATTGTTTTGCCCGAAAGCTCGATGAGAGGGTAATCCCAAAAGCACCAATCGTCATTGTTTTGCCATTTACCTTTATAAACCTCTTTTGAATGATGCGCAACATGGTGGCAAATTTCAAGCAGCATTGCAATCGCAAATTGAGACACAGCATCTGTGCCATAAGTTGGAACATTGCAAACCAAAATGCCTTTTTCTTTAGCGTAGTTTACATCGACAACATTATAGCCTGTTGCCAATACTCCAATATACTTTATATTTGGGCAAGCATCAAAAGTTTCTTTTGTCAGTGGAGTTTTATTTGTAAAAACATATTCGGCATCGCCAATTCTTTCAATAATTTTTGCACTTTCTGTTCTGTCGTAAACCTTTAAATCGCCTAATTTTGAAAGTTCATCCCATGAGATGTCGCCAGGGTTCAGTGTGTAACCGTCCAATACCACTATTTTACTCATTCTACTCTCCATTCTGTTGTTTGCAACAATTTAAATTTATAATAATTAAATTATATCATATATTTTAGCCAAAAGGCACTTGTACACTTTTACCAAAATTTCTACTGTTATTCTATTTTATTTGCATTATTCATATGGTGATAATTCGTCAAGTTTACATGTAGAATTTTCTATTTAAATAGCGACAGAAATACCCTACTATGATAAATATACTAAAAATTACATACTCAGGCAATGTTTCATATCGTAGTATATTAAAATATTAAAAAAAGAGGAAAAAGTTAATTACTTCTTCCCCTTTTAAGGATAACTGAATTATATATTTTGATTTTCACGTATGTTCTATGGCCTTTCTATTCCACGTTCCTCAGGGCTGAAAGTTGTTTGTCCCATATCATATAAAATCCAAGTTAATTTACTTTCAATATCTTTCATCATTTCTTTAGCTTGCTCACCTGTGTAACCGTAATGCACATAGGTTTCGCTTTCGCATAAGTTAATAACATCCGGGTGTTGCATTGTTGCAATAAATGCTTCTTGTAAAATTGCAATAATTTGTGGGTCTGTATCTGCCGGGATTTTAAAGCCGATGGCTTGATTTAACGGTAAGTATTCTTTTAGTATGGGCAATGCATCTGTAACTGCCATCACTTCGCCGTAACCCGGGAATTCCCACGCCTCGGTTCCCATAATGGCTACCGGGATAAAATCTCCTGAATCAACATAAGCTTTAACCTCGCCTGCAGAAGCTACAACAGCATCTGTTACACCATCAAATGTTGCTTTTATTGCATCGCCTGAGCCGGGGTAAGAAACCCATTGAAAAGCTGTGTCTGCATATGCATTAAACAATTGTGCTTGTGCAAACCATAAACCACCTGATGCCCCTGCAATAGATAACGACTCAGGGTCATTTTGTAATTTTTCAATAATTTCCTGCATTGTTTGCTCACTTGTATTTTTGTTTACACAAAGCACACCGGGTGAGCCTGCCGCTATAAAATATTCCCAATCATCGGTAGTTTGAGTGTCGGTTGTCATAACAGGAATTGTAAGCGGTGTTTCGGAAGTAGCAGCTAAAGTATATCCATCATGTGGGGCATTCCAAACAGTTTTAATTCCTGTAGAGCCTGCCGAGCCACCTGTAATATTGCTACAATCAATTTGAACACCAAGTTCTTCACCCATATACTGCGCAATAATTCTTGCCCATTCATCGGTGCCGCCACCCTCACCAAAAGGTATTATCATATCAATATCATCTTCGGGATAATCACTTGTATTTTTGTTTTCAGTTTCACTTGTTTTATTCGTTTGTGTGCAAGCCGTAAACATAATTAATAAAAACAAAATTGCCAAACATAATGCCACATGTTTTTTCATAATATTATCTCCTAAAAATTAACAAAAATTTTTATTATCGAATATTAACTGTATTTTAAATTAGCATGCTTTAATACACATAATTTATATTTCTATTTTATATTTACTTTTCGTAACAGCTTGTTAAATATAAGCTTAAAATAATTGGCACCAATTATTTTAATGCATTATCCATAACAAACGGAGTGAAAATTATCGCTCTTAACTTGCCTCATAATAACATGTGTTTTTCCAAAGGCAAATATTATTAAATTTAATATTATATTGTAAAATTATGACAATTTGTAAAACTATTATAATCAATATAATTACACATTTGTAGTATATCACAGTTAAAATTATTTGTCCACAATAAAAACATATTATCGACAATTTTATGTCATACATTGTTGAAACAAGTGTTATTTATCAATTGATTCCAGCGCAATTAACGCCGCTCCGATTGTTGCATTGTCTTTTGGAAGCACACAAGATAAATTTTCAAATTTGCTTTTCATTATATTGATAAATTCTTCTCTTATAATATCTATATTTAAAAGCATACTGCCTGCCATGGCAAGCTTGCCCTCGCTTAAATTTAAAGCGCTAATGGTAGGTATTGCAAGTTCGCTTAAATTTTTAGCGGCATTTATTAAAATTTGATAGGCGATTTCATCACCTTGTTTTGCCGCAAGTGATGCAAGTTTTGCAAAACCTGCTATTGCTTTTTTATCAGTTGTTTTGTCATAAACAAATTTAACAAGAGATTGCACATCGTTAATGCCCGGTATTTCAAACACCATTTGCATTAAAATTGTCGGTTTAATTCTGTTATCATAAGCGCGCACAACAGCGCTTAACACATCTCTTCCGACGGCGTATCCGCTTCCCTCGTCGTCGATAATATGTCCATAACCACCACAACGAAAAACATCACCTTGCTTGTTTTTCCCAAAGCAAATCGAGCCTGTTCCGGCAACTATGACAGCGCCGACGCTCTCGCCAAGTGCACCGGCAAGAGCTGCCTCTTGGTCACCAACAATTAAAAGTTTGCCTGTATAACCGCTTTTAATAAATGTATTTTTAATTAAATTAATTGCATTTTCATTCGATATCCCGGCACTGCCAACGCAAATACTTTTGCAATGTTTTAATGTACTATCGTATTTTTTTATAAAATTAACACAATTTTTAATTGTATTTTCTACAATTTCAATTGAATTTCCGTTTATATTAAGTGCACCAAACTCTTGTGAGCCTATAATATTTTTTTCGATATCCATTATTAAAACATCGGTTTTTGTGCCGCCACCGTCACAACCAACAACAAAATCTATCATTTCATCCTCATTTCAAGCTAATGGGTAATTCTCCCGTCGCTTTCATTTTTCCTTGTAAAACATCTGTAATTGCATTCATCATAGGTGTTGTATATTCATAAGCCTCAATTGCATACACATGTTTTGGTAAATCTTTAAGATCGTATGGATTACGAAGCGCAATTACCACCATAGGCATACCTGTTTGTGCTAGCGTATGCATTAATTTCATTTGTTGTGGGTGCAAATGTCCGTTATATGTGTTCATTACAATAGAGCTGTGTTTTTTTGCTTCTTCTACAACATTTTCAATTTCTTCGTCGCTTGGGTCAACCGCTGTAGAATAATCTTCACCGCCTAAAACAGGTGCAATTAATTGTGCAAAAGTTTTGCGGATATCCTCGACAATATTCCCAACAAGGCCTGTGTTAAAAGCACTACACCCTACACAAATAGGGTTTTCTCCCAAAACAAATTCCTTGCTTGGTAATTGCACATTTGTTATTGTTTTTCTGCGTAGTTCATCGCAAGTTTTAATAGCTTCTTGCATATTGAAATTATTATTTTGTGCTTTACCAATATTAAATTCTTTTTTATATTTTAATATACGCTCTACGCTTTCATCGATTTCATCTGCATTTAAAACGCCAGAGATAACATTTTCTTTTGCAAGTTTTGCACATTCGGCAAGTTTCACTGCATTATGCGAAACAAAGACTAAATCTACACCTGCATTTAATGCTTTTTGAACACCTTGTTCGGTTGTGTAAAATTTTGCAATTGCGGACATCTCCATACAATCGCTTACAATTAAGCCGTCAAAACCCAATTTACCACGAAGCACATCTGTCATAATAGTGCGTGACATTGTCGCAGGCAGTTTTTCCTTTTCAATTTGTGGAAAAAGTATATGTGTTGTCATTATAGCAGGCACTTTTGCCTTAATTGCAGCCATAAATGGAACAAATTCCACTTGCATTAATTCATCAAAACTTTTATCTACACAAGGAAGTGAAATGTGAGAATCCACTGCTGTATCTCCATGCCCTGGGAAATGCTTTGCCGAGGCAAGCACGCCGCCCTCTACAAGGCCTTTTATCATTTGCACACCGAATTCTGCCACAGTATTCGCATTATCCGAATAGCTTCTTGCGCCTATAATAGGGTTGTTTGGGTTGCTGTTTACATCCAAACAAGGCGATAAATTAAAATTCACGCCTAGACTTGCAAGTTCTTCACCTGTAAGTTTACCGGCAATATATGCATTATTGCTATCTTTTGTTGCCGCAAGCGCCATTGCTCCCGGAATATTAGCCAATGTTTCAGGCAAACGTGTGACAACGCCACCCTCTTGATCTATTGTTATAAAGGCAGGATATCCTGTTTCTTTTGTAATAAGTTCTTGTATATCCTCGCACAATTTTTTTAATTGTTGTTCATTTTCAACATTTTCTCTAAACAGAATAACATTGCCTATTTTATATTCTTTTACTGCATTTATAAATTCTTCGCTCATTGTTGTGGACGGAAAGCCGCCTACCAATCTTTGCCCTATTTTTTGTTCTAAAGTCATTTTTATTCCTCCGGAAAATATTATTAATTGTATTTGAGTTTATATTATTTATATTAAGCCATAGCCATCTCAAACATGTCATTCTGAGGAGGTATGACGAAAAATCGCAATTATAACGTGATTTAAAAAGAACGGATTCCTCGGCTACGCTCGGAATGACAAGCGAGTTAAGTGCAGATTATTTATATTACACGAATAAAATATCGTGATTTATTGTTTTATAAAATTTACTTTTTCTTTCCTCGGTACTTTCAAAATTTCCAAGCACCCACATCAGTTTCGTTACAACTGCTTCCAATGTCATATCTTTTGCTTCAAAGACATTCGCAATCCCTCTTGCCTTTTCTCCCACTTGATAAACCGATAAATCGCTTCCCTCGTGTGTTACCTGTGTTGCTACAACAGCTACTTTGCCGGCTTTCACAAAATTTTCAAGAGAACTTGAAAAAGATACATCTGACTGTTCGTAACTTGGCAAGCCGCCAAGGCCATAGCTTTCGATAATAAGTGCGTCGTAAACATCTTTTAAGTACGATATAATTTCATGCTCTATATTAGGTATAAGCTTAAGCAAAAACACTTTTGAGTTAAGTTTTGTATAAAATTTAACATCATCAGAAATCATGTTTTTATCGTCGATGTAAAAAACAATTTTTTCATCTTGTATATTCGCAATATACGGATAATTAATGCTTGAAAAAGCATTATAGCTTTTTGAACGCTGCTTTTTTGCACGTGTTCCCACAATTACATCTCCGTCAAAAACAATATTTACACCATGAGCTTTATCACTACTTGCAAACAAAAAGCTGTCTATAAGGTTTGTTTTTGCATCGGTAATTTCTACACTTATAGGTTTTTGAGAACCTGTAATCACAATAGGTTTTTTCGAATTTTGTATCATATAAGAAAGTGCAGCAGATGTATATGCCATAGTGTCTGTGCCGTGACATATAACAAAGCCGTCAAAATCATTATAATGCTCTTCAATAGTTTGCACCAATTTAATCCAATGTTTTGGTGTTATATTTGTACTGTCGATATTAAATAAGTCTAAAAATTGCACATGGCATATTTCATTCACTTTAGGAACATATGAAAGCAATTGCTTTGCACAAATAAGTGGCGCATAACCACTTTCTGTTGCACAGCTTGCAATTGTTCCGCCCGAAGCTATAAGAAGTATTTTTTTCATAATATATGCCTTTTCTTTTTAATAATAAATTTAAAAAGACTTAATGCCATGCTTTAGCTTTAGCTTTAGCAAAAAACACTAAGCTTTCAACATGACATTAACCTTTAATTAAATTTAATAAAACTATTATATTTGGCAAAAACATCAAATTTTAATTTACTGTTTTTAACAAACTACATATTTACCCATTACAGTTTTAACTATTTTAATTTTTCTGCAAATGTTTCTTTTCAAACTCGGCCAATGAAATAGGTTTTTCAAAATAATATCCTTGTGCTACATCGCATCCAATTCGTTTTAAAAATTCAACTTGATGTGCCTCTTCAACGCCTTCTGCAACTATATCCATTCCCAAACCGTGCGCAAGATTTATAATTGCATCCACAACAAGTTCACCTTTTATCTTGTTATTGTTGTTAATAAAAAAGCTTCTATCTAATTTTAATGTGTCAACATCAAGATCTTTCAAAAGCCCAAGTGATGAATACCCCGAGCCAAAATCGTCTATGGATACTTTAAAGCCTGCATTTTTAATTTTTAAAAGCAATTCTTCTATAGCATCTTCATTATCTAAAACAATAGTTTCTGTAAGTTCTATTTCTATATATTTTCTATCAATATTATAGCTGTCTACAATTTTAATTAAATTGTTGATAAAATCGGGATTTATAAAATGTTTGCGCGAAAAATTAACCGATACCGGTACAATTTCAAAGCCTTTGTCTTGCCATGCTACAAGTGTTTTACAAACACTGTTTAAAATATAATTATCCAGTTTTACTATAAAGCCATTGCCCTCAAAAATAGGTATAAAACTACCGGGGAAATTGATTTTTCCATCGGGTTCTATCCATCTAACCAGCGCTTCAGCGCTTGAGGTTTTGCCTGTCTTTAAATCGACCTTAGGTTGTAAATATGCAACAAACTCCTCATTTTCCAGTGCGGCTTCCATCTTATTTGTAATCTCTACTTTATTAAGCAAATTATTCTTCATATCAATATCAAAATCACAAATATTTGTATCAGTTCTTGCTTTTGCTAATCTGTGCGCTATTCCCGCTCTTGATAAAATTTCATCTACATCGGTGTAGTTTTTTTCAATAATATATCTTCCGTATTTAAACACAAGATAATGGTTTTCAATTTCAGGTGTCAGCATTTTTATAGATTTTTCATACCTTGGTATAAAATCGTGTATATGCTCTAAAACACCATCAGTTGCAAACATCATAAACTCGTCTGCGCCTGTCCTTGCCGCCATAAAGGATTTTACCCTTGATTTTGCAACATTTGCACATTCTGAAAACGCACACAAAACCTTATTGCCAATTTCAAAGCCATACATTTCATTTATTGCCTTGAAATTTAATATATCAAATTTTACAACAACATATTGTTTATCCGGATTGTTTTTTAATATTTCGTAAACATCATTTTTAAATTTAGCCAAATTTGGCATACCTGTAAGCTTGTCATAATATGCAACTTTTTCAAGTGTTTTTTTCGCATTATACATAGCAAGCGTAAAGAACATTAAACCGGCAAAAACGCTTAGCAAAAATATTATTAACAATGTCGACATTACCCTTATATTGTTAATATAAATGTTTTTTCCAACGGCAATCACAAGCGACCAATTATTGGCATTTATAGGTTTATACACCGCCACCATTTTAGTGCCGTTTAACTCATATGCAATGCTTCCGCCTTCATGATTACTTAAATTTGCTATAACTTCATCAATTGATTGCGACGTATTATCAAAATTGTAATCGCCAATTTCATTGTCTTGCAAAAAAGTAACTTCTGAAATATAAAAATCTCTGCCTGTACTATCGGTGAAAAGCGCATAGCCGAAGTCTCCCACTTCTTGCTCTAAGCTTTCATTTATCTTTTCAAGTGAATATTCTGCAAAGATATACCCATTTCCCTCGATAGGTGTGTAAAAATAAAGCGAATTTACTTGCGTTTCTTCGTCTTCAACAGGATAAGATACCTGTGCTACACCTATTTCATATTTAAAATAGGTGCTATCATTTATTAACAAGCTGAAATCTTTTTCTGTGCCGTCTTGCGAAACCCCTTGTAGCGTAGGGTTTACTACATATAAATTTTCAAAATTGTAAAGTTCTTTTTTCCTATATAAAAAATTCTGCAACTCTTCATCTTCTAAAGGATACTCTAGCAAAGTTTCAGCAATGCTTATAACACTATTTTTTGCATTGTCAAACTCTATATTTATTTGATGTTGCTTATCTTCAGCGGCTTCATTAAGTGCAAAAATTGCTGTTTTTTCTAGTTCACTGTCCGATATTGCTAATAATACAAAAAGCAAAATTAAGGTAATTCCAAGAATTACCAAGCCACCTATTAAATTCGTGGGTAATAATTTTTTAAAATTAATTTTCATTTTACTCTCTTCAGCTTTTATATATTTTATTCTTTTAAATTATATCACTTAATATCATATTTTTCAACTTTTAAATTGTATGAATTTAAAAGTTCACTGCAATTATTATTACCAAAAACAACAAAGTAATAAGCATAATTTTACATGTTTATTGTTATTTATATTAAATATCGGTGTTTGGGTTTTATTCCCAATCACCGATATTAATTATTTATATTTAAGGACCTATATAAAAGGCTGATATTTGTGGGAGTAAGTTTGAACCTATATTTTCATAATGCACTACAAAATTTGCATCATCGTAATAAAGCCCATATTCCTCCACGAGATATTCTAAATCCTCGGGATAGCTTCCCTCTAACGCATAACATTGCACTGTGCTTCGCCTTACAGATGCTTCTATCATTTCAAGCTGTTCTTGAGAAACAGTGCCTGAAACATTATCTGTGCCAAAAACAAAAACACCAACAACTGCAACAAACATTAAAAGCGAATAAAACAACCCGCTTTTAAAAATTTTAATCATTTTATATAAAAAGCTTTCTCTCAAAACAAAATCCTCTTTAAACGATGTTCTAAACTAGTTTTAACCCGAAATTCTTACTTATTATATACTATATTAATATTTTTGGCTTTGTGAATAAATAAAACAACAGCCTTAAAAATGATTAAATTATATGATATTAATCATCTTTATTAAATGTGTATACTGTAAAATTTTATAATCCGGCTAAAATACCCATAAGCGGAAGCATAACGCTTAACATTACAAGCCCAACCATTACACATAAAACAGCCACTAAAGTTGGCTCTAGTATAGACAAAAGTTTTTGTATTCGCTCGTTAGCCTCTTTATCATAGCGTTTTGCTATACTCATAAGCATTTCACTTACCGCACCTGTGCGCATTCCTGCAACAATCATGCCGTTATAATCTTCTTTAAAAATACCGCCATCAACCAATGCAGCGCTCAAAGCTTTTCCATCTTCAAGTGCTTGTCGTATGTCATTTATTTTATTTCTTGCCATAGTGCTCTCGGCTAAATCTTCAGAAAACTCGAATGCTGTTAATGTTTCTATTCCGCTTGCAAGCATAAGCGACATTGAGAAAGCAAATGTATTGGCAGTTTGCGCTTGTGCTAATTTTTTTGTCAAGGGAAACACACTATAGATATGCGAAAAGAGTTTTTTCCCTGCAGAAGTAGCCCTCACTATAAAAAACACAGCAAGCAAAACAATAAATACCGTTAGAATAACAAAAGAGTAATTATTTATAATTGTACCCATATCTAGCAAAGATTGTGCAAACGTGTTAAGCGAAAGCCCCAGCCCAGCAAACACTTGCTCAAACACAGGCATTACACGCATTATTAGCACCAAAATAACCGCAAGCACCATTCCCGCCATGCACAAAGGATATGCCACTGCGTCACGTATGCTTTTCTTTAAAACATCTTTTTGCTCATAATATTTTTTAAGCGCCAAAGTTGTTTCTTCCATGCGTCCTGTTTGTTCACCCACAACCGTCATGCCAATGGCATAAATAGGAAAACATTTGCTGTTTCTCATTGCAGTAGAAAACAATTTGCCATCTGCAACATCATCATAAAGCGAAGTGTAAAGCTGTTTAACATTTTTGTTTGCTGTGTTTTCGCTTAT
The DNA here is from genome assembly GCA_964369715.1 of uncultured Bacteroides sp. Classification (GTDB taxonomy): domain Bacteria; phylum Bacillota; class Clostridia; order Oscillospirales; family Ruminococcaceae; genus Ruthenibacterium. The sequence continues at coordinate 56,913 of CAYJGV010000004.1, read as the reverse complement.
TATAGCAAGAGCTTCCCATGTTGCAATGCCACTTTGCAAAAACATATATAATTGTTCAAAAAAATCGCTTAAGTATTCCGCAGAAAGCTCTTTAGCATTTGGTAGTTTTTTGCTTTTCGCCATATATTTCCCTCGCAATTACACTATTTTTTCAATTTATAAAACATTAATAAAAATACATTGCATTATAATTTTGGCCATCGCCAACATATTCAAGCATATCGGGACTGTTATTGCTTGTAGAGGCAAATGTTGGGTCAAGTCTAACCCATTCAGTGCCATTAAACTCAATCATATTATCTATCCAGCCTGTCTCCGGTGTGTAAACGCTTATCCATGCATGATAAGCAGTGCCGGCATAGCCTATAACCAATTGAGTTGGTATATTTTGTGTGCGAAGCATCGCTGTCATAAGTGCAGCGTAATCAAAGCAAATTCCGGATTTTGTGTTAAAAGTTTCATCTACATCAGGTAGATAAAAAGTGTCTACCTCTGCCTTTGCTTTATCGTACTCCACATTTTCTACAACGTTTTCATACACTCTTTTAACAACGTCTAAATCATCCACTGCGCCTGTTGCAATTTTTTGTGTTTCTGCAACTATCAAAGAATTTTCATCGTAATTAACATATTGGTTCGGGTGTAAAAACGGTGTGTAAGAATTTTCAAGCTCTACTGTAAAAGTCGCTGTGTCTATTTGCGCATAAGTAGTTCCTTCAATATTTTCGTTTATTGTAAGCGTATAAGAGCCGTCTCCCGTTGTTATCGGAAAAACCTCAAACTCGCCTGATGTATTTAAATCATATGTATACCATTCAGAATTTTCATGCCTTAATTGCATCTTAATTTTCGATGCTGTTCCGACATATTTAACCATGATATAACCTTTGCTCACATTAGAAATATCCACAATTGAAACCATGCCATTAAACACATTAACACCATCTGCTGTCGGCTTGTAAACAACCGGTGTTGAGTCTCTATCCCCTACAATTTCACTGTCATCTGAGCTTTGTGAACTTTGCGAATCAAACAATTGATCACGTGGGTCGCTACACGATGAAAACAATGTAATCATCGGTATAATACATACAACAATGCATAAAAGCAATGTTAATTTAATTTTATTAACTTTCATTTTCTATTAATTTTCTCCTTTTTACTTGAATAACAAAACCAGGTACTTTTTCATAATATATTATACCAAAAAGCACAGTGTTTGCCAATAAAAAACGCAAAATAAAAATGTCAATAATATTACAATTTAACAAATTTAATAAAAAGTATTGAACTATTTCACGAAACATGTTATACTGTGTATAATTATCGAAAATGTAATATTGATGTAAGGTTAAATTTTTAAATACACAGTTTTACAAATAAAAAGTTATGGTGAATACATGGTAGATATTTATACTTTAGGCGAATTTAAAATTTTAGTCGACGGACTTGATATAACAAAAGGGTTGAATTCTTCACCCAAAAAAATAATATTGCTTGAGATGTTGATAATAAATCACGGCAAGGCAGTGCCTGTTTCTGATTTAATCGATGTTTTATGGGGTGATAACGACCAAAACGGACTTGAAGGTACGCTTAAAACTTTAGTTAGCCGATTGAGAAAAGAGCTGAGCGACAACGGTTTATCTGATGCAATTGTTACAAAACGTGGCGCTTATATGTGGAACACTGACTTAAACAGCAATGTTGATATTTTTCGCATGGAAGAGCTTTGTAACAGGGCAAAAAAAGCGAACACCTTAACGCCTGTTTTGCGCGAAAACTTTGAAGAGATAATATTTTTATACAGAGACGATTTACTTGTAAACTCTGCATTAAGCTCTTATATATCCCCAAAAGTGTTCTACTTTAGAGATATTTATATCAGTGCGATGTATCAATATATAAAATTTTTAAATGAATCGCATTTATATGGTGATGTAATTCGTGTCTGTAAGGCTTCACTTGAAATTGACCCGTTTGAATCCATGTTGAATTTAGAGCTTATGAGCGCACTATTAAAAATGGGGCACAGCAAAGAAGCATTGACACAGTATCAAAACATAACAAAATTACATTATACTCATTTAGGCATGAAACCCAGTGAGGAAATTTTAAGTTTTTATTCTGAATTAATTAAACAGGAAAACGGTTCTGAAGCGAGCATAGAACAAGTTTGCAACGAATTGCAAGAAAGCACGCAAGAACGCGGTGCCTTCGTTTGCGAATATACAATTTTCAAAGATATTTATCATTTACATATGCGCAATTTAGAGCGACTTGGCGCAACGATGTATCTTTCTGTAATGAGCATAAGGCCAATTGATAACAGCAAACCCGAACCGCTTGAAATTGATAAATCGATGACAAATTTGCTGGATATTTTACAAAGCAATTTAAGAAGTGGCGACACGATTTCAAGGTGTAGTGCAACACAGTATGCAACATTGTTGCCTAACATCGCCACGTATGATGTTGGAAATGCAGTTGTAGGACGACTAAAGCAAGCATTTTATTCGGACGCACAAAACACAAAATTTGTTTTAGACTATAAACTTGTGCCCTTAACAGGCGCAGATAATTAATTTCACTTATTTCGTTTATTTGCCAAAGTGCAAATAATGTTTTAAATCTTTAATCCCTTATAAATAACTGCCCTTTATAATTAAAGGGCAGTTGTTTATTTTTATAAAATTGTTACACTGCATCTTACGCAAACTTAAAATAATTTAATTTCACCTGAACGGTTAAGTTGTGTAATAACGGTAACCGCAATAGGCAGTCCAAAAATCCCAAGTATACCAAATAGATTTCCGCCAAGGAAAATGCAAAATAAAGTTACAAATGGGTGCAAACCTATTCTTTTTCCTATAACTTTTGGTTCCAACGATTGCCTTACAATTGTGATAATAGCATATAATATCAAAATTCCTATTCCAAATGGAATATTTCCTGCCAAAATCATTATTATTCCCCAGGGGATTAAAACTGTGCCAACTCCAAGTATAGGCAAAATATCAACTATGGCTATAAGCCCTGCAAGAGGAAGTGCGTTTTCGACACCCAAAAGTAAAAAACCGATAAAAAGTTCTACACAAGTTATCGAAAGAAGTATTGCGTAAGCCCTTAAATATTCGCCCAAAACCTGCAAACTTCTATTTTTTATTAAAAGCACAGTTTTCCTTTTTTCAAGCGGTAACCTATTAAAAACAAAACCAACAATGGTGTCATAATCAATAATGCAAAAAAATGTTGCAACTATAGCCAAAACAAATTGAACAATAAACATTGGCACGCCTGTTGCAGTGGTTGTTGCAAAGCTTAATACTCCACCCGAAATTTCGGATAATAGCGAGGACACCGCACTTCCCAACGCTTCCGAAGCGCCACCCACAAGCTGAGATACCTCGGGGCTAACATTGCTTAAAAACGTTTCTAAATTATTGCTGAAAGTTGTTAAAACAGGTGAAATTGTCTCTGTATAAAATTGCGGTAATTGCGAAACAAATTCTGTTGTGTTCGAATATATATTCACGATAATATATACTAAAAGAGTGAAAACAATTATTATAACTAAAATTAACAACATAACAGAGATAAAAACCCTGCTCATATTAGTAGTTCTTTTTAAAAACCTGATGATAGGTTGCAATATGAATGCAATTGTAAACGCTATTATAAAAGGAGTTATAAACGGAAACGCATATTCTAAAATAATATAAGTAGTTCCAAGCACGAAGACATAAAACAATGTTCTTATCATTATATCTTTCATTTTTTCGGTGCTCATAATCCACCCCTTTCTAAATTAAAACAAATATTTTTTTATAAAATTTTAAAGCAACATTTTAAACAAATATTTATTTTTATAATATGAAAATAACTTAATTTTGTTATCTTTTTGTATAACTTTAATTAGTAAAGCCGGAATTTTGAATTATAATGGCTTATTTAACATCATTTGTGCCATTGTTTTACTTGCAAATGCCGCAACCCCTGCCTGCATTGCAAGTTTATCTTCTTTTAGGTTTTTTTCTTCATTCAAAACCTTTACAGTGTTTTTAAACGCATTTTCCTGTGCAAGACAAAAATCATCATATACTCTTTCAATTTCATCTTCCGATAAATTTTCAAACATATCGTCTATCAATGTTTTTACATCTTGTATACTTAGCACTTGTTTTAATAGGCAAATAACCACCAAGTGCGCCAAATGTATACGGCTGTATTTCTTTTTAACGGGCGGTGGCAACAATTGTTGTTTTACATAATTGTTTACCATGCTTGCCGTTATCGGCGCATCGCCCTCATTTATATTTATAGGTGCAAGATATTTACATAGTTGACTTACAATTTGATCCATATAAAGCTCTATGTCTGGCAATTTTGCCCAACGTGGTAAATTAAACTCATCTGTAAGTTTTGTCCAATCTTGTATATTGTTAACCATTAAACTTCATCCTTTTAAAATTGATTATTGCCTTTTTTATAAAAATTAAATCAAACATATTTTTTTCACATGAAATTTCTATTATATTATAACATGGTTTTAAAAAATAGACAATCCGATTTTGAAAAATAGTTCGATTTTTGCATAAATTTGTATAAATAAGTAAATTGATATAATTGCACATAAAATTTCAAAATTAATATTATTACAAATTGAACTTTTTAAATAAAGTGGTATAATTTTATTATACTATATTATTTTTAAATCATTAACTAGCAGATATTAAAACCAGAGAAAGGATACCCTATACATGCCAACACAAGAAAGTAAAGATACAAGGCCAAAATTCCCTCATAAATCTTTTACTGTCACAACAATTTGTATTTTTATAATAATTTCTCTTTTTTATCTGTTGTTTATAGGCATAAAGCCCGGGGCAGTGGATATTCTCAGCGTCGCTGAAATAGAACAAACAGATTTAAGCGAAGAATGTGTTCTTTTAAATGAACAAATAGCTGATTGGTATCCCGGCGAACTGTACACATCACAGGATTTTTATTCCATGCCACCGATGCTTACTGATGATGATGCCAAATATGGCACATATCGCATAGAGTTAAATATCCCCGCAGGAGAAACCTACGGAATTACCGGCCTCTCCTCTGACTATGCCCAGAATATTTATGTAAATGGAGAATTACTATCGCAAATTGGGAATGTAAGCGCTGATGTGGCGACATTCGTCCCAAAAACAGACTATTACACCGTCTTTTTTACAACACAAACAAATACTACAGAAATAATTATACAGCTTGCCTATCATAACCATGAATATGGAAATTTAAAAAACACTTATTTAGCACAGCAAGACGTGATAATACAAAGAAACAGAGCAGAGTTTTTATCAAACGGTCTTATCATTGGTGTTTTGCTTTCTTTTGTGGTATTTTTCCTTGGAATGTTTTTGAGTTATACCGAAAGAATTAGTTTTCTTTGGTTTGCCCTTACCTGTTTTTTCGCCGCTTTGCATTATTCAATTTATTTCAACAAAGATATTATGGCGATTATTCCAAATGTATCTTGGTATATTTTACACAAAGCTGAATATCTAGCACGTATAGGTTTTTACTTTTTTTTAATTCTTCATGTGGTAACTACATTAAAGCTTAAACTCCAGTTCCCCTTCAAATGTCTTATTTGGGGCAGCTTAGGTATAATTTCACTATTTTATATTTTTACACCGTCCATAATATATACCAAGTTTGTTTTTATTATTGGAGCGATACTTACAATAGCTTTGATTTCAATTACAGCGCATATTTTATATTTAGGCCATCGCAACAAATTATTTGCCAATAAAGAAAATTTATTTATGGGTTTAAGCCCTGTTCTTATGACCGTGGCATGGCTTTGTGAAGCTTTCACTTATCAGGGAAACACATGGTATATTCAGCCGTACATCACCATTTTAATTGTATTTTTTAATGCCATTGCTCTAACAATGCAGTTTTCACGCACCGAGCGTGAACTTGCCCATTTGCAAATAAAACAGCAAGAAATAACACAAAATGCCGCCATGCTGGAAGGCATTAACAATATGAAAACTGATTTTTTCCATAAGATGGCACATGAGATTAAAACCCCACTGGCTATAATGAGCGGATATGCACAGCTAACAAACGCTCAAATTAAAAATGATGAGATTAATTCAGAAACTATGCAGAACTTAAAAGTTATTTCCTCTGAAGCAACAAGGCTTGCACAGCTTGTGTCTAACTTGATGGAAATGCCTACAACGCCCATTTCAAAAGCGGTGCTTAGTAAAATATCAGTGGCTGAATATTTACACTATGCTTGTGCCGTGTGCAAAGGGCTTTTAGAAAAAAAAGGCAACAAATTAATTATAAAAGGCAATACACAAAAGTATATTTTAGGCAATATGGAAATGCTTGTGCAAATGATGATTAACCTTGCCGCAAACAGTAACAAACACATGGAAAACGGCGAGTTTAAAATTAAAGTAATGCAAGAAAAAAACAGCGATAGCATAACGCTACTTGTCAGTGATACGGGTTGCGGAATCCCAACAGAGAACGCACAGAAAATTTTTGAAAAAGGCTTTACCACAAACGGCACAAAAGGGCTTGGACTTTCTATTTGCAAAGAGGTTGCGCAGTTACATAAGGGCGACATTGTGCTTTTGACAGACAATAATCAAGGCGCAACGTATAAAATAACAATTCCTACTTACAAAGACGAGGAGTAAAAAAATGGCAAATATTTTACTTGTAGAGGACGACCCACATCTTAACAATATCAACAAGCAAGCGCTTGCTGGCGAGGGCTACACAGCAATCTGTGTGGATACCGTGCAAGCTTGTATAAAAACACTTGAAAATACAGAGGTAGATTTAATAGTTCTTGACATTGACCTACCGGACGGAAATGGGCTTGATGTGTGCCAAAAGATAAAAGAAACATACGATATACCAATTATATTTTTAACTGCCATGGGCGAAAACAGCGATATTATAAAAGGATTGAATTCCGGCGGTGATGATTATGTTACAAAACCGTATGATTTAGAAGTGTTGATAGCTAGAATTAATGCGAGGCTTCGTCAAATGCGTTCACAAACGACAATGCGTACAGCCGGCAATCTTCATATTGACAATGTAAGTGGGATAGCACGTTTTAATGATATAGATTTACTGCTTACAAAAAGAGAATTGCTGCTGTTGTGGTTACTTGTGGATAAAAAAGGCGAGCAGATTGACAGAGATGAACTTTACCAAAAAGTTTGGGGCTACCCTTGCGCAGATAATTACAACACGCTTAGGGTTTTGGTATCAAGAGTAAAAACTAAATTATTTGCCGCAGATTGCAATATGCAAATTTTATCAGAGCGACAAAAAGGATATACTTTGTGGGTCGAATAGTGTAAACATTATTACGCGATAGTTGTGTTTCTTTTTGCTCAGAAAAGGCAGAAAAGAAGAAGTTTTTAATGAGAGGGAAGTTTCAAATAGTTACAAAGTGCCTAGGGAACGGATTCCTCGCATGCACTCGGAATGACAGTGATTGCGTAAGGGGACGGATTCCTCGCTTAAGCTCGGAATGACAGTGCTTGCGTAAGGGAACGGATTCCTCGCTTTGCTCGGAATGACAGTGCTTGCGTAGGGGGACGGATTCCTCGCTTGCACTCGGAATGACAGGACAGGTTTGCTTTCACTGAGCTTTTTCGGCTTTACTTGGAATAACATAAGAGCGAACCTCTTTACATACCCCTTTATACAGCTAAATAAAACAGCACTTGTAAGAAAATTCTTACAAGTGCTGTTTTATTTATTATGTTTTATTTTACAAATCTTTTTTTACAAAACAAGCAATATTTTCTTCAGCCACTTAAACTGCATTCAATTTAATTCGATTTATGCTTTTTTATAATCTCTTGCTTCATACCCTTAACAATTACACTAAGAGCATACGATGTTCTTTGTGTGCTTGTCGCAGGGATGCCTTTTAGTGGATACTCTAAATCTAAATTTTTATATTTATCAATAGCCATTGTATGGTAAGGTATTATATCAAGTGCTTTTATGTTTTTAAGCGAAGCTAAAAACGCACCCAATTGTAACAGAAATGCTTCGTTTAAAGTAATGCCCTCAATTACAACATGTCTTATCCAAACATCGGTTTTAACATCAGATAAATATTTTGCAAATTTTAAGATGTTTTCATTTCCAAGGCCTGTAAGCTTTTTATGCTCTTCATTATCAATATGCTTAATATCAAGCAAAATAAGATTAGTAACTGTCATAAGTTCATCAAAAACGCTTTTGTTGTTCTCGCTATATGTTATTCCTGATGTATCTAGGCAAGTATGAATGTTTTTTTCTTTGCACTTTTTGAATAATTCTGTGATAAACTCAATTTGCAACAAAGGTTCACCACCGGTTACGGTTATGCCACCGGTAGCATATTCTTTAATACTTTCATATTTTTTTATAACATCATCTGTGCTCATTTGATTTCCAACATTAGTTTGCCATGTGTCAGGGTTGTGACAATAAGCGCACCTTAAAGGGCAGCCCTGCATAAAAACAACCATTCTTATGCCGGGCCCATCTATGGTACCAAATGAATCTATCGAGTGAACATACCCTTTCATGATATTATCCCCTTTGCTTTTTATTCAAAAATTAAATTTTTGAATGGAATGTCCTTGAGATTATATCGTCTTGTTGCTCTTTTGTCAATTTGACAAAATTAACCGCATAGCCCGATACCCTTACTGTTAATTGTGGGTATTTTTCAGGATGTTGTTGCGCGTCAAGCAATGTTTCCTTTGTAAATACGTTTACATTTAAATGATGTCCGCCCATATTTGAATAACTGTCGAGCAAGGACACTAAATTATCAATTTGTTTTTCACTTGGTGTTGTCATGTTTTTTCTCCTTTTAAAAAAATTATTCTATAATTTCGTTGGGCTGTTTGCAAGCCATATTGCCGCATTCAGCGTTAAAATCGTCTATTGTTTGAATTACTAAATTATCTATATCAAAATCGCTCATGAACACTCTATCATCTTTTCCAAGCGCACCGGGAACGATTGAGAATGTGTCGGAAATGCCATCAAGTGCATCTTCGAAAGGAAGTTTTGCAACAGAAGCCAAAGATGCTGCTGCACCGTTTGTGTCCCTGCCATGCATTGGGTTTGCACCAGGTGCAAAAGGCACGCCTGCTTTACGTCCGTCAGGTGTAGAGCCTGTCTTTTTACCATAAACAACATTAGATGTTATTGTCAAAATCGACATTGTAGGCACACTGTCCCTATAGGTATGGTGTCTTCTGATTTTCTCCATAAACTTGCGAACTATGCCAATAGCAATTTTGTCTACTCTATCGTCATTGTTGCCGTATTTTGGATAATCACCTATTACTTCGTAATCCACCACTAATCCATCTTCGTCACGAATAACCTTAACTTTTGCATATTTAATCGCACTTAGTGAATCGGCAATTACGGATAAGCCCGCAATACCTGTTGCAAAATAACGTTTTACTTCTCTATCGTGCAGCGCCATTTGTACGCGTTCATAGCAATATTTATCGTGCATATAATGAATGATATTTAGCGCATTTACATATACACCGGCAAGCCATTCAAGCATATCATCAAACTTTTGAATTATATCATCATATTCAAGGTAATCTGTTGTTACTGCCCTATATTTGGGGCCAATTTGCATTTTAAGTTTTTCATCAACACCACCGTTGATAGCATATAACAAGCATTTTGCAAGGTTAGCACGTGCTCCAAAGAATTGCATTTCTTTGCCAACTTTCATTGAAGATACACAGCAAGCAATAGCATAGTCGTGTCCGTGCACTGCTCTCATAAGCTCGTCGTTTTCATATTGAATTGACGAAGTTAAAATTGACATTTTAGCGCAATATCTTTTGAAGTTTTCAGGAAGACGAGGCGACCAAAGCACAGTTAAATTTGGCTCCGGTGCGGGGCCTAAATTTGTTAAAGTGTGCAAAAATCTGTAAGATGTTTTTGTAACCATGTGACGGCCGTCAACTGTCATGCCGCCTATTGTTTCAGTTACCCAAGTTGGGTCACCAGAGAAAAGCGTATTGTATTCATAGGTTCTGGCAAATTTAACAAGACGCAATTTCATTACAAAATGGTCGATATACTCTTGCACTTGCTCTTCTGTGCAAATGCCTAAATCAAGGTCTCTTTTAATGTAAATATCTAAGAATGTCGAAACACGACCAAGGCTCATTGCAGCGCCATTTTGCTCTTTAATTGTTGCTAGATAGCCAAAATATAGCCATTGGATTGCCTCTTGTGCATTTGAAGCAGGTTTTGAAATATCATAACCGTAAATTTGCGCCATTTCTTTAATTTCGCCAAGCGCCCTAATTTGTTCCGCAAGTTCTTCACGAAGCCTTATGTTCTGCTCTGTCATTCTTACCGGTGCAGTTTTAAGTTGTTCTTTTTTATCTTCAACAAGCATGTCGATGCCGTATAGAGCCACACGCCTGTAGTCGCCTATTATCCTGCCCCTGCCGTATGCATCAGGAAGCCCTGTGATGATAGCAGATTTTCTCGCCAGTTTGATTTCATCGGTATATACATCAAAAACGCCATCATTGTGTGTTTTTCTGTATTTAGTAAATATGTCTTTTATCTCAGGCGCAATTTCATAACCATATTGCTTACAAGCATTATATGCTGTACGAATGCCACCAAAAGGCTGTAAACTACGTTTAAAAAGTTTATCTGTTTGAAAACCTACTACTGTTTCCGCATCTTTGTCAAGATAGCAAGCGCCATGAGATGTTACTGTAGACACAATGTCTGTGTCCATATCTAAAATTCCGCCTTTTTCTTGCTCTTGCTTATTTAAATCAACAACTTTATCCCATAAATCTAAAGTTGCCTGTGTAGCAGGTGCTAAAAAAGTATCATCACCGTCATATGGGGTATAGTTTGTTGTGATAAAGTCGCTTACATCAATAGAGACGTCGCTCCATTTACCGGTGTTGAAATTATCCCAATTTTTTGAATATTCAAATTCCATTCTTCATTTCTCCGTTTCATTACGCATATCGTTTTGTTTATTATATGTAAATGCTTTTTTGTTATACTTTAAACAATAATTCAAGCAAATTAAAGTTAGATAAAACTAACTAAAATATTATTAAATTACCGTTAAAAACGGCTGCATTTACATGGGATTTTTACGAGATAACTATACCATATTAGTGTAGTTGTTGTCAAGTTGCTACACCTTGTAAACTCTTACAACAACTAAAATAAAAGTAAATTTTTTCCATCTTTAGTATGGTATTTATACTATATCTTAGTGAAACATTTATAAAGTTTTTCAAAAACGCGCACTAAATTTATATAAAAGCCAGAAAATTCCTATTTTCACAATATTGTTAATATTTTAACAATATTGTGAAAATAAAGCACCATTCCAAAGCCAAACCGATGCAATACGCACTCGCATTACAACGGCTTGGCATATTAATATATCCACAAATTTATAGCGCTTGCGCTATTCCGTCTTTTGCAGAAGGAAAAATTATGCCATGATTTTTAATCTTATCAATATTTATTAATATATTTTGTTCATCGCCAACATAAGGCTCTATTATTTCAGAAGGCAGTCCCATCGTTTTTGCCGCATATTGCATTAATTCATAAATCGGCATATCATTTTCACTGCCATAATTATATACGCCACCGGGAAGCTCGAAACACAGAGGTAAATTTTCAACAACATATTTAATGTAAGTAATACTTCTCATCTGGTTTGTATTCACTTTAAATTTTGTATTGTTTTTATACGCATCAAGCAAGGAAATAGCTAAACCTCTATTGGGCATAATATCCGAAGTGGGGCTATCATACATCCATGTAAGACGCAAACTTACTGCCGATGGCAAAATTTCCGCCAACAAAAGTTCTGATTCACGTTTTTGCCTAGCATATAAATTTTTGGGGTTAACTTCAATATTTTCATCCAGCGAAAACCTTTGAACATTTCCGGTGTAAACTTGATCTGAACTTAAATTAATAAGCTTTATTTTTGTTTTTATGCACGCTTTAGCAATGTATTCAACCGCTAATTTGTTTACCGCATTTGAAAGCACAGGGTTTTCCTGTGCAGTATTTATATTTGAAATTGCTGCACTGTGTATTATATATTGTGGTTTGTGTTTTTCAATAAAATTGCAAACAGCTTCTTCATCAGTTATATTTAATTCTTTACTTGTAGGTGCTAATACATCATATGATTTCTGAAGAAAAACTCTTGCCCTTGCGCCTAAAAATCCGCTAGAACCTGTAATTAAAATAGTTTTCATAATAACTCCTTTTATTAACTTAATATTAAACTATTATCAAATAAATATCAATAGCGCAATTCATTTTTTGTTTAATTTTTTTGCAATATTTATTGTAAAACAAACCGGCAACAACGAAAATTTCGTTGTTGCCGGTTATCAAATATTAATTACTCTTCTTTTTCAAGTGCGTCTATAACTCTTGCGTCCATTCGTGATTGCTTGCTTGCAATTTTATTATCATACATTTTTTTATCCACAGTTTTAAAGAACTCCGTGTATTCTGCAATAGAATTGCCTTTGAAAGAATCAAAACCTATAGCAAGCGAAAATTTATGATTTTCATTAGTGTTTGCTTTATTAATTTGCTTTATAATATTTTCAATTTTAACTTCAAGTTCTTCTATTGTGCAGCCGATTAATAAAGACACAAATTCATCGCCACCAACACGGAAAGTTTTACCGTATTCTTTAAAATTCTCGTTTAGTGCATAATATGAATTTCTTATCGCATTATCGCCTTCCATATGTCCTAGAAAATCATTGATTTTCTTTAAATTGTTCATGTCTGAAATAACACACCATACTTCTTTTTCCGAGCTTTTTCCGTTTGCAAACAAATCATTAACTTCTTCATGATATGCCTTTGCGTTATATCCACCTGTAAGTGAATCATTAAAAGAATATTCTAAAAGCATGCTTTTCATTTTATCTGCAACATATGCAATTCTGCCAACCTCGTCATTTGTGTATAATTCAGAAGGTATTTCTATTTTCATATTACCTGTCTCGGCTATTTTAGACATGGATTTTTCAAGTGTAATTAAGCTTGAACTCATGTATTTAGCAAAAAATCTGATAAATAATATTACCGCTAAAATTACAAGAATATTTATAAATGCACCTGAGAATAAAATTGTAATTACAAGACTGTCGTTTCTTTCAAGCGCAACATTAAGAAGCCTTTCTTCTTCATCTGAAAAAGCATCTATGCTTCCAAAAAATTCATTTGCAATGGGCGTAACAACTTGCAAGGCATATAAAGCATCGGCATATTCTCCGCCTTCCATGCGTATATCTGCCGATAAAATCATGCTATCCTTATATACATTTTTTTCTTCAATTATACGTGTGAATTCGATTAATTGACTGCCTGATAAAAACTTAGCATACTCGTCCATCTTATAATCAAGGTCTTCAAATGCAATTATATATTCATCGTATAATTCTTGCCTTATATCCTCATCTTCTTGTAATAAAATATCCCTTCCATACACACGACACACATACATATTTCGTATAATATCGCTAAGCTGTTCTTTATGTCTGACATTATCATCTATTATTTTTTCTGATGAAGTATTAACTATCACAACAGAAAAAATTGAAAATAAGCTAACAAAAATAACACTCACAATTATAAAAGCTTGCAGAGGAATAAATTTCCGTTGAATGGATATATTATTTAACCATTTTTTTATTCTTTCCATTTTATATTAACCTTCTTATTGTTTAAAATATCACACCATTACTTCATAATGTGATATTGTAGAAACAACAACATTACAAACGTGTTACATATGTTTTAATTCTACTTGATTTTACAGAAAATGTCAAGGACATAATAAAAAACATTGACAAAATTCCCTGATAAGCAATCTGATTTTTCACTCAATTTATATTAGTTTTATTATAATATTATCTAATATTTAAGCATTTATAATTTTCCTGATTTTGATTTGCGATATATTATCAACATTAAAAACAAAATCAAAAACGAAAAACAACTTATTATTAAGCCTAAGTATAAATTTTTTGGCACATATTCTATTATTATATTATTTTCGCCATCTTGTAATTCAATTGCAAAAAAAGAAGAATTTATTATTGGGTACATTTGCGCTTGATTTTCGTTAATTTTAATATTAAAATTTTCATCATATGGTATCAAAATCGATAAATAATTTCCATTTTCACTATTTGCTGTAATTTCAAAAGCATTGTTGTGTTGAACTAATTCAGGGCTGTTTTTATTTACACTTTCACTAAACTCCCTAAGCATTTGCTTATCCATTATAAAAAATTGATATTCAAAAATCTCACTTGTTTCGCCAATGCTCTTTAAGTTAATGTCAACTTTTTCTCCGCTTTTATACTCGCCTATTGCAATATAATTTTGCCCTGTAAGATTTTGTAAATTCACATCGTCTGCACCATTATTATGTGTTAACTGGGCAGGGTTTTCATTCATATGTATATATGCGTATAAATATCCCTCTGTTTGTGCTGTGAATTCGAAGCTAACACTTTGTGTGAATACTATGTTGTTTTGCGTAGCATCTTCAATAATCACACCATCTTGAACTACATTAATATGCTGTTGTTCAACAGGTACAAAAAGCTCTTTATTTTCTTTAGTAAATGCATTGAAAATTTCGTTTTGGCTTAAAAAGTAATTTTGAGAACTATTTATATTATTGGTGTTTAATACATTTTCATTCGTGTAAAATGCAAGTGGTAATGCATAAGGGTTTTGATATATTTCAATATTATCTGTTTCATCGAGAAATTCATAAAAACTTGGTATATAATCGTTGTGCTGCTCGCCTTGTTTTGCATAAGGCAAAGTGCTTTTTTCTGTCCTTGCATACACATATTTAAGCGACAAAACACTTTGTGCAAATATGCTCGATGTATAATCACTAATCCCTAAATTATAAAGGGCATCTTTGCTTGTGTTGTCCATAACAGAACTATAATGCGATATGCCGTTATAATTTAAAAGCATCGCATCGTTTTCAGTGCGTCTGAAAGTCTTTTCGCTTCTATATAAGTTTTGATTGTTTTGCTCATTTTCATTTTGCTGTGTAATTTCGTGTGCTAAGTTAAACTCGCTTACAAATTCATTAATACCATTGTGGCTGTATTTTTCAAACTGGTTTAAAATATAATATGAGTTTGATGTGATTTCTGCCAATGAAACAATTAAAATTAACAAGGAAATATGTAATTTAAATTTGCTAAATTTAACATGTCCTTGCAAAACATAAAGGCAAAGCAGTAAAGCACATAAAAACGCACCAAATAAAAAGAAAGCAAATGTAAACCAAACATGCCTAATATAAAAACAAACTGCCAAAAAACTTAATAGGCAAATTGATATGAATAGGACATTTTTCATTTTAAACTCATATCCACATGCCAAATTTTCACCCGCGAAAAAACAAAGCAAAAATGTAAACAAAAATGAATATCTGTAATAAAACAATGTGGGTTCTTCGAACGCATGCATAGCAAAAAACAAATCACTGCTGTAAAACATTAAAAATATGATGGAAATAAATATTAAAGAAAGGACTTTTTGCTTTATTTTCACTTTGCTATTAAAAAAATACACCATAGTTAAAATTAATGTAAAACAACCCGAAAAAACATTCGGAAGTACATTAAAGTTTGCAATTTCATTAGTTGTAATATTATCCCAAGTGAATGAAAACGGCATTAACATATGAAAAAATTCAGTAATTTTAAAATTGCTTTGCAAGCTCAGTGAATAATCCATAAAACTATTATTTGAAAGAATATCACTTAACCCAGGCAGCAATAAAAATGCTGTTAGTCCTGCCGCAATAAGTGCACTAATGCCAAATATAGCGCATTTTACAAGTTTATCCTTTATATTATTTTCACTTAATATCAACGCATATAAAAAATATAAACTTACAAAAACACAAACCATATATGCTATATAAAAATTTGAAAAAATAAGCAATGCTAAACTGACAATGAAAACAAAAGGTCTTTTTTCTTTTATAAGTATATCTATGCCAAAGCATATAACAGGCAAATATATCAATGCATCAAGCCACATTATATGCTGATAAAACGCCATATTATAGCCACAAAACGCATAACTTACAGATAATATAACAATGAATATTTTACTGTTTTTTTCGATGTGATTTTTACGCTTTAAAAGGAAAAAACACATTGTCGCACTGCATGAAATTAATTTTAGTGCAATTATTAAATCGATTGCTTGTGTAATTTTATCTTGAGGAAAAAGTAAAATAATAAAACTGAATAAGCTAGAGCAATAATATGTAATTAAACCTATTGTGCTTCCACCAAGGCCTTTTTCCAGTGAGTAAAACAGCCCTGCATCTTCGTTTAAAACAGCGTTTGAAAACGATGAGTAAAAATTGACATATTGACCGTTTAAATCAAACGTCAGCATAGAATTATCCCCAAAGGGAAATATTCCAAGCAGCGCATAATTTATTAAAATTATTGCCGCTGTGCAAACAATTGAAAACACGATATACGTTTTATTTTGGTTTAGTTTCTCTTGCATTAAATTCTCCAGTATTAAAAATTCAATTTACTTGTTTCGTTTCTTTATTAATAAATAAAGTTCACCAATTAATCATAACAATCAAACAGCATTACTGCAAGGCTTTGACGGCGATAGAAAGTTCACCTCTTTGTAATTAAACGGGTTCGTATTACATCGGTTTGACTAAACTTAGCTAATTAAAACAAATTTTATTGTACTATATAATAACATATTTTGCAGCAAAATTAAAGTTTATAACTTAAAACCTCTACACATTAAATAAATGCCTCTGTATTCGTCTTAATTATTATTATGCAAAATAAAAAGCACAGAGTTAAAACGCTATCACTCTGTGCTTAAAATAAGTCTATTTTATTTTTTCGCAGGCACTATCTCTACCCAATAGCCATCCGGGTCGCTGATAAAATAAATGCCCATCGCTTTATTCTCATAGCAAACGCAGCCCATTTCGCTGTGTTTTTTAAATGCGCCTTCAAAATCTTCTGTCACAAATGCTAAGTGGATTTCATTATCTCCTAGATTATATGGTTTTTCCCAATCTCTAAGCCATGTTAACTCTAGCATAAAATCCGGATTATCATTTCCAAGATATACTATTTTAAATGATTTATCATCCGCTTCACGACTTCTTTTTACTTCTAATCCCACAGCTTGCTTATAAAATTCTATCGATTTTTCCAAATCAAAAACATTATAGTTAAAATGTGCAAATTTAAATTCCATTTTATTTCCTCCTAATTTAAAAAGCAATTTAATGCTTTTAGTTTAAAATAATTATATAAAACATTAGATGTTTTCGCTAACTTTAATCGCGCCATAATTGCGAACATTTAAAACATAACACGAACCTTCTCCGAAGGTGTTATCCATTGTATTTTTGAAAAGCTCTAGCTCTTCATTTGGAACAAACGCCTGAATTGTGCCGGCAAAACCGCCACCTTGCAAACGCCAAGCACCTTTGCCCGATAAGATTTCTTGCGATAATATAAGCCCAATGCTAACGCCTTGTTCTTTTGGGTTTTTAACGCAATATGCATTTTGGTTGTATTCGAAAGAAGAGTGCCCCGCAAGCAAAACAGCATTTAAAAATTTGAGGAAATTGCCGCTTTTTATTGCATCACGCATCTCTTTTGCCCTTTCGCTGTCCGCATAAAAATGAAGCGCCCTTAAAACAGCTCTATCCCCTGTTTCTTTTCTTAGCTCATCAATATTTTTTATAATATCCGCTTTATCAACTTGCCTTAAAACCTCTTTGCCAAAAAATTTTGCAACACTTTGCATTTCAAGGCGCACTGCCGCATATTCATCGGTTAAATTTGCATGGCTGCCTTTAGTGTCGGTTATGCAAAGTGCAAATCTGTATTTATCAAGGTCAAACTCTACATTTTCGACTATAGGGTTTTGTGTGTCTTCAAAATCTATCGTAATTGCTCCGCCAACACTGCTTGCGCTTTGGTCCATAAGCCCACTGGGTTTTCCAAAATAGACATTTTCGGCATATTGTCCGATTTGTGCTATTTGAACAGGTGTGAATTTGAAATTATTGTATTCGCCATTAACAATTGCGCCTATGATGACTTCAAATGCGGCAGAGCTTGAAAGCCCCGAGCCACGTAAAACATCAGAAGTTGTATATGCATCAAACCCACTTACATTTCCACCAAGCTCTTTTATTCTTGCGCAAATGCCCCTTATCAATGATGATGACCTGTTTTTTTCTTTTTCATTTATTGCAAGGTCGTTTAAATCGATAATATCCGGTTTATCAAAACCTTTCGATTTAACCCTAACTGTGTTATCATTATTTTGTGCAACAATAGCAATTACATCTAAATTTACAGCCGCTGCCATAATTACACCATTGTTGTGGTCCGTATGATTGCCACCTATTTCTGTGCGTCCCGGTGCAGAATAAATGCTAATGTTTTCTTTTTCGCCATAAATACTTTCAAAATCTTTAATGGCTTGTATATATCTTTCACGTTGTTTTTTGCAAACAGCCTCATCTTTTGAGTATAGTTTTGAAAATGTGCTGTCATATTCGCCGCTATTTATTTTATCAACCAACATTTTTGTGCTTATCATAATAAACACCTCCATCAAATTAATTATAACAAAAATTTATGTTAAAAACATGGACTTTTGTTGATTTTTTTGTTACAATATTCGCATATGTTTTTTATTGGTGGTTTTCACACTATTATCTTCACAAAAACTATCGAAAAATTCGCGTAATTCGTCACCGATTTTCTTGAAGCACATGGAAAATTGTTAGCGTATTTATTTAGTCTGACAATAAATTTACACTTACTTTGTAAATTCTTTGCTTAATAGCACATGCTTATTGACAAATTATTACAAAATTCATTATAATTTTATATTTAGAAGAAATTATTCACACCATTATTCAAAGGGAGCTGTTTTTAAATGTCCTCGCTTTATAAAAAATCATTCAAACAAAAATATGTTGAAAATGTCGAGCTTTCAATTTACAATTGCGGTTCTCAAAATTGTAATGCCGGCTATACATGGGGCCCCGGTGTACGTGACCATTATTTGATACATTATGTTGTTAAAGGTAAAGGCACATTTACAATTGATAACTGTGTGCATGAAGTTAATGCAGGCGATGTCTTTTTTGCAAAACCCGGACAATTAATAACTTATACTGCTGATTTAAACGAGCCATGGGAATATTATTGGGTAGGTTTTAACGGGCCGTATGCAAATAAAATTGTGCTTAAATTGCCATTTAATGCATCTATGCCTGTACATACTTGCAAAAGTGCACAAGAAATTGAAAGTGCACTTAAAAACATATTTTCCTCTAGGGGTTCTGAACCACACAACGAGGCTATGATGGTTGGGTATCTTTATATTTTTACAGCGCTTTTAATGCAAGAGGCAAAAGCAATGGAGCCAAAACAAGTGCATTCTAGCGCACAATATGTCTATAATGCTGTTAAATTTATACAATTTAATTATTCAAACGACATTGGCATTGACGATATTGCAAAAGATGTTGGTGTAAGTCGCAGCCATTTATATCGTGTTTTCATGAACCATGTTGAGCAATCCCCCATCGATTATTTAACAAGTTATCGTATAAACGAGGCATGTTATTTGCTTAAAAACTCTAAACTTTCCATAGCAGAAATTGCTGTATCTGTAGGTTTTTATGACCAATTTTATTTTTCCAGAGTTTTTAAAAAGGCAAAAGGTGTGCCACCAAGTAAATACATCGCTTTGAATGATAACTCAAAGCAAATATTACAATCGGAGTAAATATGCAATTAGAAAAAAACAGCATAATTGAATTAAAAATAAATTCTCTTTCAAATGACGGCAACGGAATTGGACGACATGAAGGTATGGCAATTTTTGTTGCATTCAGTGCGCCGGGCGATGAATTAAAAGTGAAAATAGTGAAGGTTTTAAAAAATCATGCATTTGGAATCATCGACAGTATAATTAAGCCTTCACCTTTGCGCCAAAAACCCCATTGCGAAATTTTTGGCAAATGTGGCGGTTGCGATTTTGGACACATAACATATGAAGCCGAGCTTTTTGAAAAACAAAACTTTGTCAAAGATGCATTAAATCGTTTAGGTGGTTTTAATATAGAGCCTTTGCCGATATTGCCATCACCAAAACCACTGAGGTACAGAAACAAAGTGCAATATCCGCTTTGCGAAGACAAGGAAAGCGGGCAAGTTTTCACAGGGTTTTATGCCGCCAGAAGTCACAGGGTTATACCATGTAAAGATTGCACTTTGCAACCTGAAATAATGAATAAAATCAGCAATTATGTATGTAATCTTTTAAACGAATATAAAATAAGTGTGTATAATCAAGCGACGCAAAAAGGGCTTGTTAGACATTTATATTTAAGACATTCGGAATTAAACGATAATATATTGCTATGTTTTGTGCTTAATGGAAAAACACTGCCACATGCGAATGAAATTTGCGAAAAACTGCATGAAAAATTCGAGCAAATTTGCTCTATAGTAATAAATATAAACACCGAAAACACAAATGTTATTTTAGGCAAGAAGTGCAATACATTGACAGGTACAGGGTTACTTAATGATGAACTTTGTGCGGTTCCTGTCGCTTTAAACCCTCTGTCATTCTACCAAGTTAACACCAAAGGTGCCGAGCAATTATACAAAAGTGTAATTGAGTTTTCAAATGTAAAAAAAGATGATATATTGCTAGATTTATATTGTGGTGCAGGTACAATCGGCCTTGCTGTACAAAAAGCAACACCTTGCAAAAAATTAATAGGCGTTGAAATTATTCCACAGGCTATTGAAAACGCAAAGCAAAACGCAATTGCTTGCAATGTGCACAATGCCGAATTTATATGTGCCGATGCCGCCCTTGCAGCGCAAAAACTTTGCGATGAGGGCTGTGCCCCAAATGTGATTATTTTAGATCCGCCCAGAAAAGGCTGTGATGAAAAAACCTTAAACGCTGTGCTTACAATGAAACCCGAAAAAATTGTTATGGTAAGTTGCAATGCCGCAAGTGCCGCAAGAGATGCCAAATTTTTAGCACAAAACGGCTATGAATTAAAAGCGCTTCAGCCAGTGGATTTATTCCCAAGGACGAAACATGTAGAATGTATTTGTTTGTTCACTTTACAATAATTTTCAGGGCGCATTTACCAAAGCTATAAAACTACACATCATTATTAAACAAAGAGAAAATTCAAACAAAATAAATTTTAATGGAGAATCTAATTCTCCATGCTCTCCATGCAAAAAAAACTCTATTGCTTTAATCAATGATGTGATTTAGCCCTTCATACAAAATGACAAGTAAAATTACCTGCTATTTTTATTAATACATAATGCTGTGTGGTTTATTAGGAATGATATTTATGCTTTGTTCGTGGCATTTCATACAACTGATATTCCCACTGATACGCTGCTTGGTGGTGTTGAAGTGCTTGGCAAAAAGGGCGATTATAACACGAGTATCCTGTTTACCATTAGCCTGAATATACCTTTCGATAGCTCGTCTGATTCGATAGTTCATAGATTAATCCTCCTTCTTATAAGTATAAACCGCGCGGCGACCATACTTACCCATGTCTTTGAATTTAATTCCCAGCTCCGGATTATTTACTACAAAATTGTAGAAATTCTTACCGAACACACCGGCGGGTCCTCTTGGGATAGTCCAGTCATCACCGTATACATCAGGCAGTTCCCACCCATTTGGATAAACATTTAAGTCATCGAAATCCCCCTCTTGGATTCTTTTTACTGCTTCATCGACTGTGAAAATTGATTCACCAAATACTTTGATTCTAATATAGTCTTGAATGCTTTGATGGCTATCTTTCGCAAGTGTATCAAGTTCGTCATAGGCTTCTTTGCTTAATGTAAGTTTTACTATTTTCTTTTCCATGATATTTATTCCTCTCTTTCAAATATAATAGTCTAGGGCACTTGTTCTACAAATATAATATCATAGAGCAGGTGCCTTTGTCTACTCATTTTTATAAAAAACCCGATAAAAATTTATTTTTTTCAGATTTATTGTGCCAAACAGCACATTTACTTTCTGTTTATCCTATTTTATAATCAAAGCACATTATAAATAATCGGCGCTTTGCTTTGGTTATTTATGTCCATGTAGGGTCGATTTTATTGGCGGATATTAAGCATAATCCTCATGTCAATTAATATTCTGTTCGCCCCTCATGTTAATTTAAAAATTCGGAGGTTTCATCATGGGATTTTATGACAATTTGAAAAGCGAAGTTGGTAATTCTAGCAAAAGCACAAATGGCGCAAATACAAATGACGGGCTTGCAAATTCATCTTGCGAAAGTATTATAATCAATAAAATGCCGTCATCTTTAGATGAATTTAAAGCAATGGATGGTGCCGATTTTAAAAGCCCCCAAAAAGTGGCAGCACTTACTGTAATTGCGCTTTGTATGTATGGCATCAACAAAGATTTATGCATCGATATGCTTAATTATTTAAAAGGGCCTAAACCATTATCCACTTATGAAACACAATTTTTACGCGATAGATTATCCGCAAAAGACTATCTTATGCCATCATATTTTGTTGGCGCTGTGCCCGAAAACAATTATGAGCCGCAAACACCATTAACAATTAATGTGTTTAAAACAAGCCACAGCGAGGATTTAATTGCACAAGGATATTTGCAATTATTTTTAAAATCCGGTGGTGCTGATAGTGCGCGCGGAGTAAAACTTCGCAAAAAGGAATCTACAGGTGAATGGTTTTTGTGGGAATATCATTTATTGCCCGACATTAGGAAACCCCAAAATGCAGACCCTTGGGCTTAGTTGTTGAAATTGCATTCAATTTATGATAGAATATACATAATAATTTTATAGGCTGTGACGCAGCAATATTGTCACAGCCATATTTTTAATTTTGTGAGAGGAGTTGTATTTTTTTTGTTTGAAAAATTTATAGCTAAACTAAGGTACAAATTCGATAATCTTATGGCAAAGGGCACCGTAGCACTTGTTGCGGTTTTATTTTTGGCAACAGCGGCTTTTATTGTTATTGCGGCATTAATAGCAGTGTTGCTTTCAGGTTCTACTTTTGCGCAAAATGTGTGGGCGGGCATTATGCACACAATTGACGCAGGCACTATCACCGGCACGGATACAGCAGATATTCCCTATTTGATAATCATGAGCGCTGTAACACTTTGCGGTTTATTCGTCACCAGCATTTTAATCGGTATTATAACAACAGGTTTTGAAGAAAAACTAAACTCGTTAAAAAAGGGTAATTCACAAGTTATTGAAAATAACCACACTTTAATTTTAGGTTTTAACGATAATTTATACACTATCATTTCGGAGCTTATCGAGGCTAATGCCAGCAGTAAAGATGAATGCATCGTTGTGCTTTCACCCGAGAGCAAAGAAATTGTTGAGGAAGCCATCAGCGGACAAATTGAGGATTTTCAAACAACAAGAATTGTTTGCCGCACCGGAACAATCACCGACATAAATATGTTGAAAAAATGCTCGATTTCAACATGCCGCTCGGTTATCATCAACGAGCAAAACGACTTTATAACAACAAAAGCAATTTTGGCTATCAACAATTTTTTCAGCGGCTTAAATCTAGAAAAAATGCCTTGTATTGTTGCATCGGTTTACGATAATTCAAATTATAGTGCAGCTGTAATTGCAGGCGAGGGCAATATCGAAGTTATGTTAACACAAGATGTTATCTCTCGTATTATTGCACAAACTTGCAGACAAAGCGGCCTTAGCGAAGTTATGACGGAGCTTTTCGATTTCGATGGCGATGAGCTTTATTTTGAAAACTTCCCACAGCTTACAGGCGCTAAATTCGGCGATGTTCTTTTCATGTTTGAAAAAGCTGTTGTTTTTGGATATAAACGTAATGGCAAGGCTTATTTAAACCCGGATGTAAACAGTGTTATTGAAGAAAATGATGAAATTTTGCTTTTGATGGAAGATAATGGTGCATTGAAACCATCTACAGATAAAAAAGAAATTAAATTTAACACACCTGTAAAGCCTTTTTCAGACAGCGACAAAAAAGACAGCATTTTAATTTTAGGCATAAACAGCATGCTACACAGAATTTTGGCGGAACTTGATGAGTATTCTGCAAAAGGTACAGTTGTCACCGTTGCAAGCACAGACGCAACAGACTATATTTCTGCTGAAAGCACTTATAAAAACATCGCATTAAAAGCTGTCAATTGTGACACAAGCAAAAGAGAATCGCTTGATATGCTTGCAAACAAAGATATTGAAAACATTGTGCTTTTAAGCAATGACGATTGTGATTCTGAAATTTCAGATGCACAAATGCTTTTACAATTAATTCATCTTCGTGATATTTGTGACATTAAAGGGCTTTCTTTCAATATCACAAGCGAAATGAAAAACCCAGCTAACCAAAAACTTGCAAGAGTTGCAAAAGTAAACGATTTTGTCGTCGGCAATTATATTGTAAATATGATGATGGCGCAAATTTCAGAAAACAGAAGCCTTGCTGAAGTTTTTAGAGAACTTTTAAGTGCTGATGGAAACGAAATTTACATAAACAATGTGCAAAAATATCTTGACATTTCACAAAAATGCGATTTTTATGCTGTCACACAAAGTGTTATGCAACATGGTGAAATTGCTCTTGGCTATAAAAAAAGCACAAACAATGGCTTTGAAATTATTACTAACCCCGTTAAATCCGATATCATTGAATTTAACGAAAACGATAGCATTATAGTTCTTGCTCCATAAATATTAAATTATAAGGAAAATTAAAATGAAAACCTCTGAAAAAAATAAATTTAAAATTGTTTTTAACTCCCCTGTTATTATTTCATTTTCAATCATTTGTTTTGTTGCAACAATTTTGGGGTATGTTACACTTGGCGCTTCCGATTTACTATTTTTCAGTGTGTATCGTTCTTCTTTTGCCGACCCTTTAGCGTATTTTAGAATATTCGGTCATGTTTTCGGCCACGCCGATTTTGAGCACTTTTTAGGAAACATGACATTTATTCTGCTTTTAGGGCCGCTGCTTGAAGAAAAATACGGCGCAAAAAAGCTTGCGTTAATAATGCTTTTAACCGCAGTAATCACAGGCGCTGTGCAAGTTTTCATTTTTAACGGCGCTTTGCTTGGAGCAAGCGGAATAGTATTTGCATTTATTTTACTTTCATCTATCACAAGCATTAAAGGCGACGGCATACCTTTAACTTTCATTTTAGTTGCTGTCTTATACATAGGACAAGAAATTTTTAGCGGTATTTTCATAAGCGACAATGTTTCTCAAATAACGCATATTGTCGGTGGTATAGTAGGCGCTGTCATCGGTTTTGTTTTAGCAAAACCAAAAAGCAAAGTTTAATTTCACTAACATTTAAAATAAATTTTTATTATTAACGGGGGGATGATTATGCAAAAACATAAAATCTCCCTGTTAATTTTTTTACTTTTAATAATTTTGTTTTTCGCTTATACCGTTACATCTTTTTTCCTGTTTGAGACTTCACAAGCCACTGCAAATTTTACCGCTTCGCTTTCTTTTCAAAGCACAGAGTATAATAATGTAACAAACACATTAAATATAACAGTTTTTTATATGTGTTTGTTTTTCGCCTTAATATTATATTTAATTTGGGTTTCGCACCGCATTTCAAATGCTTGTGTCAACCGTGCACTTACACATATTATAATATTGCTTATGTTTTTTATAACTTTGGGTTTATTAAAAACATTAAACACAAGCAATGAATTTTTAGAAAGCTTAATATGGTATTGCCTTTATATTCCCATAATCACAATACCTGCAATTTTTTTATTTATAGCCTTGATATTAAGCAATTTTATATCGCAAACAAAAGTGAAAACACTATTTAAATTATATTGCATTTTATCTTTTATACTATTGTTTTTGGTTTTCACCAATAATTTTCACAACATGGTTTTTACTGTTAATAATTATAATTTAAACGATTTCACTTATAATATCATCTATTATATTTTAGTGATTTGGGTCGCATTAAGTGTTGCGTTTTCTTATTTTACTTTGATGAATAAAACCATACGCTCACCAAAAAAACTCACTTTTTTTTATCCACTTATAGCAAGTGCATTATTGCTATTTTATGTTATTGCAAATTTTTCAAATTTCACTTATATAAAAAATTTTGAAGTAACTTTCATTGGTACAATTTTAATTGTTCTTTTTATTGAAGCGTGTATTCAAAGCAAAATATTCCCCGGCAATTCAGGCTATACAAAGCTGTTTATGCATTCGGGGCTAACAATGGAAATCAAAGACAGCCGCGGTAAAACAGCGTATAAATCATTTTTCGCTAAGGATTTAAACGAAAATTTTATTAAAAGGCAAAACAAAATTGCCGGCGGAACTTTTTATTATTACGAAGATTACACCTCGCTTAACACAGCTGAGAAAAAACTTGAAGAAATTAATTTTAAAATGCGTAAAAATAACGAATTTTTACTTAAAAACAGCAAGGTTAACGCAGACCTCATCGCACTTGCCGCAGAAAAATCCGTATATGATAATATAGATAATATTTTGCAAATCGGCACACAGAAAATTGAAGATTTAATTGAAAACATGCGCCAAAGCCCCGATAAAAAAAGAACGCTTTACACAATAAGTATGTATGCATGTTTGATGAAACGTGAATGTATGCTTAGGATAAATGCGCTTTATCAAGACAACCAACCTGTGCCGATTTTATCAAACAGTGTTGCCGAATTAAAAGATTTTACTCAAAAGCTTGATTTAAACATCACAAACAGCTTTACTGTCATGGGAGATTTACCCACTGTTGACATACTTGAAATGTATAGGTTTTTTGCCCTTTGTGTTGAAATTGCTGTAAGCAAAAATTGCAGTACAATTTTAGTGCAACTTTACGAAAACGAAGATGGGTTTGTTTTTTCGGTGCTTGCTGACAAAGTGCTTTTTGAAGAAAACGAAGCAAAATTGATTTCAAAAAAAGCACAAAACTACAACTTTAGCAGCAAAGATTGGGACGACACAAAATCTTACCTTCTTGTTTTTAAAGGAGGTAAAAAATAAATGTCCATTATGCTTTCTTATTCTTTTTGGTTTTTATATGTTTTGTTTTTTCTATTTATAATTTTATTTGCTGTTCAGGCATATTATGTTTGCACTTTAATTTTAAATTATCGAATGAGAAAAAAGCGTTTTTTATTTGGTGAAATATCACTTATTTTACACATTTCAATGTTAGCATATATGAGCATTGCTGTCATAACCGATAAACAATATGGCAATGTAGATATAAATTTTGCATTTATATTGCTTAATATCACTGCAATAGTGGCGATAATACATTATTTTATTTTGGCAGTTTTAAAAAGCGAATTTTCACTTTCCGCCTTAATTTGTGTATTCTTGAGCATTCCACTTTTAAGCAATGTCATAGGAAATTATTATATTTTTTCACTGTTTATTTCGATTGTTGTTTTATTTTTCCGCCTTTATAAACTATATAAAGAGGAAGATTTTGACCAAAAAACAGAGCTTGATGCTTTTTCGATTAAAGAGGGCCTTGACACTTTGCCAACAGGAGTTATGTTTTGTGACGAAGAGGGCTATATTTATTTGACAAATGCAAAAATGCTTGAGTTGTTTTTAAAATTCACAGGCAAAGAGCATTTTAACAGTAATGATTTTTGGCAAAATTTAATTGAACCAACGCTTGAAAATGTTGAATCTCAAGATGTTGAGGGCGATATTTTAATACATAACGGAAACGAAACCTGGCGTTTTTCAAAGAAGAGTTTTACAATTAAAAAAGAGCGATATTTTGAGATAACTGCAATAAATGTCACTTTAAGCATTGGCGCACTTTATACCCTTGAAGAAGAGCGAGAAAAACTTGAACAACAAAACATAGAAATGCGCAAACTTATTAAAAGCATGGAAACATTGCGCCGTGAAAAAGAATATGCACGAATACGCTCGCAAGTGCATGATGTTTTAAGCCAGCGTTTAACCGCAATTCAACGTATGAGCCAAAGCGAAAACTTCACCGATTATGCAACGCTATTGTCACTTTCAAAAGATTCAATAGAGCATATAAAAGCTAAACAAGGTGGAGACGCAAAAGAGCTTTACGGCGAAATATATTTTTACTATAGAAAAATTGGGCTTAATATCGAACTTTTAGACGAATTACCCGAAGAAGAGGATATTGCTTTTTTATTTTTATCTGTGCTTAGAGAAGCCTGCACAAATTCGATTAAACACGCAGGTTCAACCATTGTTTATGTTAATATTGATAAAACGCCATCAGCCTACCGCATAGAAATCACCAATAACGGTGAAAAACCCGAGCACGGATTAATTGAAGGCGGCGGTCTTTATGGAATACGAAGCCGTGTGGAGAATGCCGGTGGCACTTTAAAAGTTGAACTTATACCTGAATTTAGCTTGATTATAAAAATTGGAAGAGGCGAAAAAAATGATTAGAGTTTTTATTGTAGACGACCATAAATCTGTACTTGATGCATTTAGCAATATCATCGAAACCGAAGAGGATATGACATTTATAGGCGGCTCTGGTGATGAGAAAGAAGTTTTAACGCTTTGCGGCGAGCTTAAGCCGGACGTTGTTTTAACCGATATTTCTATGAGAAATTCTGACAGCGGCATAATTTTAACAGGAAAAATCAAACAGGCATTTCCCCATATTAAAGTTGTGGTTATGTCCGGATTTGATGAAATTTCTTACATACCTGAAGCAAAAAAAGCAGGTGCAGATGCGTTTTTATCCAAATCTAATGAAATTGACTCGTTTGTTGAAATGATTAGGGCTGTTATGAAAGACGAGGGAACATTCCCCGAGGCTATACAAATGCCTACCATTAACGGCGAGGCACCTTTTACCAAAAAAGAACTTGAACTTATCAGACTTTTATGCCAATCGTATTCTCGTAAAGAAATAGCAGATGAAATGGGCATTGCCGAGGGCACAGTGAAAAGGCATATTGAGAATATCTTGCTTAAATCGGGTTGTAAAAGCGCATTGGAACTTGTGGTTTATGCCGTTGGTAATGGGTGGATATCAGCTAAATAATTTCTTGACTGTTATAAGTATTATATATATAATTAATTTATATATATTTACGTTATATGGTGCAAAGTGGCTAGGAGGAACGGATTCCTCGCATACGCTCGGAATGACATCGCTTGCGTGGTGGGGAATGGATTCCTCGCATACGCTCGGAATGACATCGCTTGCGTGGTGGGGAATGGATTCCTCGCTTACGTTCGGAATGACAGCGCTTTCGTGGTGGGGAATGGATTCCTCTCTTACGTTCGGAATGACAGCGCTTGCGTGGTGGGGAATGGATTCCTCGCTTACGTTCGGCACGACAGTGCTTTCGTGGTGGGGAATGGATTCCTCTCTTACGTTCGGCACGACAGTGCTTTCGTGGTGGGGGAACGGATTCCTCTCTTACGTTCGGAATGACAGCGCTTGCGTGGTGGGGAATGGATTCC
>CAYJGV010000004.1:19557-27072 GCA_964369715.1 uncultured Bacteroides sp. | reverse complement strand
TTTTAAGCATTGAAAAAATATATCATTTGATGCACGAATGTGCCAAACGGCACATTTACCCAGTATGCAAGTTCTGTTATAGTTAAAGCATGAAATTTATGCTTTTATATAAATCATTTAAATTTTAGGAGGTTATTTTATGGGATTAATTAAAGCTGCTTTAGGTTCTGTTGGCGGAGTTATGGGCGACCAATGGAAGGAATATTTTTATTGCGAGTCTTTGCCTAATGAAACACTTGTTAGCAAAGGCATGAAAAGAACTTCGGGTAGAAGCTCAAATACAAGCGGTGAGGATAATATTATATCAAATGGGTCTGTTATTGCTGTTGCAGACGGACAATGTATGATTATTGTCGACAACGGCAAGGTTGCAGAGTTTTGTGCCGACCCCGGCGAATTTACTTATGACAGTTCTAGCGAACCTTCCATTTTTTCAGGTGACTTTGGCGAAGGAATAAAAAACACCTTTATTAACATTGGTAAACGTTTCACATTTGGCGGCCAAGCCGCAGGCGACCAACGTGTTTATTATTTTAATACTAAGGAAATAATGGGCAATAAATATGGCACTCCACAGCCTGTGCCTTTCCGTGTTGTAGATAATAATATCGGACTTGATATCGACATCGCTATACGTTGCCATGGTGAATATTCTTACAAAATCATCGACCCTATGTTGTTTTACACTAATGTGTGCGGCAATATTTCAGGCGATTATAATAGAGATAAAATTGACAGCCAATTAAAAAGCGAGCTTATGACAGCTTTACAACCTGCTTTTGGTAAAATTTCTGCAATGGGCATACGTTATAGCTCTTTACCCGGACATACTTTTGAACTTGCTGATGCTTTAAATGAAGTTTTATCAAAAAAATGGGGCGAGTTAAGGGGCCTTAAAATTCAATCATTCGGTG
Organism: uncultured Bacteroides sp.; assembly: GCA_964369715.1. Lineage (GTDB taxonomy): Bacteria > Bacillota > Clostridia > Oscillospirales > Ruminococcaceae > Ruthenibacterium. The sequence continues at coordinate 26,158 of CAYJGV010000004.1, read as the reverse complement.
TTTCTTCAGTAAAAGCTTCGGAAGAAGACGAAAACATGATTAAAGAATTGCAAAGAAACGCAACTTTCAGAAACCCAAACATGGCTGCGGCACACCTAGTTGGTGCACAAGCTTCTGCTATGCAATCAGCGGCACAAAATGAAAATGGCGCTATGATGGGCTTTATGGGCATGAATATGGCTCAAGGCACAGGCGGCATGAATGCAAATAACCTTTTTGCAATGGGTCAGCAACAGCAGCAACAACAACAACAGCAACAACAACAACAGCCGGCACCACAAGCTGTAGCAGGTTGGGCTTGCTCTTGTGGCAAAGGTGGAAACACAGGCAATTTCTGCAATGAATGCGGCTCTAAAAAGCCTGCACCACAAACAGAACAAGGTTGGGCTTGCGCTTGCGGAAATGTCAACCAAGGTAAATTCTGCAACGAATGCGGTTCTAAAAAACCCGCTGGGGCACCTCTTTATGCTTGTGATAAATGCGGTTGGAACCCACCTGAACCTGCAAACCCACCTAAATTTTGCCCTGAGTGCGGAGATGTTTTTGACGAAAGTGATGTAAAATAAATATGTTATGCAATTATAATAAAATAAAGCGAGGTGCTTACAATGTCTGATACTATGTTAAAATATCAATGCCCTGCTTGCGGTGCACCACTTTCTTTCAGTGCTGAAAAACAGCTACTTAAATGTGAATCTTGCGAAAGCGAATTCTCTAAAGATCTTTTTGCCGAGCACGCAAACCCCAATGCACAAGCTACTGCCGAGGGCACACAGCAAACATCTACTGATAAAATCGATTGGAGCACTGCTAGTGTTTCACAAAACCACGAAAACGCTGCAAACCAGCCAGGTTTTAACTGCACTTCTTGCGGTGCAGAGGTTATTTCTGACGGCGTTACCGTTGCGACAGAATGCATGTATTGCGGCAACCCCGTTGTTATGACAAACAATATCAGTGGTATGGCGACACCTGATTTAGTTATACCATTTAGGATAGAAAAATCTCGTGCAGAGGCGATTTTAAAAGAATTTTATAAAGGTAAACCGCTTTTGCCAAATGCCTTTTCATCAGCTAACCGAATTAAAAAAATCAGCGGTGTATATGTTCCTTTCTGGCTTTTCAGTTGCACAGGCGGCGGCAATATGACATTTAATGCAACAAAAGTTAACCGCTGGAGCGACAGTAATTATAATTATGTTCACACAAAATATTACGAAGTTAGCAGAAGCGGTCAACTTGGTTTTAATAAAATACCTGTCGATGCATCGACAAAAATGTCAGATGATTACATGGACGGCATCGAGCCTTTCAATTATCAAGATTTAGTTCCGTTCAGCCCTATGTATATGGCGGGATATTTTGCCGATAAATTTGACGTTAGCGTTGACGATTGCTCTCACAGGGCAAACGAGCGTGTTATTAATTCCACCGAAAGTGCTTTCGCAAGCACTGTTCAAGGCTATTCCACAGTTACTAAGCAGTTTTCTAATATACAAATGCACGGAGATAATATTGATTACGCTTTGCTTCCTGTTTGGATGCTTAACACAAAATACGAAGACAAAATGTATCAATTTGCAATTAACGGTCAAACAGGGCAAGTTTCGGGCGAATTGCCCATAGATAAAATGAAACTTTTAAAATATCGCATAGGCATTACGCTTGCCGCAATGATTCCGGCAACATTAATTGCACTATACTTTGTAGCTTAAGGGAGGTAAAAAATGAAAAAAATTATAAGTTTAATGCTTTTTATCGCTCTTGCTGCTTCACTTTTATCATTTAATTCATTTGCACAAAGTTTAGCTGTTGTTGACGATGCAGATTTATTTACAACAGAACAAGAACAAGCTTTAACCGAGAGAATTGATGAAATACGTGATTATTATGATTTCGATATTACATTCATAACAACCACTGATACTTATGGCGAAACTTTGGAAAACTATGCAGAATTCCACTATGCTTTAGATTTAAGCCGTGACGGACTTGTTTTTGCGCAAGATACATCAATGCGTGAATATATGACGATAAGCCGTGAAGACGTTTTTACAGTTGTAACAGACCAAGCCTTGGATAGAATTGATGATGTTATTGTCCCCTATTTGTCAGATGGCGACTATTACGGAGCTTATGACAGATATCTTGACCTTTCAATTGATTTTTTAGATGCTGCAGAAAGCGGAGTACCCTATGCAGGCGAACCCATTGATGGTACTGACATTGTTATTGCACTGGTTATTGGTTTAGGTGTCGGTTTAGTTATTGCATTTGTTGTTACCGGCATTATGATATCCAAAATGAATACAGCCGTTAAAAAACGTGAAGCCGGTGATTATATTAAGCAAAATTCATTCTTACAAGGTCCCGGTGGCGATAGATTTATACGCGAACACACTACTAAAACACCTATTCCAAAAAACAATAGCAGTAGCGGTGGAAGCCGTGGCGGCGGTAGTTTTAGCAGCGGTGGCCGTGGCGGCGGTAGATATTAATTTAAATCTAAAAGAATATGGAGGTATTTATGGATAGTCTTTTACCAATTTTACTAATTATAGGCATCATAGTAATTATAGCATTAGTTGCAGGCGCAGCTTTTATTATCAAATGCGTGTCTATGTATCAACAATCTGAAAAAGATAAAAAATATGACAAAATGTTAAGTGAGCCACTTAAAAAATTCGGTGATACAAGTGCCGAAAATCTGGCTGAAAAATATAATAACAAAAACGAAGGAGAACAACAATAATGGGAATTTTTTCAAGAATAAGTGACATTTTAGAGGCTAATATCAACGCAATCATTGACAAAGCAGAAGACCCTGAAAAAATGATTGACCAATACCTAAGGCAAGCAGTTGAAGATTTAGACGAAGTTAAAAAAGAAACAGCAGGCGTTATGGCGGAAGAAAGCCGTGCAAGACGTGTTTATGACGAAAACTTAGCAGAGATTGAAAAATACACAGACCTTGCAAAAAAAGCGTTGACAGCAGGCAACGAAGGCGATGCAAAAGTATTTTTAGGCAAAAAACAAGAGCTTGATAAAACAGGCCAAACACTAAAAATGGCTTATGATGCAGCAAAGGCAAATGCGACAAAAATGCGCGAATTACACGACAAATTAGTTGACGATATCAGCACTTTACACTCTCGTAGAGACGAGCTTAAAGCTAAGCTTTCTATTGCAGAAGCACAGAAAAAAGTTAACGAGCTTGGCAGCAGCGCAACAAATTTACAAGGAACTTTAGGCGATTTCAATCGCATGGAAGACAAAATCAACAAAATGGTTGACACTGCATCAGCAGAAGCTGAGCTTAGCAAAGCGCCTGTTGACGAAGCTGTAGCACTCGAGGACAAATATAGCTCTGACGCATCAAGCGCAAGCGTTGAAAGCGAACTTGAAGAGTTGAAAAAATCTATGGGTCTTAGCTAATAAATTGAATTAAGCAAAATTTAAGGGGGCTGATGAAAATCAGCCCCCTTACTTTATTTAACCCTCATTTTATAGCGTTTTTAAATATTCCTTTGGACCGATTTTATATAAATCGTTTCCATGTGCATCAATAGCTACAAAAAGCGGCATATTTTCCACTTGCATTTTCCTAACGGCCTCACTGCCAAGGTCTTCCCAGCATATTATTTCAACTGATTTTATACATTTTGCCATTAGTGCACCTGCGCCACCGGTTGCCGCAAAATAAACCGCATTATTCCTTTTCATGGCATCTATCACTTTTTCGCTTCGTTTACCTTTGCCAATCATCGCACACAGACCCATGTCTAAAAGCTGAGGCGTATATGCATCCATTCTTCCGCTTGTTGTTGGGCCAACGCTGCCGATAACAGTATTAGGGCGTGCCGGTGTCGGCCCTGCGTAATAAATGATATTATTTTTAATTTCGATTGGTAAATCTTCACCTTTTTGCAAAAGTTCAATCATTCTGCCGTGTGCGGCATCTCTAGCTGTGTATATTGTACCTGTAAGTTTAACCATGTCCCCTGCTTTAAGTTTAAGACAATCTTCTTTTGTAAGAGGTGTTTTCAAATTATATACCATTATAAAATCACCTCCACATGGCGTGTTACATGGCAATTTATATTTACTGCAACAGGTAAACCTGCAATATGCGTTGCAAATGTTTCAATATTTACACCTAATGCCGTGGTTTTTCCGCCAAAACCCTGTGGACCTATGCCAATTTTATTAATTTTCTCAAGCAAATCTTCTTCCATCTTTGCATAAAATTCGTTTGGGTTTTTACTGTCTACTTGCCTTAATAATGCCTGTTTTGCAAGCAGTGCAACTTTATCAAAAGTTCCGCCTATGCCCACACCCACAACTATTGGCGGACATGGGTTTGAACCGGCAAGTCTTACTGTTTCAAGCACAAAATCTTCTACGCCTTTTGCACCGTCCGAAGGGTTTAGCATACAAAGTCTGCTCATATTTTCACTGCCAAAACCTTTGGGGGCAACAGTAAATTTAATTTTATCACCTTTGACAAGTTTTACATTTATCACAGCAGGTGTGTTATCTTTTGTGTTTTTTCTATCAAGAGGGTCATAAACCACACTTTTGCGAAGATATCCACTTTCATATCCTATGCTCACACCCTCATTTACGGCGTTTTCAAAGTCGCCATCTATGTGGACATCTTGCCCTATTTCAGCAAAAATACAAGCCATGCCTGTGTCCTGACAAATCGGCAAATTTTGCTCTTTTGCATCATTGATATTGTCTTGTAAAATATCAAGCCCTTTTTTCGCTATATCGAAAGTTTCCATTTTTTGCGCATTGCAAATGGCATTGTAAACATCGTTTGGCAATTGCATATTCGCTTTTATGCACATTTCACTTATTGTATTTGATATTTGTTCTGCTGTGATAGTTCTCATTGTTTCATCCTTTAGCCAATAGATATTTTAAATTGCATTGGCTTTAATATATTTATATCCTCATTAGGTTAATTTGCCGAAGTGAACTGAGGAAAGCCCACATCTAATTACATGCAAAAATTTGATAAACCTATATTTAAAAGTATACTTTAAAACATATTTTTTTTCAACTTTTAAAATTAATCGCATTAACACTTGTTAAATTGCACAATAACCAAATTAATGTATGTGAAATTTTATCAATTCCTACAATTAAATTGATTTTTTAAAAAATTCAATTTTTTGTCACATTATTGCTTATATTATATGGTATAATTTTATCTGTTACTCTACCGTTAACACAAATTATGTGTTAAAAAGAAACCCTTATGGTATTTTAATACTAAAAAAATAAAAAAGGATTTGTGAATCAAGATGAAAAAAATTACTACACTTTTAAGTATCGTGCTTATGTTAGCACTTTGCACTATGCTTTTTGCCTCATGTTCAGAGCAAGCAAGTGAAGAAACTTCTTCAAGCGAGACAACTAGTGAAGAAACCACTGAAGATGCAAGCACAAGCGAAGACACAAGCGCAACGGAAGAAGTTGAGACATATGAACCATTACCTGTTCGCGAGGCAGGTTTATACGATGGCGAAACAGCAGTAGACGTTGACGCAATTATGACTGTTGAAGGCGTAGAAATTCCTTATGAATCATATCGTTATTATTATTTATCAAATAGATATATGTTTGATTACGGCGATACAAGCGTTTGGAATATGGAAGGCGAAGATATGGATGCAGTTGCAGACCAATTAAAAGAAGCAACAGAAATAGGTGTTTTATCTAGCTTTGCAATTAACAAAATTGCAGCTGACAATAATATTGAATTAACACAAGAAGATTTAGATTTTATCGATAGTGAAATTGAACTTTTAATAGAATCTGTTGGCGGTGAAGAAACATATCTATCTATGCTTGAAAGCCAATACTATACAGAAGAACTATACAGAGAACTTTTCACAAACAGCATTTTGGCAAATAAAGTTATAGAAGTGCAATACGGCGATGCAATAATTGCTTCTTTTAACGAAAATTATGTTCGTGCTCAACACATTTTAATTCCTTTCACAGATGCAACAGCTGAAGATCACTCTGAAGATTTAGAAGTTGCGGAAGGCGTAATGGAGCGAATTAATGCAGGTGAAGATTTTGAAGCATTAAGAGAAGAATTTAACAACGACCCAGGCCAACCGGACGAAGGCTATTATTTTACAACGGGCGAAATGGTTGTTGAATTTGAAGAAGCAGCTTTTGCACTTGAAGATAACGCGATAAGTGAAATTGTTGAAACAAGCTATGGTTATCATATTATTCGTCGTTTACCAATGGAAGAAAGCTATATTGAAGATGCACTTGTAAATTATATGACAACTGAAATGATTGAAGAATTTAGTGCTGACCTTGATGAAGCATCTTCTTCATTAAACGTTGAATACAGCGAATATTATGATTTAGTTTCACCTAAAAACGTATATTAATAATTAAAATATTTTCGGTTTGCTTTTATAAGCAAACCGATTTTTTATTTTCCCACCGAAAAGAAGAAGCTTTTCTCGTGGAGAAATTTGCGATAGATGTAAAAAACTAAAAAAACGGATTCTTCGGCTACGCTCGGAATGACAGTGCGATTTGCCTAAGGAAGCGGATTCCTCGGCTA
>CAYJGV010000004.1:0-19457 GCA_964369715.1 uncultured Bacteroides sp. | reverse complement strand
AGCGGATTCCTCGGCTACGCTCGGAATGGCAGTGCGACAAAATTTGCCTCAGATAATATACAATAGTGCCGAAAATTGATAATATCATCGGAAATGATAAGCTAAAATTTTTATTTAATGCATTTTAATAAAAAATTTGATATTAAACTTCAAATTTAGTATAATACAAATAATATGCATACATTTTATTGCATAAATGTAAAAATATACAATTTTTATTGCTTTAAGAAAGAGGGCCTTTTATGTACACAGTTTATGTAGTTGATGACGAAGCTTTGATTTTAAACGATATTGTTAATTCTGTAAGATGGCTTGATAACGGTTTTGAAGTAATAGGCTCATCTCAAAACCCAAAAATAGCCATTGACGAAATAATGTCACTTAAGCCCGATGTTGTTTTCACTGATTTAAAAATGTCAGGAATGACAGGCCTTGAAATGATTAAAGAATTAAAAGAAAACGAGGCAATTTTTGAAAGTGTTATTTTAAGTGCTTTTGCTAGTTTTGAGGATTCAAGAGATTTTTTTAGAATGGACGGTTTCGATTATTTGTTAAAGCCGATTAATCAAGATGAAGTTCAAATCGTACTTGAACGCATGAGTAAAAAGCTTTCTAAAAAAATACGCCCCAACGCAAGAGCAAAAGAAAATATAAACCCATCTTTTTTAAGCCTTATAGAATATATCGAGGGGAATTTTCAAAAAAAACATACACTTGAATCATTATCAAAACAATTTGGGCTAAATGCAAATTACATATGCAATTTGTTTTCAAAGCATTATTTTTCAACTTTGACTAGGTATATCACCAATATTCGCATGAAAAAAGCAATAGAACTTATGCTTACAACAAATAATTCATATAAAGAAGTTGCTCTTGAATGTGGTTATTCGGATTATTATTATTTTTGTAAAGTTTTTAAAGAGTTTTATGGAGATTCGCCCTCGGCTTACCTTAAAGCTATCACCGATTTGGGGGATTAATCGATGAAATTCATAAACAAAGCTCATTCAAAATCTTCTTTGCCTAATTTTGCAAATAACCCCAGTTATAAAACACGTCTTAGCGCAAAAATTAATATACCGCTTTTTTCACTTTTTTTCGCCATGCTTTTTTTCCAAAGCTTATTTTTTTATTATGCGGTTGACAAAATTCGTGAAAACAGCGATTCAATGGCAATGCAAGTTTCAAGCAATGTTGCAAAAACACTTGAATCGGATTTGTTAAATTTAGAACACACTGCAGAGCTTTTACAAGAACGCAACGAGGTAAAAAACTTATTAAAATCAGATAATTTTGAAAACACCAATAGTGAAGAATTCAATATTGTTTCGAATTTGTTAAATATTGCTTTCATGTCAAATAATATTGTAGAAAATATTGTGCTTTATAATGCGCAAGGTGATTATACAAATTTAAGGGGCGAGCTTAGCGGGGATATCGCAAATGAAATTGATTTTATTTCCTCAAAGCAAGACAACAGCCATGTTTATATTATTTCACAAAAAGCATCTTATATTTGCTATGTAAGTAGCATAAGCGAAAACAATAATATCATTGGCTCTGTTGCATTTTTGATAAATACTGAGAAATTAAACACATTATTTGATGATTACAATGAACACAATAATTTGATAATTGGGCTAATTGCAGGTGACACAGTTTTAACTTGCAACGAAAATGAATATAACAACAGCTCATTCGATACTATTATTACGCTTCAAAACACGTATATTCTGCAAACTATCGGCCACACCCCATTTTCTGTTTTTGTTGCGAGTGATGGCAGTGAAATTAGCACTATAGTGCAGTTTTTCACGGCATTAGCGCTTGTGATATTCCTTGTAATTTTCTTATTGCAATATTTTATATATCGTTTTTTACGCAAAAGTTTTTTCACACCGATGATTCAAATTATGGAAAATTCAAAACTTGTTGGTTATGGAAGCAACACATTAAATTTAACAGGACATGAAGATTTTGACGAATTGGTCGAGCGAATTAATTCTATGATAGTCCGCTTAAACGAGCAAAAAGATGATTTATATTCTATGCAATATAAGATGCAAAACAGTGAAATTGAACAGCAAAAAGCGCTTATATTATCCTTGAAAAAACAAATAAATTCGCATTTCACCGTAAACACAATAAACAATATTAAGCGTTTGACAGAAATAGGTAAAGCTAAACAAGCAGGTGAAATTTGCGATGGCCTTTCAGATTTATTGCGCTATGCAAATAATGCCGATGAATATATAAACGGCTTTGAAGAAATGCATATTTTAGAGCATTATATCGACATTATGACTATACGCTATCCCGGAGCATTTACCGTTAATTTTGAAGTTGACGATGAACTTGATGATTATTATTTACCTAGAATGTTGATGCAACCCATTGTAGAAAACGCTATAACACACGGTTTATTGGGCGTTAGCGAAGGCAAGCTTAAAATTAGCGGAAAAATAAAGTCTGAATCAATCGAATTTGTAATTTCCGATAACGGTGTGGGAATAAAAAAAGAACAACTTAAAAATTTGAACCATAAGCTTGAAAATATAGAAAACGAAAAAATTTCGGAAGGCTTAAGCGGAATTGCTCTTTTGAATATTCAAAAAAGAATATTTTACCTATTTGGAAAAGATTTTGGCATGAAAATTTACTCGACAAAAAGTAAAGGCACAAATATTGTTTTAACTTTGCCTATAATTAAACAAGGCTTTTAAATTTGTATTTTGCAAAAACATTATTCAAAACCCACTGCGTGGGGGAAACGGATTCCTCGCTTCACTCGGAATGACAAGGGTTGCCTAGGAGAACGGATTCCTCGGCTTCACTCGGAATGACAAGGCTAAAGGGGCTGTGATTTCATCACAGCCCCTTTTAATTTCATGTCAAAATGCCAAAATATCAAAATAATAACATTTTAATAAATTAAGTAATCCGGCTCGTTGCCAATTTCATACATTATAAATTGATTGATAATATTTTCTTCACTGCCCGATGCTATTATTGTTATGCCATCATAATGATAAGTGTAAACATATTTATCGCTAACCGTCATAACAGCATTCGATTCTCCCGGTATAAATTCGCCTTCGTTTTCAACACCTAGATAAGCGTTTAAATCGTCTATTGAACGACTGCCTGCAATTTCTTGCGGCGCATTTGGAAAGACATCTTTTATCATCGTTGGCGAAGCATGTGACATGAACTCTACAACAAAAGTATCAGGAAATAAATTGTAATTTGGCATTCCTCTATCGTTTAATGAGCTTGCATTTGCCCATATACTATGTAAATCTGTGCCATCCATTACAAATTGATAATATGTAAGGGTGCTTTGTGATGGCTGGTTATAATAAATTATAGGTATCCCACCCATAAATAATTCCGCCATTATTTCACCGCTAAAACCGGAGTGTATTTGTTTTATATGTCCATTATCGTTTAAAATAGCGTTTTTAAAGTTTTCGTTTATGATTATTTCTTCGGGTTTTGCCTCTTCTTCCACAGCATCATCTTCTGGATTTTCTTGTATTATTTCATCTTCTTTAAATTCTGTTTCATCTTCGCTGTTTTCACTAGCCTCGTCCCCTTCGCTGTTTAAGGCTTCATCAGTGTTTTCAAGGTCGAAAATATCCTGTGAAGCATCTCCAAAAACTTCAAACATATTTCTTCCCTCTTCATCATCTATTGGAAAAATGGCATTTATTATGCTGTCAAAAAATCCCGTTGCAGCATTTTGCACGCTTTCTTCAATTGATTCTTCAATGCTTTCACTATCCACAGCCATTTCTATTGCTTCACTACAAGCAGTGAAAAGCAAACTTAAGCACAAAATTACTGCAATAAATATGCTCCTGAATTTAATCTTTTTCATATTAAGCCTCCTACTTATGTTGTTAACACAAAACACTAATATTTATTTTGTAAGTATATATCAACACTTCTTAAATCCATTATAAATTGTGTTAAAATCACCTTGGTATAATAAACACAATTGTGTGGTTTCCAGCTTGTATTCTATCACCATGATTTAGTTGGCGTGCACTGTTTATGGGCACACCATTTAATAAAGTGCCACCATTGCTTAAATTTGTTATTGTATATGCGCCATTATTTTCCTCTATTACAAAATGCTGTCTACTCATTTTTATATCATCAAAAACAACGTCACAAATGTCGCTTCTTCCCACAAACATGGTTTTTGCTATAGGTAAAGTTACACGTTTTCCGGCGCCTGAAGTGTTAACAACTTCTAATATAATGTTTTTATTGCTATTGTGCACAAAATGCGCTTTGCCTGTTTCACCACTATTAACAATTTGTGGGTTATTAAGTGGCATTGTTATTGCATCATTTGTCACTTGTTGTGGTGCAATGTTTTTCTTTTTACTTGCAACAATAATTATTACAACAGCAATTGTAATAATTATTGCAACTAAGAAAATATATGCTCCTATCGGTGCTGTGCTTTGTTCTGTCTGCCCTTGTGCCGCTTGATTTTGCGCTGCTTCACTAATTTCAAAATCGGCATTTACAGTGTTTGACACCTTATTATTCTCTCGTGATAAATCTGTTATATTTTCACATTTGATGCTAAGTGTGCCACTCTTCGGAACATTCAATGTAAGCAAAACTGTCATTTTTGCGTCTTCATATGCCGCACTTTCAATGCCTACAGGTGTGCCATCTTCGGTTAAAATTATGTAATTTTCACGTAAATTCGCACCGCTTAAAGGCTCGGAAAATATAATTTCAAGCGTATTTTCCGATTTTTGCACAGCCGATATAATTTGCGGTTCTGTGTTATCCGGCACAAAATAATTGAAAGTAGGTGTAAAATTTTTCACCTCACCCATAACATTCAGTGTTATTTCTGTGCTGCTATCGGGCAGAATATTAGAGCCTGTATCAAATTTTGCAATATAAACATCGCTATTTACATAATTTGTGTTTTGCGCAAATTGTTCTTGTAAATTTTGCGCATTTACAATATTTATCGCACCGCCTGACATTCTGGCGAGCGCACCGAAATTATCAAGATTTTCTTTTGTCCCATTATCAAAGCCAAAAGCGTAAAGTGGCAAATTTGCCTCTAATAATAAATCCAGTGTTTCTGTGTCGGTATAGCCACCCAAATTATAATCTACCGAATCTGAAAAAACATATAAAAGTTTACGCTGTGTTGCTATATCTTCACTTTTTGCTAAATTAGAAACCATTGCAATTGCATCAAAAAAAAGTGTGCCTGCTTCATTTGCCTGCATAGTAGATGCGGTTTCAATTATAGTTTCACTATTTGTTTCACGCTCTAGCAAAGCGTTTACCTCTACGCCAAAAGTTATAAGTGTAACTGTATCATTTGGGTTTTTATTCGATGCAAAGTCATTTATGCTTTGCTTAACCGCCTCTATTTGAGCGCTTGTTGTTGAAGTTGATGTATCCACCAAAAAATAATGGTGTATAACATTTGATTCACTTTGCGTTAAAATTTCACTCGCTGTAATTTCACGCTGTCCCACACTTAATTTTACATCACTTGCCTCGGGTTTTTGCTCTGAGTAAAAATAAACATCTACCTCGGGCATTTTTGATGCAAATTGCTCTATTCTTAATTCTTCTGCGGCAAACGCCGATATATTTAAAACGAAAACAAGCATAAAAATGCATATTATCGTTATTATTTTCTTTACCATACTCTACCCTCTTTACAATAAGGCACAAAAGTAAACATAGACGAACCTATCTCTATCACTTCATCGCCTTTTAAAACACAGCTGTTTTCAAGCGGGCTGTTATTAACAAGCACAACTTCGCCTTTACCCCTTGCCAATAAAAATATTATCTTATTTGGCTCGAACACCACCGAGCAATGATCTTCACCGCTGACGTTTTCATCATCGGGTATAGCTATATCCGATTTAACATTCCTGCCGATAAAATTTCTGCCAACGTGCAAATTGTAAGCCCTGCCTTTTTCTTTACCTTTAATGCATACAAACCAGCCTACAACAGGCTCTATGCCCATTTTTTCTTTATAAATGCCTACGGTTCTTTCATCGTTTGCCTGCGGCATACCTAAATCTATTCTAAAACCTGTGCCGGAAGATGAACTTTGCATAAAACTTTCAGATGCACCATATTGTGTCATCTCGTTGCTAATCATTCTTTTTTTTGGCAGCGGCACTGCACAATGTGGGCATGTATCAAATTTTTCATTATCAAAAAAATGCCCTTTTTCACATCTTACTACAGCCATAACTCCACCCTTTTCAAGAAATATAAACCGCAATTGCGGAAAAATTATCCATGTTATTGCCTCTACCTGTTTTAACTACAATTTCTCTCATTAAAGAAACCCATGTGTTTACTTCTTTGCTTTTTTTAAGGCATTTAATCATTTCTTTTTCGTCTAACCATTCCCAAAAGCCATCACTGCAAAGCAAAAACGCAGTGTTTGGCAAAAGTGAAACAGGGTTTGCAAAATCTATTTTGGGTGGTAATTCATCATTGCCCAAAACCCTTATAAGCCTGTTTCTATCCTCGTGAAAGCGTATATCTTTTTCCTTTATTTCGCCTTGCATCACAAGCATTTGTGGCACGCTGTGGTCTAATGTTCTTGAAATAATTTTGTTTTTATGGAACATGTAAATCCGGCTATCGCCCACATGCGCCCAATGTGCAATATTATCTTTTATAAGCAAAAGCGTTATTGTGGTTTTACATGCATCAAACCTTTGTGCTTGCTGCTGTATTTTATATATTTCTCTTTGTGCACTTTCAACGCAAAGCGTTAAAAGCACATCTGCCGCAAGTGTCTGTGAATAAAAAACAGCTTTTGCCGCTTCGGTTGCAGCATTGCTTGCCACTTCTCCCGAGCCATGTCCGCCAAGGCCATCACACAGCACAAATAAATTGCCGTTATCGCCTGTGCATATTGTTATGCTGTCTTCATTTTTTGCTCTTTCACCGGGTTCACTTAAAAATGAATATGTAATCATATTTTCAGCTATTCCTTTCTTGCCGCAAATAAATTTCACGGGTTCTTCGTCATTGTTTAAGCCGGTTGCTAAGGACGAAGAACCCGCTTTATATGAATTTATATTAATTTAGTCTAAATGTGTTTTCTCTGTTGCCAAGGGCGATAACTGTACCGCATTGCATTTGTGTTGCCATGTTTGCAACAAGGCGATTGCCGCCATCGATATAAGTGCCGTTGCTGGAGTAATCTGTAACCATGTATGAATTTGTTTGTGCATTATACATTATGCTACAATGTTTACGGCTTAATTTTTCTGCATTTTTATCAATGATTAAATGGCATGTGCCGTCTCTGCCAATTAATAGTGGCTCGTTTGGAGCAAGTGGTATACTTTGTCCTGCGTACATTCCGCTTAAGCCTGAAATTGTGCCGGGTTTTACTTGCATTGGTTGTGGTGCACCGCCTGCCATTTGAGGTGATTGTGGCACATTAACAAAGTTTTGTGCCGCACCTTTTACTGTTTGTGCTTTAGCTGTGCCGCCGAAATCGTAATTATTTGTGAATGCAATTAAAATATCCATTATCTCTAAGTAAATATAAAGAACAGGGATTAATACGCAAAGTGCTAAATGTGGTTTTACATCAAATGCGATGAAAAATTTGTATCTCCAATAAACATTGTAAGCAAGAACAGCCAGTAGATAAACCGATACAACTATTACAGCAAGTGTCATCCATTTAAATGCGCTTATTGCTAATATAAGTACAAATAAAATCACTGCATATAACGGATAATCTTGGAAAATGAACATTTTCCACCATTGCTCACCTGTAATTTTTAATTTGTAAATTGTTTTTGCAAATGGCACAAAAACCATCCAGTCTTTATCCAGCCCTGCTTTGCGTCCTTGGTACATTAAAGTGAAACCATCGAAAATCCAAAGTGCGATACCTATAAAAAAGCTTGAAACCCAGCCAAAAATAATTGCTATTGAACCTAATGCAGCAAAACCTGCTGCTAAACTACCTAATAATTCCATGATATAATCCTCCTATTATTTATAATTAATTCTCAGTATCCCAAACAAAAACGTCTACACAGCATGGCACAAACATCAATTCTGATTTGCCAATTAAAATTTTATCGTGAGATTTAAGCGGCTGTGGGCTTAAAACTACATTATCGTTTAAATAGCAAAGCTCTTTGCTATCTCCCGGTTGCATTAAGAACAAATTGCCTCTTGGCTCATAAACCACAACTGCGTGCCTATCTCTGCTAACTGTGTTGTCTTTTGTGATGCTAACATCCATATCGCCCGAACGTCCGATGAAGTTTCTACCACTTTTTAGGCGGAAGTCTTCGCCAAAATGCTCGCCTTTTGTGCAAACAAGCCAGCCGACAACAGGCTCTTTGCCAATTGCAGAAGAGAAAAAGCCTACGGTTTTATTGTCATCGTCCAAAACAGGTGCTAGTGGTGCTTGCACTGCGGCATTTACAGCATCTTGTAAAGAGCCGCCTTGCTGTTGTACAGGTGGTGCTGAAACAGGCACTGCTGCCGGTGCACCCTGTGGTGGTGGGGGGGTTGTTAGTGCAACGGTTACTTCATCATTACCGCTTTGTTGTAATGGCATTGTTAAATTATTATTGCCCATTTGTGCGCCCGAGCAATGAGGGCAGCTTCCAAAAGCCTCGCTGTCATAAAAATGTCCACTGTTACATCTGACTAAATTCATATAAAAAACTCCTTTTATTAATTAATGTATTTATAATATCAAACTAATTAAAACATTTTATTTAATTCGTATGTTTTTCATAGCCTGAAATTCCAACAACGTTTAGTTTTAATAAATTCTTTGCTTTGCTAAGAATGATAATGTGGGGTCTTACTTTTCATTATCACTGATTGCCGTTATATTTCATAAGCACTGCCGTTGTGTTGTCTTGCGAGTTAAAACCTGCATCCACTGCCGAAATTACAAGCCTGTGAATATTTTCTTTTAAGGTTAACGGCTCGCTTAATATATTTAAAATGTCCTCATCGCTAAGGCTTTTTGTTACACCGTCACTGCAAAGCAGAATAACATCGTTTTGCATAAGTTTGAAAGGGGCATTTGAAAGATCTATCATTTCAAGAGTTGGTGCACCTAAATAACTTACAAGCGCTTCTTTTTGCGGGTTATTATCTGCCGCTTGCTGGGATATTTCACCATTTTGCACTTGCTGTTGTAATTGCAATGCATAGTTATGGTCTTTTGTAAGCCT
Organism: uncultured Bacteroides sp.; assembly: GCA_964369715.1. Taxonomy (GTDB): domain Bacteria; phylum Bacillota; class Clostridia; order Oscillospirales; family Ruminococcaceae; genus Ruthenibacterium. The sequence continues at coordinate 10,206 of CAYJGV010000004.1, read as the reverse complement.
TGCAAGCTCTTTATCTCTTACAAGATAAATACGACTGTCTCCAACACTTACCCAGTATAATTTATCTTCTTTAATGCATGCGCAAACCAGTGTTGTTCCTGCCGCTTGCCCTTGTGAAACAAATTTTTCATGCATTATATCATTTGCTGTGTAAGTTGCCTTCAATAGCAATTGTGGTATATCTTCATATTGCTCGAAATCGTGAAGGAATTTTGCATAATGTTGGATAATTTCCGCGCTGGCAAGTTCTCCGCTATCCATGCCGCCCATTCCGTCGCAAAGCACCGCCAATGCGCTGTTTTCATTCGTTGGAGGGCTTACATAAAAGGCATCTTGTTGATATTTCCTTGTGCCTATATGCGACATTGCAACTGTGTTTATTGCAAAATTTTCTTCAATTATGGGAAATACGTTTTCATCACTTTTTACATTTTGCAAATCCTCTAAATCTTCATAAGATAAATTAACCGTTACGCCGTCTTCCATCACCGGCATTTTGGGTATTATCTCATCTTGTTTTTTATTTTTACGTTTGAAAAATTTTAACATAATCCAACCTCTAAAACACATTCATTTGCAGCAATGCTAAATCTATTGCCAGGCAAAAGTTTATAAGCATTGTCTTTTAAAAGCCTGTTGCCGTTTATATAAGTGCCGTTTGAAGATAAATCTACCAGAAAAAACGACACTTGTTTATCGTCATATCGCAATTCGCAATGAATTCTGCTTATGCTTTTATTATCTATAACAATATTACAACTTTCTGAAGAACGTCCAATTTTCATTGCTATATTTTTGGGTAAAATCCATTTATCTGTACCATGCACACTGTTTACAATTGAAACATACGGTGTGGTCAATACATTTAAATCTTTAGTATTTAAATGTTGCGGCATTGGATAATTATGATTTTGCGGCACTTGTTGCACTTGCGGTGGCACTTGTTGCACTTGCGGTGGCGCTTGATGCATTTGCGGTGGCGCTTTTTGCACTTGCGGTGGCGCTTGTTGCACTTGCGGTGGTGGTTCAGAAATGCCAAGTCTGCCAAAAAAATCATTCATATTTTGTGGACGCACCCTATAATCAAGTGCTAAACCGCTTTCAACTGCCATTGCAACACTTGTCGGAACACCATACGCCCTTAAATTATCTATTGCGGCATTTGCCAGCCTGTCAGGTGCATCTGGTAAACGCTTACCTGCAATAACAGTGTAAAAAGTTGCACAAAGCGCATATAAATCTGTCCAAGGGCCCTGATTGCCTTTGCTTGAATATTGTTCAGGTGGTGCAAACCCTGCCTTTAAAACGACTGATAAACTGCGGCTTTTTTCGCTTACAAAATATCTTGTTGCACCAAAATCTATTAATTTTAAATTTCCTTGTTTTGTAATAATTATATTTTCAGGGCTTACGTCCCTGTGGAGCATTCCCTGTGCGTGTACACTTGAAAGTGCGCTTGCTGTTAGGCGTAAAATTTCAATGGCATTTTCCACATTCAATTTGCCGCCGCTTGCTTTTGTAAGGCCACCTAAAGTTATACCGTCTAAATATTCCATTGCAAAATATGATGTTCCGTTAGCGTCGAAGGAATCCATAACTTGCACTATATTATTTGCGCCTGCAAAAAGTTTAAGGGTTCTTGCTTCTCTTGTAAAAACTTCAAGGCCATGCAAAAACATTTTTTTATTGTCTTCACCGGAGGCGGCAACGCTTTGTCCGTCGCCCATTCTCATTGCAAAACCAGCCGGTAGATATTCTTTAACGGCAACTTTTTGCCCATTTTGGATATCTTGAGCCAAATAAGTAATGCCAAAACCGCCTGCCCCAAGTGGGCGCCCAAGTTTATATTTGCCGGTTAAAATTGTGCCCGGGCGAAGCATTGTGCCCGCATTTGCATCGTTTAACGCTATGTATCCGCAAATATTACATTTGTCTTCATCGTTTATTGTTGCAAAGCAATTGTGGCAAAAATTTGTCATGATATCCCCTTTTTTATTTTTAATTGATGTTTGAGTATATTATACATCACATATACGGTTTAAAAAATGGAGTAGATTATGATAAGTTTGTAATATCTTAAGATATTTTAAAATTTTCACATTAATACATTATTTTATCTAATTGTAGCAATAGCTAATAATTCATAAAATAATCCACAACTTCATTTACAAAGTTTTCGTTTAAATCGCTGGTTTCAACATGCAAACCGGGAATAACAACAAACATTTTTATTTCAAATTCACTTTCTTTGTTATTATTATTCACATAACTTGCTTTTTCAAGTGTTTGAATAAACTGTTCATCCAAATTGTTTATATCAAAATTGCTATATTCCGCTCTTTCGTAATCGAAATACTCCTGTAAATTTTCTAATTGTGGATAGCTTGTGTACATGCTTTGCATTGCTGTTTTGTTTAATGGCAGTGCGTTTTCATTTTGTACATGCAAAATAGTTTGCCCTTGCTCGCTTAAAACAAAATGTATAAACTGCATTGCAACAAGCTGTTTGTTTTCTGTGCTTTGTGCGTTTACACTCATTAGATAATTATCGCTGTTGCCCCTTATTTGCTCGCCATTTTCACCTTGATTTAAAAATGGCACAAGTTTTGCATTAATTGAGCTTATTTGAGAAAAAGCTTCTCCACTTATAGGAAATGTTAAAATTTTGCCTTTGTAAAAATCTTCAGCTAATTCTTCATCGGCATATTTATTTAACCTATATGGGTCGTTTAAAATTTCCATATATCCTGTTCTATAGTTAAATTCTGCAAATTTTTTGACATCATCTTGCCATCCCTCAGGGGTGTAATTATTATCTTCGTCCAAAAGCGCAGGCAGATAAAATTTTGCCACTTCAATAAATTCGTTTATATGCAAAAGTTGAAATCCTGTTTCATTTTGCAATTGCCAATAGTCATCCATTGAGAGAATTTCATCGGGCAGTGCGAAAATTTCATCTTCTGCCATTTTTTGCGGTACAGCAGCGATGAAAAGCTCGAACCCAACAGGCATTTGCTCGATATTGCTGTTATTGCCATTTAAATTTATGCCACTGCCTAAATTATAGTAAAGCTTGCCATCAAGTCCGCTTGCAAGAAGAGATAAATCTGCACTTTGCGCGAACACGTCTTCACCGAGTGCAATATCTGCATTTGCGCCCTCGCTTGTATTACTTACACTTTGCAATATTATTTCGTGCTCGGGGTAAATATTCATAAATTCTTGTGCTAATTCGCCATATACATTATTTTTATTATCATTTTCTTCAACGGCAAAAACTATTGTTTCCGCCTGTGTTTGCATATCGGCTAAAGTGTCATCAAGTTCAACTATTGTCGGCGGTGGCGAACTTGCGCCCAAAAATCCCCATGCCGCAAAACCTATTACAGAACAAAGCATTACCGCCGCAATTGATACACCAATAAATTGTCTGCGCTTTATTTTTTTAAGCTCTTGTTCGGGATAATCATAATTTGTACTGCCACATAACGCCCCAAGCATTGCATCGGCATTTTTAAAGCGAAGTTCAAGCTTTAATGCCATGCTTTTCATTATCAATTTATCGGTTTGTTCGTCTATTCCCACTGCAAGCTTTGATGGGCGCACAAGCGTGTCTTTCACCCAGCGTTCGATGCTTTCTTCCGGTGTTTTTCCCGTTAACATTTTATAATAAGTTGCACCCACAGCGTATAAATCAATCAGTTCTGTCTGGCGCATATTATTGCGATATTGTTCTGGAGGAGCATATCCTTTTTTAACTACAACGCTTTGTGTCCACTCATCTTTGGCGGCAAAACGTGCAGCGCCAAAATCTAATATTTTCACCCTGCCATCTTTTAAAAGATAAATATTATCAGGGCTTATGTCCCTGTGAATAATACCCTTTAAATGTATGGATTTTACACCTTGCAATATGCCCTCTGTTATTGTTTTTGCAAGTTGTGGCTCTAGTGCTCCGCCGCTTTGCTGTAAATATTCTTTTAAAGTTGAGCCCTCAAGATACTCCATAACAATATAGGCGGTATTATTATCTTCAAAAGCATCAAAAACATTTACAATGTGGGCATCACCTGTAAATTTCGCAAGATTCTTTCCCTCTTCAATAAAACGTTGTTTATGAATTTGATAGTTTTTTTCACCCTCGCCTGAAAAAAGACGCATTATTAATTCTCCCGGTATACGGCTTGCGAGATTTTGCGGAAAAAACTCTTTAATCGCAACAACACTTGAAAGGCGAGTATCAAAAGCTTTATATGTAATGCCAAAGCCACCTATTCCCAAAACCGTACCTATTAAATATCTTCCCCAAAGCCTTGTTTTTGGTTGCAGAGAAAATTCAGGTGTGTTTGGTGTGCCCTCTACATAGCCGCAGTAAGGGCAAACACCAAAGCCGCTTGTGTTATTAAAACAATTAAAGCAAATGTTTTCCATTGTGTTTTCCTTTCAAATTTGGGTATATTGATTTTATGACAAATAAGTTCGGATTCTTCACTTCGTTCAGAATGACACTCTTATCCGGCTATTATTCCACTAGCCAAGCCTTTGGCATAAAACGGGTTCGGATTGCATCGGTTTGGCTATTCATTTTCAAAAAAATATGGTTTGTGCAAAGCATATTTTATAACATCACCCGATATATCAACTTCGTCGGCAATTTCATCAAGTTCTATGCTTGTAAATGCACCATATTCGCTGTTGCTTACAAAATAAAGTTCTCCATCTGTTTTGCATTCAATAAAAAGCCCGGAATATATTAAATTCACATTATACGCCACACCAGCGACAAAATTACCTGTGATTTTATATGTTTGATAATATAGTTCAAAATCTTCTTGGCTTAAATCAAAAACCGAATTATTGCCAAAAACACTATCGTACACAAAGCTTATATCTCCGGATGCTGCAAGGTTTTTCCCATCTTCAAAGCTTAATTTTTGCACATCGTTTACAGTAATTTCGCTTAAATGCTGTGTTATTAAAAATGGTTTTTCAAGAACATAACTATCCAAAAGCATACCTGTAGAAGATAAATATCTATCGACTTTCACAATCATTTCTTTGCCAATATATTCTTCATTATAAAAACCCTTATTGCTTGCATTTACATGCATGGCAATATCTTCATTTTCATATAGATACCCATCTAATCTTGACATTTCTTCGTATGTTGTACCACCGTCTAAAGAAACCATAACTGCATACTCAAACAGTGCCGAATCATCTTCGTTGCCTTCAATTAAAACGCTAATGCAATAATTCTGCCACTGTTCATCATAAATAAATTGTGCGTTATTAAACGAGCCATAAATATGCTCTTGTGTGCCTGTGCCCACTGTAAAGTAATAATTGCCTACAATTCCCGATGTTTCGTCAAATTGTTCTATGCTTATAACTTTGCCTGCCTCCTCTGGGCTTGAGGGAACCTCGATATAATTCGGATTATACATAAAAGTATTAAAAGGGTCGCTTCCGTATATCTCTTCACGATTTTCATAGTTTTTGAACATGGGACCGTCTTCTCGCTCGTAATCTTCTGCTGTCATAACATTTTTATAATCATCTAAATACTCAGCGGCATCTCTTGGGTCCATCCCATAAACGTCTTCAATATCCCCTCTTGCTATAGCATTGATTGGGTCGCCCACATGTAAAAGAATATTTATAACACTGCCCTCTTCTATACTCTCGCCAGGTGTAATTTCTTGGTCGAAAATAACCGCCTCATCAATCACATCATTAGTTATAAATTTTCTGTCTATCACTATCGTTAATCCGGCTTCTTCTGCCGCAGTTTCAGCTTCGGGCATAGTCATTCCTGTAAAGTCCGGCACACTTGTAATGCCCTCCTCTTCTGTCGCTTTTATATCCTCTAGCTGTGTACCGCCAACGACAATTGTCTCGGGTTCTTCGTCGCTTGTAAATCCGCCATTTGCCGCATAAATGCCAAGTGCACCGAGCAATACCGAACAAAGTCCTATTGTTATTTTTGCACCAAGCGGCACTTTAGCGGATTCCTTTTTCGTTTTAACAACAACACGCTGTGTGCCGTCGTTTATAAGTGACATTTTAAATTCGTAAATTGATTTAGTGCGATCACTGACATTGACGTTTAGCGCATTCATAAGGGCGTTTTCAGCCGATGGTGGCAAAGCGACACCAAATTTTGATGGCTCGATAATTTCGTCTCTTATTGCTCTTTCCATGCTATCGGGTGGCGTTTGCCCTGTAAGCATTTTATAAAAAGTTGCAGCAAGTGCATAAACATCTGTCCACGGCCCTTGTTCACCCTTAGAGCGGTATTGTTCTTCGGGCGCATAGCCACTTTTTAAAATAACAGATAAACTTTTAGAGTTAACTGCGCTTTCATAGCGTGCCGCACCGAAATCAAGTAATTTAATTTCTCCCATTTCGGTAATGTATATATTATCAGGACTTATGTCACGGTGAATTATATTTTGTGCATGTATTGGCATTAAAGTATCGCAAATACTTAAAATAATATCTCTTGCCATTTCATATTGCATTAAACCTTGTGATGCAATTATATTTTTAACATCACTGCCTTTTAAATATTGCATTACAATATAGCCTGTATTATTGCCAACAAAAGTGTCATAAATATCCACAACGCCCGGTATTCCGTTAAATTGTGCCAAAGTTTGCGCCTCTTGCACAAAGCGGTTTAACCCAGCGCCAAATTGTTCGTTTGCATTATTGCTGTTATAAACTGTCAAATGGGTATCTCCGGGCAAACGTGTGGCAAATGTTGTTGGTAAAAATTCCTTAATGGCAATTTTGCGCTCTAATTTCGCATCAAAGCCAATATAAGTCACACCAAAACCGCCATATCCTAAAACTCTGCCGACTAAATAGCGCTCGTTTAAAACTATGCCGGGATTTAAATGATAAGCTTCTCTCGGTGGTGTATTTTGCACATAGCCGCAAATTGGGCAAATGTTTGAATTATTTTCAAACATCTCCATGCAAGATAAACAACGTGTCATAATTTTTTCCTCCAACTATCGCAATAATAATTCTTATGTCATCAATTATATATTATTAGCCATATATTAAAAATAGACAAATTTATGATAAAGTTGTAATATCTTCATATTTTAGTGGATTTTTTCTTTTACTTGTTATCATACTTTGTGTAAATATTATTTGATATTATATTTAAAAATGGTAAAAGATTGCGTTTTCTTCGAAAAACACCTTGTGGCGCTACCCCAAGACCCCGAAATTTTTTGTAAAAAATTTTGTAAAACTTTTAATATTCGTTATTATGGCGAAACGCTATACTTTTTTGACACGCTGATGGCGGCAACGAGTTTCCTCGTCACCGCCATTTTTATCATTTATAAAATAAACTTATTTAACTTTTTGATAAAGCTCTTTATATTTCACAAATTTATCTTTATATTTTTTTACATTTTCGGCATTTGGTGTAAACATGCTTGTTTCGGATATAAGCGTATCACAAGCTTGTTCTATATTTTCAAATTTGTCGCAAGCAGTCATGGCAAGAATAATCGCACCTAAACCACCACCCTCTGATGTATTAATTGTACGGATTTCCAAATCCAAAATGTCCGATAACATTTGCAGCCAATCATTCGATTTTGCACCGCCGCCAATAATTCTTGCAAATTTCGGATAAACACCGCCACTGTTGGCAACACAAAGGCAATCTTTTAGGGAAAAGCAAATGCCTTCGATAATTGCTTTTGTTATGTCTTTTCTTTCATGCATTAAATTCAAGCCGTAAAATGTGCCTTTGGCATTTGGGTCGTTTATGGGCGAACGCTCTCCTATCATATATGGCAAAAACAACAGATTTTGTGAAATTGGCATTTCGCTAATTCCCTCAAATTCGCTATCATAGTCTTTTGTTTTTAGCACATCTTCAACCCACCATTTAGTTGTGCCTGCACAAGCCAAAGTTACACCCATCAAGTGATAGTTTCCGTTTGCATGGCAAAAAGAATGAAGTCCCGCGTTTTCATCTTCGACAAATTCATCTGCATTTATAAAAATCACGCCCGAAGTTCCCAAAGATATAGAAATTTGTCCCGGTTTTATCGTACCTGTGCCTATTGCACCCATGGCTTGGTCTCCGCCGCCGATGATTATCTTCGCCGATGTTGAAAAACCTAATTCCGTCGCAATATCATCTTTTACACAGCCAACTACATCTACACTTTCGTATGATTTACCAAGCATATTTTCATTTATGCCTAAAATTTCAAGCATTTCGGCAGACCATTTTTTATTTTTAACATCAAAGTATAATGTGCCGCTGTTATCCGAAACATCTGATGCAAAAACCCCACTTAATTTATATTGTATATAGTCTTTTGGCAACATAATTTTTGCAATTTTATTAAAATTTTCAATTTCGTTGTTTTTCACCCATAAAATTTTTGGCGCTGTAAAGCCTGTAAGCGCTTTGTTTCCTGTGAAAGAAATAAGTTTATCCATTCCGATTTCATTGTTTAAATAATCACATTCTTTTACAGTTCTTCCATCATTCCATAAAAGTGCCGGCCTTATAATATTATCATTTTCATCAAGCAAAACAAGTCCGTGCATTTGTCCACAAAAGCTCATGCCTTCAATTTTGCTCATGTATGTGCGTTTTCCCATCTCTTTTGCTGCATTTTTAAAACTCAGCCACCAATCTTCCGGGTTTTGCTCACTCCATCCTTCTTTGGGGTATGAAATCGGATATTCAGCGCTTTGACTATCTATAATTTCACCCTTGTTATTTGCAAGCAGAATTTTTATGCTAGATGTGCCTAAATCTATTCCCAAAAACATTGTAAGTCTCCTTGTTTTATTATAAATGCACTACGTGCAGACAAATTTGCCTACACGCAGTGTGTCGAAATTTTCAGGCAAAATAAAATTTCTATTTAAGAAGTAATTATCAATTTAGCCTTTAAACATTATTTCGTTCATGATATTTTCTAAATATTCTTGTCTTCCTGAGTCCACTTCGACATTTTTCAGGTTTTTCGCATATTCATATGCGCTTTCAAGTGTGACATTTCCATCTAAAAGCTCTTTGCCAAAACCATCATTATATGAAGCATATCTATTTTTGACGAAATCATCAATCCTGCCATCTTCAATAATTGCCGCTGCTTTTCTAAGTCCCAGTGCAAATGCGTCCATACCGGCAATATAGGCAAGTAAGATGTCCTCGAATGTGTTTGATTGCCTTCTTGATTTTGCATCAAAGTTTAAGCCACCGTTTGTGAAACCGCCCTCTTTTAAAACTTCATACATGCAAAATGTTGCATCATACACATTAGTTGGGAATTGGTCTGTATCCCATCCAAGCAGCATATCGCCTTGGTTTGCATCTATAGAGCCAAACACATTGTTTACTCTTGCTGTTCTCAATTCATGTTGGAAAGTGTGCCCGGCTAGTGTTGCGTGATTAGCTTCAATATTCATTTTAAAATCGTCCATCAAATTATATTTTTGAAGGAATGAAATGCATGTAGCAACGTCAAAATCATATTGATGTTTTGTAGGTTCTTTCGGTTTTGGCTCTATGTAAAAATCGCCTTTAAATCCTTTTGCTCTGCCATAATCTCTTGCCATTGTAAGAAGCCTTGCAAGGTTATCTAGTTCTAATCCCATTTCGGTGTTAATTAAAGTGTCATAGCCTTCTCGGCCGCCCCAGAAAACATAACCTGTTCCGCCAAGCTTAATTGTAGCGTCGATTGCCGCTTTTATTTTACCTGCTGAAATTGCAAAAACATCGGCACTTGGCGATGTACCTGCGCCAGCCATGAATTTTTTTGCAGAAAAATTATTCGCTGTGCCCCAAAGCAGTTTAATGCCTGTTGCATTTTGTTTTTCAAGTAGATAATCTGTAATTTCTTCAAGATATTTTACACTTTCTTCAAGTGTTTCGCCCTCAGGTGCAATGTCCACATCATGAAAACAATAATATTCAATGTCTAATTTTCCCATCAATTCAAAAGCAAAGTCAACTTTAGCTTTTGCTTGTGCCATTTCATCATCGGCAAATTTTTTGCTCATGGTTTCGCCGCCAAACATATCAAGGCCGCCTGCACAAATTGTGTGCCAATAGCTTAAAGCAAATTTAAGTTGTTCTTTCATTGTTTTTCCACAAATAATTTCCTCGGGATTATAAAACTTAAATGTGAATGGATCTTTGCTTTTGGGATC
>CAYJGV010000003.1:14415-71041 GCA_964369715.1 uncultured Bacteroides sp. | reverse complement strand
CAGCATGTCCTGGGCAGTCAACGTGAGCATAGTGACGTGCATCTGTCTCGTACTCAACGTGAGCTGTGTTGATTGTAATACCGCGTTCACGCTCTTCAGGAGCTTTATCGATATTAGCGTAATCTGTGAATTCTGCGTCACCTTTCATTGCAAGAACTTTAGTGATAGCAGCTGTTAAAGTTGTTTTGCCGTGGTCAACGTGACCAATTGTACCGATATTAACGTGGGGTTTATTGCGTTCAAATTTAGCTTTTGCCATTGTTAATTTATCCTCCTTTATATTGGACGTTTGTTTATATTAGTTATTTTACTAAATACATTAAGAAAAATCAAGTGTTTTATCACTGTATTATCAATTAATTTACATTTAGTTGTCTTTTTTGGTTCTTCCTGCCATAATTGATTCAGCAATGCTCTTAGGAACATCGATATAATGGCTGGGTTCCATTGAATATTGTCCACGACCTTGTGTTTTACTACGCAAGTCTGTTGCATAGCCGAACATGTTTGAAAGTGGAACTTGTGCATCAATTTGTTGTGAACCGCTTCTTGCTTCTGTGCCTTGAATTTGTCCACGACGAGAGTTTACGTCGCCAATAACATCGCCCATGTAATCATCAGGAACGATAACAGCAACTTTCATGATAGGCTCTAAAATAACAGGGTCTGCTTTTTTCATAGCATCTTTAAACGCCATCGATGCAGCGATTTTAAATGCCATTTCAGAAGAGTCAACCTCATGGTAAGAACCATCATATAGTGTAACTTTAACGTCAACAACAGGATAACCTGCCAAAACACCGGCTTGCATAGCGCCTTGGATGCCTTGGTCAACAGGGTTGATGTATTCTTTAGGAATAGCACCACCTGTGATTGCATTTACAAATTCATAACCTTTGCCTGCTTCATTAGGCTCAACTCTAATTTTAACATGACCGAATTGACCTTTACCACCAGATTGACGAGAATATTTTGTATCTTGTTCAACTTGGCGACGAATTGTCTCACGGTATGCAACTTGAGGTGCACCAACGTTAGCTTCAACTTTAAACTCACGAAGTAAACGGTCAACAATAATTTCAAGGTGAAGCTCGCCCATGCCGGCGATAATTGTTTGGCCTGTTTCTTCATCTGTATAAGTTTTAAATGTTGGATCTTCTTCTGCAAGTTTAGAAAGCGCAATGCCCATTTTTTCTTGTCCTGCTTTTGTTTTTGGCTCAATAGCAACACGAATAACAGGTTCTGGGAATTCCATGCTTTCTAGGATAACTGCATTTTTTTCGTCACAAAGTGTGTCGCCTGTTGTTGTATTTTTAAGACCAACAGCTGCAGCTATATCACCTGCATAGCAGATGTCGATATCTTGACGGTGGTTTGCGTGCATTTGTAGGATACGTCCCATGCGCTCACGGTTCTCTTTAACAGAGTTATAAACCGTTGTGCCGGCTGAAACTGTACCTGAATATACACGGAAGAAGCAAAGTTTGCCCACGAATGGGTCAGTTGCTATTTTAAACGCTAAAGCAGAGAATGGAGCATCGTCTGTTGAAGGACGAGTTTCTTCTTCGCCTGAATCAGGGTTTACACCTTTGATGTCTTCGATATCTGTTGGGGCGGGCATATAGTCGATGACAGCATCTAAAACTTTTTGCACGCCTTTGTTTTTGTAAGATGTTCCGCAAACAACAGGGATAATCAAGTTATCAATAGTTGCTTTGCGCAATGCTTTTTTAAGATCAGGGATAGCAATCTCTTCGCCTTCAAGATATTGCATCATCAAATCTTCATCTGTTTCAGCAATAGCTTCAATTAAAGCATCGTGGTACTCTTGTGCTTTTTCTTTTAACTCTTCAGGAATATCTTCTGTACGAACATCTTTTCCTAAATCGTCATAATATACTTCGGCTTGCATATAAAGCAAATCGATAATGCCTTTAAATTGGTCTTCAGCGCCGATTGGAAGCTGAATTGGAATAGCATTAGCTTTCAAACGCTCTTTAACCATGTTTAAAACATTGTAAAAGTCAGCACCCATGATGTCCATTTTATTAACGTAAATCATGCGGGGAACTTTGTACTTGTTGGCTTGGTGCCACACAGTTTCAGACTGAGGCTCAACACCGCCCTTAGCGCACATAACTGTAACGCTACCATCCAAAACACGAAGTGAACGCTCTACTTCAACAGTAAAGTCAACGTGTCCCGGAGTATCGATGATATTAACTCTGTGTCTGAACTTTTTGGCCTTAGCCGCATCGTCTTGCAGTTCAGAATGGCTCCAATAGCAGGTTGTAGCAGCAGATGTGATAGTGATACCACGTTCTTGCTCTTGCTCCATCCAGTCCATTGTAGCAGCGCCGTCATGAACCTCACCGATTTTATGTGTAATACCTGTATAATAAAGTATACGTTCGGTTGTAGTTGTTTTACCAGCGTCGATATGAGCCATAATGCCGATGTTTCTGGTCATTTCAAGTGAAACGTCTCTTGGCATATAATCCTCCTAAAATAATACAGACACAAATATTAGTATCTGAAGTGTGCAAATGCTTTGTTAGCTTCTGCCATTTTGTGTGTATCTTCACGCTTTTTGCAAGCGTTACCGCCGCCGTTGCAAGCATCCATAATTTCGCCTGCTAAACGCTCGCGCATAGTGCGCTCGTTGCGGTTTCTTGAATAAGTTGTAAGCCAGCGTAAACCTAAAGTTTCACGACGGTCTGCACGCACTTCCATGGGCACTTGGTAAGTTGAGCCGCCAACACGGCGAGCTTTAACCTCCAAAACCGGCATAATGTTCTCAAGCGCTTTCTCAAAACTCTCAAGTGGGTCATTTCCTGTTTTCTCTTGAACGATATTAAATGCATCGTACACAATTTTTTGTGCAACACCTTTTTTACCGTCATACATAATGCTGTTAATTAAACGTGTTACGATTTTGGAATTGTATAATGGATCTGCCAAAACGTCACGTTTTGCAATATTACCTCTTCTGGGCATCCTTCTTCCCTCCTTCATAAGAATGATATCATTGGTACTCGAAAGTAATAAACTCCCGCACTGCCTTTATAAGAGGTTTATCTATATAAAGCCTCTTTATTGGCTAGTTAACTTTTAAGGGTTTTTCACTTATTTTGCACCGGCCTTTGGTTTTTTAGCACCGTATTTACTTCTTGCTTGGCCACGGTTAGCAACACCTTGTGTATCTAATGTACCACGAATAATATGGTAACGAACACCCGGTAAATCTTTAACACGACCGCCACGAATTAACACAACGCTATGTTCTTGCAAATTATGGCCGATACCCGGAATGTACGAAGTAACCTCGATACCATTGGAAAGACGCACACGGGCAACTTTGCGAAGCGCAGAGTTTGGTTTTTTAGGTGTCATTGTACGAACAGCTGTGCATACACCACGTTTTTGTGGAGCAGATTTATCTGTAAAAGCTTTCTTTTTAGAGTTATAGCCTTTTTGCAAAGCTGGTGCAGTTGACTTTTGAACTAAAACCTCGCGACCTTTGCGAACTAGTTGATTAAAGGTTGGCATTTGTTTCTCCTTTCTATTAAATTTAGGTTTTAAACCTATAAAAACTGTGCACTTTTGGCAATTTTTAATGCGTATTTACGCAAAGCAAAATACGCCTACGGCGCAACAAACTTATTTTACACTATTTTTTTACTAATGTCAACACATAAAGCCTTGTTTTTTCAAGGTTTTGAAATTATTTAACATAAATTTAGCATTTAATTTAGTATATAATTATAAGCACACATATAAATGCTTGAAATAACACTATAATTATACTATAATTTACATTAGATATACTTATTGATTTTTAAAAGAAACCGCAAGTACAGCGCACTTAATTAATAATATAATTATTTGTTTTCACTTTTATTTTATAGACTAATTCCATCACATTAAATAAAGAGGTATTCTAAATGTTCAATAAAAAAGACGAGAATAATTATAGCGAAAACAACACAAATAACTATTACGGGAATGCAAGAAATAACAATTATGGCAGTGCTTATAATAATTATTATACCACAAATCAACAAAACACAAACCACACAGCATATAATTATGGCGATGGCTTTGATTCAACATATAAAAGTAATGATGATTTATATGCAAATAATAATATTTATAATAATGTTGTAGAAAACTATAATGCCAATATTACCGATTCGTCTTCTCAATTCGGACATTTTTTTGATGAAAAAAACCAGCTTATAGCACAAGGCAACATCATAGCAAAAAAAAGAAAGAGAAGTCATGGCTTCTATCGCTTTTTCTCTGTTTTAGCACTCTTTTCAGGAACAGGTATTTTAGCAGGCAATATTATATCTATTATATTTTCAATCTTTTTCTTGATTATATTTTTAATACCTACTTTAATCAGCTACTCAATTTATAAAAGCCACAAAAATCATCTTAAACACATTCAAGAGCGTCTAACACAATTAGGTGTTGAATACAAAGAGGAATATAGGCGTACAAAGCAAGGCACAAATAGTGGTGCTGATGGTGGCATGGCCAGCAACGATTATTATAGGCCCACTAATGAATACGAGAGCCATGATTATGAAAGCAACAACTTTGACGAAGACTGTGGTTGGGCTGACGGAGATGGTGACAGTGATGGTGGCTGGGGCGACAGTGATGGCGGCTGGGGCGACAGTGACGGCGGCTGGGGCGACAGCGACGGCGGCTGGGGCGACAGTGACGGCGGCGGAGATTTTGGTGGAGATTGCGATGGCGGCGGTGACGATTAGAAGCTTTTGACAAACAAAGACTTTGCAAAAACCAGAGCAAAATTTGTATCATCTGATACAAAAAGCACAAGCAATGCTGTTTATATTAATGAGAATTTTTGTGAAGTTTGACAAAAACTTTGCCGAAATTTTTTGTGAAGGCAACTTTGTCAAAAGCTTTGATTAAACAAATTATTTACAAGATTATAAACCTAAATAAATAAAAGGTACTGTATGAAACCAATACTTTGTGTTTCTACAGTACCTTTTATTATTTTTATGTATTATTTATTTTATTTAAAATTGCTTATTCTCTAATTCTTAGTAATTATTACGTTGTTTTTTTCTGATTTTTAACACTGCAACAAGTACAACAACCAAAACCATTGCAACAACTAATACAATAACAACCCAGCCGCTGCCGCCTTCTTCATAGCTGCGAACATCGCTCCATGCTGCGTCCATTGCAGTGTTGATATCATCTGGTAAAACATCAAAAGTTTCGCTGTTTTCGATAACTTCTGCCGGTGGGTACATTAACTCATTGTTACGTGTTTCTTCATCTAACGCATTATAAACTTCTGTGTGTGGTGTTGAATACCAAATGTATTCTGCATTTGCAAGTCCAACTTCTGTTTCGCACATGTAGTTGATAAACATTTCAGCTGCTTCTTTATTAGTGCTTGTTGCCGGAATGCACATTGCATCCACATACATATTTGAACCTTGGTGTGGCACAAACATTGCAAGATCTTCATTGTTTTCCATCATTGTAATGCCGTCGCCTGCATAATATGCCGCAATAGCTGCCTCGTTACCTTGCATTTTATCGAAAACTTCATCCATTACATAGCTTTGATTTAAAGGTTTTTGCTCTTTTAAAGCTTCTGTAGCTGCATCAATTTCTTCTTGTGTTGTTGGGTTTAATGAATTGCCAAGATATTTTGAAGCAATCGCAAATGCATCTCTTGAATTGTTAAACATTAACATTTGGCCTGTATATTTTTCATTCCAGAAAAGTCCCCAGCCCTCTGCTAAATCTGCTTCATCAACCATTGTTGTGTTGTAAATTAAACCAACAACACCCCACATATAAGGCACAGAATACATGTTTTCAGGGTCATAAGATCCACCTAAATATGCTTCATCAATAAATTGATAGTTAGGAATATTATCAAAATCAAGTTCTGCAAGCATGCCTTCGGAAGCCATACGTCCAATCATATAATCACTTGGGATTATAATGTCATAGTTGCCGCCACCGCCACTTAATTTAGCGTAAAGGCTCTCGTTTGTGTCGTATGTAGTGTAGTTCACATCAATTCCTGTAAGCTCTTCAAAGCTTGCAATAACGTCAAGAGAATCGTCTTCGCCGTCAGAGATATATTCTCCCCAGTTGTATACGTTTAATGTAATTCCATCGTTTGCAAAACGTGTGTAGTCATATCCTTCTTCAACTGTAGGTACTTGTGCAAAAGCGGTTACGCTTAAAAGTGCCATCATTAAAGATAATGCTAATATTGTGCTGATAATTTTTTTCATTTAGTTTTCTCCTCTAATTGCTGCGTGTAATGCACGCTCTGTTTTCTTTTCTTTATTTGAATCCACTGCATTTGAAATTAATATTATTGATAAAATAACTGCAAACATAATAGTGGAAAGTGCATTTATTTCCGGGCTAACTTGTTTTCTTGTCATACTGTAAATTGCTATTGGCAAAGTTTGCACCGTGCCGCTTGTAAAATAAGATATAACAAAATCGTCTATAGAATAAGTTAAGCTTATCAAAAATGCTGAGAATATCGCCGGCATAATTTCAGGTAAAACAACCTTAAAAAATGCTTGCCTTGGGTTGCAACCCAAATCTAAAGCCGCCTCATAAATTCTTATATCCATTTGGCGAAGTTTTGGCACAACTGTAAAAATGACATAAGGCACATTAAAAGTTATATGTGCGATTATCAAAGTTGCCATACCAAAACCGTTAAAACTTGTTTCTATACTTAATATCGTGGTTAATATTGCAGAAATTTTCTCGTTAAAAACCACAAACAAAAGCATTAGTGAAACACCGGTTACTATTTCAGGGTTTGCTATAGGCACATAGCTAACAGATAAAATTAGTGAACTTGAACGCTTTTTCATGCTGTTAATTCCAAGTGCCGCCAATGTTCCCAAAAATGTTGCAAAAGTTGCGGATACTATCATAAGTATCAAAGAAACCACAAAACTTTGTATAATCATTTCATCGTGGATTAAATTTTCATACCATTTCAGGGAAAAAGCCGTAAATACTCCCCTGCTTTTATTTTCGTTAAAGCTAAATGCTATCATAACAGCTATCGGAACATATAAAAACGAAAATAACAAAACTAAATATACCTTGCTGTACCATTTTGTTTTTCTCATATCATGCCCTCCATATTTTCTGTGTCGATACTTGTAAAACTCATACAGAAAATAACAATTAACATTAACATAAGGCTCATGGCACTGCCAAGATTATAATTATAACTATTGCCCAAAAATTGAAGCTCGATTAAATCGCCGATAAGCATATTGCTTCCGCCGCCAAGCATACGGCTAATTATAAAAGTTGATATGCTTGGCACAAACACCATTGTGATACCCGATGTTATGCCGTTAACCGAAAGCGGCACAAGTACTCTCCAAAGCACTCTCCATGGGCTTGCACCAAGGTCTTGCGCTGCTTCAATGATGCTATCATCAATTTTAAGCATTATTGTGTAAAGTGGTAAAATCATAAATGGTAAGTAATTGTATACCATACCTAAAATAACAGCGCCGGATGTGTTTATCATTTGAAAAGGACCAATCCCAAACAAACCCAAAACACTGTTTATAATGCCGTTGTTTTCTAAAAGGCTCATCCATGCATAAGTTCTCAGCAAGAAGTTCATCCACATCGGAAGCATAACAAGCATAAGCATGGTGCGTTGACGTGATGATTTCATGCGTGAAAGCATAAAGCTGACAGGAAAACTAAGCACAAGACATATTGCAGTTGCGGCAAGTGCCAATAAAATACTGCGCACAAAAACACTTGTGTATTGCCCCAGCGCCATTATGTTTTCAAAAGTAAACGAGCCGGATTTATCCGTAAACGCAAAGTAAATTACTATTGCAAGCGGAGCCGCAATGAATGTTGCCATCCATATTAAATAAGGCGCAGCCAAAGAACGTTTTTTTAACATAGGCCGTTACGCCTCCTGCGCTTTTCGCATTATGTGAATTTCATCGGGGCCTATACGCATACCCACTAATTCACCCGCAATGGCAGCCTGAGTTGAATGCACAAGCCATAATTTTTCGCCACTGCGCACATGCATTTCAAAATGCACACCTTTAAATATGACGTTTTCAACCATGCCTGTTATTTGCCCTTGAATTGCAGGCACAATTTGCACGTCTTCAGGGCGCACAACAATTTGAACAATTTCATTTTTGCCAAAACCCTTGTCTACACAATCAAATTCTTGGCCTTGAAATTCAACCCTAAAGTCTTTAATCATTATGCCTTCGATTATGTTTGACTCTCCGATAAAATCGGCAACAAATGCATTTTCAGGTTCGTTGTAAATATCCTGTGCTGAACCGATTTGCTGAATTTTGCCTTTGTCCATAACCACAACAGTGTCGGACATTGTAAGCGCCTCTTCTTGGTCATGTGTAACGTAAATAAACGTTATATCAAGGCTTTGTTGAATACGCTTTAGCTCGATTTGCATTTCTTTGCGCAATTTTAAATCAAGCGCTCCAAGCGGTTCGTCCAGCAACAAGACCTTAGGGCTGTTTACAAGCGCCCTTGCAATTGCAACACGCTGTTGTTGTCCCCCTGAAAGCGTTGCTGTGCTTCTTCTTTCAAAGCCTTTTAAGCCAACAAGCTCAAGCATTTCTAAAACACTGTGCTTAATTTGCTTTTCTTCGGTTTTTTTAAGGCGCAAGCCAAAGGCTACATTTTCATACACATTTAAGTGTGGGAAAAGCGCATACTTTTGAAAAACCGTGTTTACCTGCCTTTTATAAGGCGGTAGCTTCGTGATGTTTTTGCCGCCAAAAAAGACATTGCCCGATTTTGGTTCAATAAAACCACCGATAACACGTAAAGTTGTAGTTTTACCACAGCCTGATGGCCCTAGCAAAGTTACAAATTCTTTATCATGTATATCGAGACTCAAACTTTTTAAAATAGTTTGGGAGTCAAAATCGACTACAATGTCCTTTAATTCGACAATCATTGAATTTTCCACTAACTGCATCCCCCTTTGCGGAAATTGTCTTTATAACAGAAAATTTGTTATAAAGCAGACGCCAATTACGCCACCCCGCAAAAGGTTTGTTACACCAAAAAATCAATTTCGGCTACAGTGATGCATACGGTCGTCTTTTTGAATAAGATGTAGCATGTTTTTTACATGCAAATGATACTATACTTTTTATTTTAGATAATGTCAATACTTTTTCGAAAATTTTTATCAATAAATTTCAAAAATTTTAATTTTGTGGTATAAAATCACAAATTTTACAAAAAAATAAAATTGTCAAATCTTTTAAAGAAATGACAATTTTATTGTAAATATAATTTTAATTAATTGAAAAATTATTCTGCACTTTCTTCTTGTGTGCTCTCTTCAACTGCTTCAGGCTCAACTTCTTCGCCTTCAGGTTTTTCTATAAGAGCTTTCATAGAAAGACTAATGCGTTTTTTATCAAAGTCAACATCAGTTAATTTAACTTCAACTTCTTGTCCAACTTTAAGCGCATCTGATACTTTTTCAATGCGCTCATGCGCAATTTCACTTACATGCACAAGGCCATCAACACCCGGTAAAATACGGATGAATGCGCCAAATTTTGTCAGTGAAACAACAGGTGATTTAAACACACTGCCAACAGGGAATTCATTTTTAAGTTTTTCCCATGGGTTATCTTGAGATTTTTTATAGCCCAATGAAACTTTTTTGTTTTCTCTGTCAAGCTCTTTAACATAAACTTCAATTTCATCACCCACAGCCAAAACAGCAGATGGATGCTTAATTCTATCCCATGATAACTCGCTTATGTGTACAAGGCCGTCTACACCGCCAATGTCGATAAACGCACCATAGTTTGTAAGGCTTTTAACAGTGCCTTTATATTGTTTGCCCTCTTCAACATCTGCCCAGAAAGTTTCCCTTTGAGCGTCAGCCTCACCGGCAAGAACTTGCCTAATTGAACCAACAATATGTCTGCCTTCACATTGAATAATTTTTAGGCGTACATTTTGTTTTACAAGTTTTGTATAATCTTCGCTATGGCGAAGCGTAGCTTGTGAACGTGGTACAAACACACGCACATTGTTAACTAAAACAACTAAACCGCCTGTGTTAGACTCTGTTACATAGCCATCCATAACCTCTCCGCTCTCGACAGCCTCTTGAACGGCAACTCTGCCCTTGTTCTCATCGAGTTTACGTTTTGAAAGGTAAACAATACCGTCTTGGTCTTTGACACTGATTACCATGAGATCGAGTTCGTCACCTTTCTTAACTAAATCATCTACTTTAGCCGAAGAATCGTTTGTAAGCTCCTCAAATTTAACAAAACCTGTTTGTTTCATTCCGATGTCAACTTGAACCTCACTTTGTGAAACAGCCGTTACAATTCCTTTCACAATTTGTCCTGCGAAAACCGGCTTCATAGAGGCTTCAATCATCTCCTCAAAGCTCATTTCTTCTTCTTTAATTATCTCACTCATACTGCTCAGTACCTCCTCAATTATAGACGACGGCGTTGAAGCCCCCGCTGTTACACCAATTGTTTTAGCGTTTAAAAAATACTCCGGCATTAAATCTGCCTTTGTTTCCACGCTGTAAACTTTTGTGTGTTTTTGGGCAACAGCTGAAAGTTTCTGTGTATTGGAAGAATGTCTGCCACCTATGACGACCATACAGTCACATTTTTGGCTAAGTTCTTCCGCCTCATTTTGCCTAGTCCACGTTGCACTACATATTGTATCAAAAATTTTAGCGTTTGTACATACTTTTTTTATAAAATTGCAGCATTGTAACCATTTTGTTTTTTCAAAAGTGGTTTGTGACACAATATACATGTCATTTTGAACAAAATTTTCATCTAAAACGACTTTAAGTTTATCTAAATCGTTGAAAGTGAAAACTTTGCCATTTGTGTGCCCCACAATGCCTTTAACCTCCGGGTGATTTTCATCACCCGCAACTAAAAGAATTTTCTTTTCTTTATCCGCAAGTTCAGCTATCCTGTGTATTTTTGTGACAAACGGGCAAGTTGCATCATGGACAATATTCCCCGCTTTAGATAAGTTTTCATAAACTTCGAGTGAAACACCATGACTTCGTATGATAACTTCATAATCATGTGGAATTTCACTGATATCATTTGCGGTTAATGCACCTAATTTTTCTAAGTCATCAACACATTGTTTGTTGTGAATTAAAGGCCCTAATGTCGCAATTTTTTTGCCTTGGTTAAGCAGGTCGTAGGCCATCACAACCGCTCTTTCTACACCAAAGCAAAACCCTGCGGTTTTTGCTTTTAATATTTTTGCCATTTTTGCCTAACTTTCCATTAACATTAATAAAAATTAACGTTATATCAACATGATACAACATAATTTGTCTTTTGTAAAGCAAATTATGTTAATTTTTTTATATTTTTATTCTATTTTATATTTTAAATCAATTTTTTATGCTAAAAACAATGTTGTTTTGTTAAAAAACTAAATATATTGTTTGTTATTCTCTAGTAATTTTTCTAAGCGTTCAGTTAAAAGAGCTTTGCAGTCTCTTAGTACTTTTGCATTTTTCACTTCGGATAATTTCATTTCTTCAATGGTTAGAGGTTTATCAAAAATAACCGTACAGCGCCCAAAAACCTTTGGTTTTCCACCTTTATAAATAACTCTGCACGGCACTATATCTACTTGAGCTTGTGCTGCAATTACAAATGCACCTGATTTTAATTTTAAAAGCTCACCTGTTTTAGAGCGTGTTCCCTCAGGAAAAACCAAACATGATCTGCCCTTTTTAATTTTCTCAATGGTATTTTCAATCATGTCCACATCGCCCTTGCCTCTATTAACCGCAACTGCGCCCATTTTTGACAAATACCAATTTACAAATTTAGATTTAAAAAGTTCATCTTTAGCTAAAATAATCATCCGTTTGCCCCATAATCTTGCAGATGCAACATTCAAAACGTCAAGTGCGCTCACATGGTTAGGGCAAATTATATATCCCCTGTCCTTTGGTAAATTCTCTCTGCCTTTAAATCGCATACCATAAAACAAAACGCAAAACACACGTATTAGAGAAATAGAAATTACATATAACATTATTTTATCCCTTTTCCATATTATTTTTAATCATATTATAAAGTAATTCAAATGATTGCTCAAAAGTGTTACCTGTCGTATTAACTAAAATTGCATCATCGGCAGGTTTAAGCGGTGCCGCTGCACGGCTTTCATCATTTTTATCCCTTGTTACAACATCGTTAAGCACGTCTTCGTATTTAACGTCTTGTCCTTTTTGCAAAAGTTCCTCAAAGCGTCTTTGTGCCCTGTCCTCGGCACTTGCTGTTAAAAATATTTTTATATCTGCATTTGGTAAAACAACTGTGCCTATATCTCTGCCGTCCATTAAAGCATTGTTGTTATTTGCAAGGTTACGTTGTTCATCAAGCAAAAATGCCCTTACAGCAACATGTGCGCTTACATCTGAAGCTGCCATTGAAACCTCAGGTGTTCTTATTTTATCTGAAACATCTTCGCCATTTAAAAACATGCGCTGTTCACCATTTACATATCGTAAATCTAAATTTATATTAGCGAGATAATCGCATACATTTTGCTCATCTTTAGGCTCGATATCTGCATTTAAAACTGCAAGGCCTATAGTTCTGTACATTGCACCTGTATCAACATAAATAAAATTAAGTTTTTGTGCTATTTTACGTGATAATGTGCTTTTTCCTGCACCTGAGGGACCATCTATAGCAATTGAAATCATAATAATTTCTCCTTTATAAATTTGTTTTGCTTATTATATAATAATGCCTTTTTAATTGCATTACAAGTAAAATTTACGTTATATTTTGTGCAGCGGCATATGCCGTTGCAAATGCAATGCCCAAATTATACCCACCTGTATATGCATCGACGTCAATAACTTCTCCTGCGAAATATAAATTTTCACATAATTTGCTTTGCATTGTTTTTGGGTTAATTTCCTTGACATTTACACCGCCACTTGTAATTATAGCATGTTCTAAATCACCTTTTGATTTAATATCTATTGTGAAAGATTTAAGCAATTTTACAAGTTTTGCTCTTTCTTCTTTGCTTATTTGATTTGCCTTTTTGTTGATATCTACGCCCCATTTTTCAAGCACAACATTTTGCATTGATGAGGGTAATAATTTAACAAGACAGTTAGCAACATCTTTATTTGCCAAAATTTCAAAATCATTAATCAAACGTTTGTCTAAAACTTCTTCACTAAGTGCCGGTTTTAAATCTATACTTATTGAATAATTATACTTATTTAAATCTCTTATATGCGCACTTGAACTTAAAACTAGCGGACCCGAAACGCCAAAATGGGTGAAAAGCATCTCGCCCATTTCTTCATAGATGCTCTTATTATTTTCTAGCAAAGTCAAATTTACATTTCTTAAAGAAAGCCCCATCATTTTTTTGCATGTGCTACCTTTTTCTACAAGTGAAACTAAACTTGGCTGTGGTTTTACTATTGTGTGCCCTGCTTGCTTTGCCAATTTATAGCCATCGCCTGTGCTGCCGGTTACTTGGTAAGAAAAACCACCTGTGGCAATTAAAACATTTTTTGCATTTATAATTTTGCCACTTTTTAATTTAACACCTTTAACTATATTATTTTCAATTATTAACTCTTGAGCCTTTGAATTACACATAATATCAGCGTTTTTTGAATAATTTAAAAGTGCGTTTAAAATATCTTCGGCTCTATCACTTTTTGGAAAAACCCTTCTGCCTCTTTCTGTTTTTAGCGGAATATTTAAAGTATGTTCAAATAAATCCATAACAAAAGACGGCGGACATGAATTTAAAGCAGAATATAAAAACCTTGGGTTTGTTTTCAGGTTTTGCATAAATTCTTCAACCGTACAATTATTTATAACATTACAGCGCCCCTTGCCTGTAATAAGCAGTTTTTTGCCTGTACCGGGCATATGTTCAAGCACTGTCACACTGTGCCCGTTTTCGCTTGCAGCACCTGCGGCAAAAAGCCCTGCTGCTCCTGCGCCTATTATGCATAAATCAACCAATTTTTCTTCTCCTTAACTCTAGCCAAGCTTTGTAAGCACCTATAAAGCAAAACATCAACATAGCCGGGTGCACTGCACACAAATATGCAATTCTACTTACATTGTCATTAAAAGCTGTTACAAAAAGATACGCCACAATAAAACAACGCAATAAAACGCTTAACAATAGCCCTAAATTTAGCCACCACAATATTGAATTTTCACCGATTGCTTTTGTTGTAATTTTGCTAAATTGCCAAAAAACAGCCATTACAAATGCAATTATTGATAAGCATGAAATAATATATTTTATAATATCAAAAACATTATAAGCAAATTCCTGCCTTGGAAGATAATAGGCGTCATCTGTATGGGGTTTTGCAGAAATATTACTTGCGTTTTTCGTAAAATTTTCGTATTCTGCTTGTAAATCAGGTGGTGAAATAGATATTTTTTCAAACTGCGGTTCTGCCTCACTGAATGTTAATATCCTAATTAAATTCATAAAGCCCTCTTGTATGGTGGGCAAAAGATATTTTATATTAAACGGAGTTAAGCTTGTGCTTATTTTGCCGCCGTTTGATGGCAAAACCCCATCATCGCAAAGCGTATTTATTTCATTTGCCAAATTTGTATAGTAAATTTGTGCCTCTTGTGCTGTATCAGCAAGACCACTCTCGTATACACTTCGCCTTAACGCCCAATAAAAAGAGCCCGCATTATATTCACCATTGCCGTCAATTGCACCGTAATCTCGCATTATGTCAAATGAATTCAATTTTTCATAAACAGGTTTAAAGCTTTCAACTTCATTTGAAATCGCCAATAGAGCCTGTGAGCTAACAGGTATTTTATCAATTTGTTCAAACTCTTCTGATGTGCTAACTCTCATAAATGCGCCGCACGCATCATTAAATTCGGTGCTGGTGAAATCACTTACAATAAAACGACCGTAATAATTATAGTTTAATAAGCTGAAAATTAAAATGCCTACGGCCAAAAACATATATGGAATAATTTGCAAAACAATCTTGATTACTTTGTTTTTAACATCTTTATCCAAGATGATATAAATTGCCGTACCCAAACTTACAGCTATGCAAAAAACCAAAAACCATGTGCCGTCTTCCCTATTTAAAACACTAGCTGCAATACCAATTCCTGCAAACACAGCATATGGTAAACTTTTTTTGATATCACTTTTGTATCTGAGGGATAGACCTATAAAACCTGCAAAAATCAAAAGTGCAAACGCACTTGTAATATTATCCCTGTAAATTCTAAGTTGCACTGCAGCCGCTGTTTGTGCCGGATTAAACAATAATAAAAACAGCAAAATCAGTTTTGGCTTATATTGTTTTATTATCGGACTTACAGCATTTATGCTGATGATACACGAAAACGCATACAACAATTGTCCAAATAATAAATATGGTATATTTAACATATTTACAAGAGCCAAATAAAGTGGATAAAACATATATTTGCTCATCGTAAGCCAGTTGTATTCACCAAGCCAATCTCCGCTTAAAATGCTTTTTGCCCTATCGTACATCAAATTGTCATCAATTGGGGCACTTAATGGTGTAATAAAAATCATTTGCTCATTTGCCAAAAGAAGTTTAATGCAAAGCAAAACAGCCGCAACAATAAAAAATGTGCGGCGTTTGCAATCTTGCTTAAACATATTTTTGATATTGTTTTGCGTTTTAGCAAACGATAAATTCATTTATAATTTTTCCACGCTTTCAACGAGGTATTTATGCTCTTTAAAAATCAAATTAACCAATAATGATAGATATTTAAGCACCATTGTAAGTATTACAAACACGCCACAAAAACCAACAGTCAACACAAGCATTGTGGTTGTCCAGCCCTCTATTGGTGAGCCACCGCCAAAATAAATTACCAAAGTGTAAATAAGTTCCGCAACAGTCGCAAAAAACATTAGTGCTGCAATACCAAAGCTAATTTTATAAGCCGTGCTTGTGTAAAGCATTAGTGAATTTACAGCAAGGCTTGAACGTGGTGAACCACTTGCATCTTCAAAAGAGCGCACGCTTACATCTTGAATTGAAACAAGTTTAAGCCCACTTGCGGCATATGCGGCTTTTCTATATGTGGGCACATCAGTAACTGCCCTAACTCTGTTAATTGCTCTTCTACTTAAAAGCCTAAAAACGTCTGTGTGTAATTTATGTTGCGCCTTAAAGCCTGCGTTAAAAACAGCATAAAACAAACTACTAAATAGATTTCGGTTTTTTATAGGGCCTACTGTAACAATATCAAAGCCGGTTAATGCTTTATCATAGGCTGTGTTTAAAAGCTCGAAATCAAATTCAGCTTCGCATGTGTCAAACTCAAACACAAAATCGCCTATGCAAGCGTCAACTCCAGCATTCATGCACATTTCGCAGCCTTGGTTTGTGCTCATATTAACCAAAGTTAACGGGACATCATTATTTTTAGCAAACTCTTTAATAGTTTTAACACTGCCGTCTTTAGATGCATCATTAACAATAACAATTTCATAATGTGCAAAACGCTCATTTAAAACATTATTTATATTTTTTAAAAAACTTTCTATTTTTAACGCATTATTATTAACATATATTACCGCACTTGCAAAATTGCTCTCTTTATTTTTCAAAATAGCACCTCATCTAAATCATATACTGTGTTAATTTTACCCGACAAAACACTTACAAATGTTGGGTTTTGTGTAAATTTTCTTACCACGGTTGGGCGAGAATCGTCAATTTCGCTGGATTTCAAAATTGGTTTCATGCTAAACAAACTGCTGTGATATTCAAATTTATATTCGCTTTTCAAAAATTTACGCGCTAATTGGCTCATTTGAGGCCATGCGCTCTCTGGTTTTGCATTACATTCGTTACAATTGTAAAGGCTTTGTGGTGTACATTTTCCCTCACTGCGTTTTTGACAATCGAAAGTTGGCTGAGACTCAAAACTTGTTTTATGCGGCGTGTGACAAACAGCAGTTAAACTGTGCAGACCTGTTTGCCCAAAAGGCATAAGCGAGAAAAACGGGCCATCCATCACGGTAATTCCGACATCTTTCAATCTTTCATCTACCGTGCAAAGAATAATTTCACATAGTTCGTATTTAATTGCAAATGGCGTAAACCCCATAAGTTCATGTATATTATTAACCCCTGCATAGGTTGCATTTAAAATATACGGTGTTTCATATTGTTGTTTTTTATCTGTTAAAACAATGTATTTTTCGTCTTGTTTGTTAATTTTTATTGGTTTTTCATCATAATTAATTGTAACATTTTTTAACTGTTTTAATTCATTTAAAATATAATCTTTTAAAACCTGTGCATCATATGTGTATTCTTTAGTTAAAAATGCGCCGTCGCACATGCCATCATTGAAGTATTTACTTATAGGTAAATCTTCACACATAATATTTGCCGCCTTGCAAAAGCTTTTAAACTCTTTTGCATTTGTCCAACTAAACTGTGTGCCCGTTGAATAAACTTGGTCAAAATCAAACCTTTCGCAAAAGGCATAATCTTTGTGAAACCTTTCAAAATAATTTGCACTTTTTATCGCTGTGGAATAGCTTCGTGGGTAATGATACCCCATGTGCACACGAGCTTGGTTTATGTAAGTAGCACGCATGAAAGGCGCTGAATCTCTTTCAATCACCAACACGTTTTCGCCTTTTTTGCCGCATTTTTCTGCCGCATAAAGCCCATATAAACCCGCACCTATAATTATTTTATCATATGTCATTTAATCATTCCTCTAAGCTTAGTTTTTACTTTTAACTGAACTATATTATATTAAATTTATTTTTAATAAATATTTAAAACAATAATTAGTTTTTTACAAAAAATTTATTTTCGTTTTCATTTATAGCATTTACATTTAAATACTCATATATATTTTTTGCAAAAAAACCTATATGCGCAAACACAAACGGCATATTTATCACGCAAAAATATATTCTCAAATAGTCTGTAAGTGCCTTAAAATTTCCTGAAATAAGCATTAAAAAAACACAGGGTATCATCATGTTAATTAATAATAACACACTTGTAATTATATGATATCTAATGCTTTTTTCTAGCTTTTTAGCCTTTAAAAGCAAAGCGCCAAATACACAGAAAACAAAGTATAAAAAAATTATTATTTCGATGCTTATACTATTTATTAAATTTAAATCAAAGCTATGTGCATTTCCCACCAAATTTAATATAACAGCATGGTAAAAATTTTGAATTGCAATTAATGCATTTTTAAAATATATTATGTGCTGAAAAAACAACACAATCAATGCAAATAACAATGCAACTAAATATGAAATTGATAATTTTATAGCCATTGTATTAAAACACTTTATATCATAATTTGATTCGTTTTTTATATAAATTGTTTTTAAAGCTATAAAGCAAAACGGTAACATAATGGCAAAATACAAAAATATTATTCCTGATAAATCACAAATAAAAGCTATAAACAAGCTGATACATAGCATAATATAATAACGCAAGTTTAATTGTATTTGTCCATTTTTATCTTTTTTTGCATCATCAATTTTAAACCATAATAAAAATATCAATACACTTATTGCAATTGGCAAAACTTGCACCCATAGCATATAATTTATATTTAGCATAGCCGGGAAAACATATGTTAAAATTACTGTAGACACAAAACTGTAAAGTGCCGTAAAAAATCCAAAGTTTTTGTAAAAAACATAGCACATTATAAAAAGCACAATCATAAACATATATAAATTAAAAAAGCTTATAATTTGCAAACGTGTTTGTGGTGCTATTTCAAAAAGACATAAAACAAGATTTAGTGCACCTAATGCACTTGCATTAATTCCTGTTTGGCTTGTATTTGGCACAAATGTGTAATCTAAAAGAGATATATCTTGTAAATATAATGTACCTGTTTGTTCATAGCCTTCATAAAGCCCTGTAAATCCGGCGATATTATCCGAGCTAATTATACCGTTTTGTTGCATTTGATAAATTCTTCCAATTGTAAATTGTTCATCTTGCGCACCATATCTATTTACATCATTCATTGCAAAATTACTACAAATAAAATACAGTAACACATTGGCTACAATAAATGCACAAATAATATGTATAATATTGTGTTTTTTAGCCATGTGTATTTCCTTTCGATTTTTCATGCAATAATTTAAAATGATTATACATATCTTTAATGCAAATTGCGATATGTGCAGCCGCTAGCAATAAAAACGGGCATGTAAATAAAATAAAAATTATATGTGCATGAGCAGCTGAATGTTGCTGTGCAAGAAAAAGCCACGAAATAACAGCCAAAACAGATAACACAACAGCACCAAACATTGAAATATGCCTATTTATCTTTTCTTTATCATTTTTAACAAAAATTAAAGCAATGACAAATATAAGTAGGTAAATAATTATTAATAGTAATATATTCAAATTTAAAATGAAATTTTCTTGTACAAAATACATGTTTAAAATTTGCAAAAAACTTGTGCTTGCTTCAGCTGAAATTGCGGACGTTTGCCCCAGTGCCGTGCGGCTTAAAATTGGCGTTAAAAATACATTTATTGCTGAATTAATTTCACCTGTATGCAATATTAATTGCACAAACCATGTACATAATGCCGCTGCAAAAGCGAATAATTCAAGTAAAGCAAGCTTTATTGCAAATTTAAACCATTTAAATTTTTGTGTTTTATCGTTAGTTTTAATAAAGTAAAAAACAAGCGGAATTTGTACAATTATCATAATCCAAGAGGTAAATTCAAAACCACCTAAAAAACGATAATACATTGCAAAAATTAATAATATTAGCAAAAATTTATTTATTTTTGCACATTTACAATTATTGTAATTATAACATAATATCGCACTTATAGCCAGTATAAAAATATATAAGTAATATTGCCAATACAAGTTTGTCATTGCTCTTATTGTCCAAGTTGAAAACAAAAACACAACACCCGAAAAAACACATGCGAATTTTGAAAACTCTTTATAAACCCAAAAAAGCAAAAGCGAAAGCGATGAACTGAACAAAAACACACTTACAAAATGCATTATTTCAAGGCGTGTATGTGATGAAACCTGCAAAAAACACAGTGCTAAATTAAACATTCCCCACACCGTGCCATGCATTCCCGATTGATGTGCATATACTATATATTCATCGTCTTCTACCGCTATATCATCAAAAAAAATACTTCTTTGCTCATATAACGCAAGCTCTTTTTCATATGTTGTATCTTTTGGAGAATAAGCCCCCAACATTGCACCGGCATTGCTCGCATTAGTGCCTGTTTGCATTTGGTAAACCCTGCCCATCACAAGGCCTTCAGAATCATATTGCCACAAAACAAGTTCTTCACTTTGATTTTGCCAAATAAAAAACAGCAAAACAGTTAATACAATAACAAATATTAACGCAATAATATATTTAAAAATAGAATTGTTTTTTACAAATTTTATCATCAGGCACGTCCATTTTTATTGAAATTAAAAGAGAATATAGTTTTTATATTATATCCTAAATGCAAAAGCATCATAGGTAACAGCGGCATAAACCACAAAATATAATTTATATGTGTGTGAATATACGAATGTCCTCTGCCAAGAACAAACCATGAAACAGGCGCTAAAAATGCAATAAAGCATGTCGCAAAAAGACAAATATTAATTTTAAATAGAGTATCTTTATTAAAAACTTTACAAATTAATATTACCGGTAAAGTGATTATTAAATATATAATTAATATAATTTGCATATTTAAACCTAAATAGATACTATCTTGTTTTAGATAAATTGCAAAAATTTCTGCAATTGGTGCATTTAAACTTTCGACTAAAATCGGCATATCATTGTCAACTAAATCTCTTAAAAATCCTGTTCTCATGCCAATTGGTAAAAGAAATTCTTCAATTGCAAGTTGTAAATCCCCAAACCCTATAAATATTTGCACAAACCATATTATAATTGCTGCAATAAATGCAATAATACTTGCAATGCTTGTTTTTAGTGCAAAGCTAAAATATTTTTTAAAATTTGTTTTGTTTTTAAAATGTTTAAACAAGTAATACATAACAGGAACTTCCATGCAAATTAGCAATGTACTTGTAAATTCAAAACCACTTAAAAATTTAACAAAAACAGAAAGCGCTATTATTAAAACTGCGTGAAAAGGTATTTTGTTTTCGGTTTCATACTTTTTGCAAAAATATGCAGAAAGTGCAAAAGGCAATAAATAAAGAAAAACCACCCAATATAAATTACCTATACTTTTAAGTGTCCAATTTGAAAACAAAGTTCCTGTAAAAACTAAAAGGCTTGCTATTTTGCCAAATTCTTTATATACCCACATACAAATAACAGATAACACTAAAATAAACGCAAATATATTTATAAAGTAACATAAATTTAATCGAAATTCAGCGCTTGCACCAAATTGAAATAACATCTTATTAAGTAGACCTAAAATACTTGCATAAAACCCTATTTGGTGCCAATAATGCGTGTTATTTTCAAAATCTCCGCTTGCACCCGAACTTAAAAATAGTTCATGCATTGCCGGTATAGGCTCAGTCACACTTTGCATAATACCCGCATAAGAATGTGCACCTATTTGCATTTGATACATTCTGCCAACCACAAGCGATTCAGATTCTTGCTGCCATGATTTGTAATCTGTACTAAGCCAAAGCTGTGTAAATTGATATGAAAACACAAAAACTAATACTAAAAAAAGCAATATTTTCAGCATATAATTTTTATTTATTTTTTTATTGCTTAACTTAATAAAATTCAACCCCAGTATTAATTACTTTGAAATTATTCTTATTAAAAATCTCATAAAAAACTATTATCATTGTTAAACACGATAAAATATTCAATCAATCATGAATTCTGTATTATATATATCAATTAAATTAGCACACTATTTTTCTTTTTTTATAAAATTATCCACCAAATATTTAACCATTGAAAAAATATGTCCTAAAGTTACAGGGATAAACAAGAAAAACAGTATAATATAATCGATATGTTCATGTAAAATTGAATGTCCACTTGCTAAAACTATCCACGAAAAGCTTGCCAGAAATGAAATTAATGTAAGCATTAAAAAATTAAAATGTTTTACTAAAATTTCTTTCGTGTTTTTAAATTTTGAAATTATTGCAATAAATGCAAATAAAATTAATTGAATAAACACTAAATTTGCACTTGAAACTCCGCCGAAAATCGTGCTTTTATTAAAGTAAATACTAAACACTTCAAAACGTGGAACAGCAAGGCTGTTATAGTCTTCATCGATTAAACTGCCTTCGGGCGCGATGCCAATGCCTGTTCGCCTATATGAAACGGTTAAAATATTATTAAGTGCTTCTTGCCAATTTCCAAGGTAAATTCCGTTTTGAATATACCATATTATCAAAGAGCACACAAATGCCAAAAGTGCTGCTATACCAACAAAAAACGCCCTTTTAAACCAAAGTGATTTTTCACCTTTTTCGCTTTTAAAAAAATAATAAACAAGCGGAATTTCACAAGCAAGCATAACAGTTGTTATAAATTCATAGCCGCATAAACACTTAATTAAAACGCTTATAAATACCCCAAAGTAAAGCCATATATTTTTGATTTTACCTTTTTTTATTAAAACACACAGCCATGCACAAACAGCAAGTGGGAAAATCATCGTCCATGTAACCCAATATAAATTCCATGCGCTTTTCATCATCCAAGAAGAAAACAAAAGGCAAAATGCAGCTGTAATTCCAATATAAACATCACATTCTTTAGCCAGCCACAGACATATTGCAATGCTTATTGCAACAAACATGGCAGCAGTTATAAAATAAAGAATATACAGCCTGCTTGATGGCTCTACATTTAAAATTACAAGCACTTGATTAATTATTGCTGCCATTGTGCCTTGTAATCCCGATTGCTGGTTGTAAATTCTTACGCCATTTTGTGAAATATCTCTATCCGTTAAAAAAATCTCGTAATTGTTATCCCTTACTTCACCGTCCATAAACTCCATTAAAAATCCCGAGGGGTTTATATCAAGCCCGTGTTGAACTTGAAACATTCTGCCCACAATTAAGCTTTGTGATGTTTCCTGCCAAAATTCAATCTTTTGATAATTTGCAATATTAGCCACAAGTGTAAAAAACAGCACTAAACAAAAGCAAATAATAATTATTTGCTTTTTAAACAGATGAATTTTTTTAATTTGTAGGTTTTTTATAAATGACATATTATCCTCAATTTATTTATTCGGCAAATATGCACCAAATAAATTAGAAAACAGAATTTTTAACAAATTTGCATTTCCGTGTACACCTTTTATTTTTGTTGGTGTTGGCTCATTTTTTGGATATCTTCTTGCGACAGGTACTTCGCACGCTTTATATTTAAGTTGTGTTGCCCTTGTAGAAAGGTATGCAAGCAGTTCATAGCCTGCAAAAACATCCCTAAGTGGCTTTACCCTTTCATCGGATAAGTACGTGCTTGAATATGCCCTATATGCATTAGTTGTGTCAGTGAACCACTGCCCGGCGGTTAAACTTATCACAGGCGCATGTATAAACCTTACAGCAAGATATCTTGAGATAGGTGTATTTTCAGCAATACCGCCTTTAATAAAGCGACTGCCTTGAATTAAATCATATCCATCTTTCAATTTTTCTATAAAAAGCGGAATATCCTCTATCGAATCTTTATTATTTCCATCAATTGTTATAATGCCTTTGTATCCACGGTTTAGCGCATAAAAAACGCCCATTCTAAGCTGTGCACCCTGTTTTCCTGCGCCTGTTTTCACAAGTAATGTGTTAACCAAAAGCGATGAAAGTTTCTCATGTTCCATACTTCCATCTGTACTGCCGCCATCACATAATATTATGTCTGCAATTTTATTTATATCGGCATTTTTTGCCATTTCAAGCTCTGACAAAATTCTATTACCCTCGTTTATAATTGGTATTAAAACGCAGTACTCACTTGTTTTTTCTGCAAATTCTGTCTTTGTAAAATCAGGCACGCCATTTATATTTAAAACATCTTTTGTTATAAATTCCATTTATGAAAAATCCTCTGCAACTTGATATATT
Organism: uncultured Bacteroides sp.; assembly: GCA_964369715.1. Classification (GTDB taxonomy): domain Bacteria; phylum Bacillota; class Clostridia; order Oscillospirales; family Ruminococcaceae; genus Ruthenibacterium. Next base: position 46,818 of record CAYJGV010000003.1, on the reverse strand, counting down.
ATTTTTTCTACTTGATTTAAATCACATTTTTTCATCTCTATTGAGACATAATTATTATAATTTGCATTTTTTAATAATTTTGCAAGTTCTCTGTGTAAAATGCGTCTTTCCTTTGCATCGCTTATCGGCATAAGCTCTTTTTCGCTGACATGCACATGATTTACAAGCTTAATATTCTCCTGCAAAACTTCAAGACTTTCACCATTGATTAATAAAGTGCCCAAATCATAATTCATTTTTAAGCCTTCAATATTTTTTGCAAAATTAAAGGCTTGCTCACTTTTATTACAAAAATTTGTGCCGTAAATTTCCGGATTTGCCTCAAGCGCAATGTTAGTATTGTTTTCACATGCAAATTTTGCAATTGCATTAAAAAATCCTTCGGCATCTTTTTCGTTCTTACCTTCAGGAATAAATCTGTTTTTTGGGCAACCAAAAACCAAATTTCCACACTCTATTTCCTTTGCAAATAAAACAGCCTTTTTTGTGTATTCTATCAAATTTAGGGCTTCGTCTTCAACAAAAATATTCCCTGTACAGCCATACCATATGCTTTGCATAGAAGATATTTTCAATTTATAATCATCGTATAATTTTTTAGCTTTTTGCGCTGCTATGTCATTTTTATCATAAGGATTCTCACCGACAAAAATGCTTGGGGCAATTTCAAGCCCTGAATACTTATATTTATTTAAAAGCTCGTACACTTTTTCTTTTTGATTGTCATCAAAACCGATATTTGATATTGAAAGCTTCATAATTCACCTCAAACTTCAAAATTTTGTGCAAAATCCACTATTTCATCAAGCATTTTTTCCGCGCTGTACAAATAGCCATTTTCGCCTTTATATAATTCGCTATACTTACTGCGCATATCATAAGAAACAGGTGTTTGTGCTATTTCATTTGTGAAAATTTTGCCGTTTGTAAGCTTTTTATAAATTTCTTTTGTGCTTATGGGCTCTGTTGCCAAATTCAAAATTTTAATATCATTTTCAAGCGCTTTCATAATATCATTATACAAATTTTTTAAATAGTAAAATTGATAAACTGCTCTGCTATCTGTAAAGGCAAGCGAGTTGAAATCGTTGGTTTCAAAAAATGTTTTAAGCTTTTGTTTATCTGTTGTTTTAGCTTTTTGTGTCAAGCAATAAAAACCATTTTCAGCAAGTTCATATGCGTTTTTAACAATATCGCTTTTTTGTGCAATTTCTTCAAATTTTTCCGGTTTTAACATCGCAGGTGTAAGTGTTAAAAAATCGTATAAAAAATTCTTTTTTAAATTAATCCCAAAAAGCCCGGGCAATCGAACAATTAACGCATTTTCGTTATATTCATGCACTAATTTTTCAAGAACTGCACGATTTCTGCCATATGCTTCTGTGTTTTCTAAATTAGGTTTTGTGTCTTCATTTGTACTGTTTGGATTATCGTAAACATCCACAGTGCTTATCAAAACAAGTTTTTTTGCATTTATTCCTTCAATTGTTCGCGCAGCATTTTCGCAAATCTCTAAATCAGCTTTTGCGTTGACATTTGCCAAATACTTTGCGGCAGGTATTCCCGAAAAAATCAACAAATCAGGATTTGTGCCTTTCGCATCATCAATGTTTTTACTATTATAAAGTGCATCAAAACTGTGGCTAGAAGCTAAGTTTGAGCCCACAAATCCTGTATAGCCAACCAATGCCGATTTCATAAAATACCCCTTTTCAATATCATATTTTAACTTAAACATATTTAAATATTATACTATTAATTAGCACTTTTTGCAAATAATTTATAACAAATTATTAATATATGTTTCTTTTTTCATGAAATAAGAGTATAATATATAAGGCTTTTATTTTAAATACTTATTTAAATGTAGTAAACTTGAATTTTCATATATATAAAATTATTAGGAGAGATAGAATGGGTAAATATAATACATTACTTGATGGCAAAAAAAACTTGCATTTTATAGGCATAGGTGGAAGTGGTATGTTCCCTATCGTGCAAATTTTGCATGCTTTCGGCTATAAAATCCAAGGTTCTGACGTAAATGAGGGTGATATTATAACAAGGCTTTCAAATATGGGCATAAAAGTGTTTTTAGGGCACGATGAGAGCAATGTAAAAAATGCCGATTTAATCGTTTATTCTGCTGCTATTTCAAAAGATAATGTCGAGCTTGTAAAGGCGAATGAACTTAATATTCCCACAGTAGAGCGTAGCATTATGCTATCTTATGTCGCCGATTTATACGAAAATTCGCTTTGTATTTCAGGCACACACGGAAAGACAACAACAACGGCAATGACAACACAAATTATGGTGATGGCACAAAAAGAACCTGCGGCTATAATTGGCGGAAAATTACCGCTTATCGACGCTTATGGCCGACATGGCAGTGGCGGTGAAATTATTGTTGAAGCGTGTGAATATAACAATACTTTTTTACATTTAGACCCAGCATATTCTGTGATTTTAAACATAGATGAAGACCATATGGAATTTTTCAAAACCATGGATAATTTGCGTGATTGCTTTTATAAATTTTCTATGGCTGCAAAAAAAGCTGTTATTTTAAATATCGACGATGAAAACACCATGCTTGTTGCAAACAGGCTTGATAAAAAAATTATAACTTTTGGCACAAATGAAAAAGCACATTACAGGGCTGTAAATATTAAACAATACAGGCCATCTTTTTATAGCTTTGATGTGAACATTAGCGGTGAATTTGCCGTTAATGTAGAGCTAAATGTGCCGGGTGAGCACAATGTTATAAACTCTCTTGCAGCTTTTGCTTGTGCGCATATTTCAAACTGTAGCGCTGATGAATGTGCAAAGGGCTTAAATGCATTTAAGGGTGCAGGACGAAGATTTGAATTTTTAGGTGAAGTAAACGGTATAACTATAGCCGATGATTATGCACACCACCCTGCAGAGCTTGAAGTTACATTAAAAGCCGCCAAGAATATGGGTTATAAAAAAGTTTGGGCGGTGCACCAGCCTTTCACTTACACAAGAACAATGCGACTTTTGCAAGATTTTGCAGATGTTTTAAAAATTGCGGATTACACCGTTTTAAGCGAAATTATGGGAAGCCGTGAAAAAAGTGAAGATTATGATATAAGAGCAAAAGACCTTGCAGAAAAAATACCCGGATGTGTCTGGTTTAAAACATTTGATGAAATTGTAAACTATGTTCTAAAAAACGCCAAAGAAGGTGATTTGGTAATTACTCTGGGTTGCGGAGATATCTATAAGGCTGCAAAAAAATTAGTAGAGAGTGAAAAATAAATATGTTTAATTTTCTTGCACTTTTAACTGGTGCTATCGTCGCTTTAATGATTGTTGTAAATGGAGAATTATCTGCCGCATACGGCGTTTTTCTCTCCACAACAATAATACATATTGTCGGAGTAATATTTGCATTACTACTGTTAAAAATTAAAAAAATTAAAATGCCTTCTTTAAAAAATATGCCATTTTGGTTTTTTACGGGCGGCATGTTTGGAATTATAACTACAGTTTGCAATAATTATTCATTTGGAGAAATTAGCGTAACAGCGATTTTGGCACTTGGTTTATTTGGACAAACAGTGACGTCGCTTACAATCGACACTTTTGGTCTTTTTGGAATGCCAAAAACTAAAATAAAAAAATCCACTTTAATTGGAATTTTAGTTTCTTTATGCGGAATTGCTGTCATGATGGATTTTACAGCTGTAAGTGCAATACTTGCTTTGGTTTTATCAATTTTAGCCGGGTTTAGCATTGTAATGTCACGCACAACAAATTCTGCACTTGCAAAAAATGTTGGTGCGCTTAACGGTTCATTAATCAACCACGCTGTCGGCTTACCTCTGGCTTTAATCATCACGGTGTTTTTTCAAGCAGATGCACTTACATTATTAAGCGGTGATTTAAAAGCCTTTTGGGTTTATTTAGGCGGTGCATTAGGTGTTATTGTTGTAATGCTTTTTAACGTTGTAATGGCAAATTTAACAAGTTTTAGGGTTACAATTTTATCTTTTGTTGGGCAAACTTTTGCCGGTGTATTAATTGATGTTTTAATGGGTAATAATATTACACTGCAAAGTTTGTTTGGCGGTTTACTTGTAGCGCTGGGTATGCTTTTGAATATTATTATTGATAGATTACTTATAAAAAAGCAAAAGCAATAAAAATATTGTACCAACTGGTAGCGATAATGTTTTTTAAAAGCAAAAGATTACGTTTTCTGCGGAAAACATCTTAGGACTCTGTCCTAAGAACCTGAAATTTTCCCGAAAAAATTTAGTAAAACTTTTAATATTTGTCATATTGGTTTGCTATTGCATTTCTTCACTTTATTTTTATAATTATTAATTACACAAAAAAGCTGTTATGGTTAAACCATAACAGCTTTTTAAGTTTAATTAAAACACAATTACAAAGCATGTGTAAATATCAATCGATATCCACCACTATTTTCGTGCCCTCACGCACGCCAGCTGCGCGCATAACAACTCTAATCGCTTTTGCAATTCTGCCTTGCTTGCCTATAACACGGCCCATGTCTGTTTCAGCTACATGTAAATGATATACCACAATGTTTTCTTCATTAGGTGCATCTACTGTAACTTCAACAGCATCTTTATCTTCAACAAGGCCACGTGCAAGCGCCAGTAACAGTTCCTGCATAGTGAAAAACCTCCCTATTCAGCTTATAGAATATCGTTTTTCTTAAGCAATTTACGCACTGTGTCTGTTGGTTGTGCACCTGTAGCAATCCATTTTTTTACTTTTTCGCCGTCGATTTTAACCACTGCTGGCTCTTTTGTTGGGTCATAATAACCAATTTCCTCAATGAAACGTCCGTCTCTTGGGAAACGAGAATCTGCAACTACCACACGGTAAAAAGGTGCTTTTTTAGCGCCCATACGGCGCAATCTGATTTTAACTGCCATAATAAATAACCTCCAATTATTATAAAAAGCGGGATGTTTCTCCCTTAATATATCATCAACAGGTACTGTTTTCCTGTAAATGCTGTTTAAAACATATCTTGAAATGCCGAGCCTTTTATGCCCATTTTTCCAAGCTGTCTTTCGAAACCTTTTGGGTTTCTTTTAAATTTCTTCATCATTTTGCTCATTTGTTCAAATTGCTTTAGCAACCTGTTGACATCTTCAACTCTTGTTCCACTTCCGGCTGCAATTCTACGCTTACGTTTTGGGTCGATTAAAGCAGGCCTGTCTCTTTCTTTTGCTGTCATACTTTGTATAATTGCTTTTAAACGCGCAAATTCTTTTTCACTTTGCTGCAACGCATCATCATCAACTTTTCCGGCAGCTCCCGGTATCATAGAAACAAGTGCACCTGCACCGCCCATTTTATTAATCTGTTCGAATTGTGAAAGCATATCGTTCATATTGAACTTATTTTCCATCATTCGACGCATGGTTTCTTCGGCTTCTTGTTCGTCTTGTGCGTCTTGTGCTTTTTCAATTAATGTAAGCACATCGCCCATGCCCAAAATTCTGCTCGCCATTCTGTCGGGATAAAACAACTCTAAATCGTCAAGCTTTTCGCCTACACCTGCAAATTTAATCGGCTTACCTGTAACAGTTCTAACGCTTAGTGCCGAACCGCCTCTTGTGTCGCCATCAAGCTTTGTAAGCACAACACCGTCAAGGCCTGTAAGCTCTCCAAAAGTTTTTGCAACATTAACAGCGTCTTGTCCTGCCATTGAATCTATAACAAGCAATGTTTCATCAACTTCAACTTGCTCTTTAATTCTAGCAAGCTCTTGCATCAATTCTTCATCAACATGCAAACGGCCAGCTGTATCCAGAATTACAATATCATTGCCGTGATCTTTTGCATAATTTACTGCTTCTTTTGCAATTTTTTCGGGCTTTTGTCCCTCTAAACTGAAAACAGGCGCTCCCGCTTGCGAACCAACAATTTTTAATTGGTCAATAGCAGCCGGGCGATAAATATCACAAGCCGCTAAAAGCGGACTATGCCCTTGTTTTATAAAATATTTTGCAATTTTTGCCGCATGTGTTGTTTTACCTGCACCCTGCAAACCACACATCATAATAATTGTCGGTGGTTTACTTTTTATATTGACATGCACAGGCTCTTTTCCACCCATTAACTCTGTTAAAGAATCATTTACAATTTTTACAACTTGCTGTGCCGGGGTTAAACTTTGCATAACCTCTGCGCCCATGCACTGCTCGCTTACATTTGCAACAAATTCTTTTGCAACTTTAAAGTTAACGTCTGCTTCTAAAAGCGCAATTCTAACTTCACGCATTGCGTCTTTAATATCTTGCTCGTTTAATTTGCCCTTTCCTTTAAGGCGTTTAAACGCGGCATTAAGTTTATCTGATAATGATTCAAAAGCCATAATAGCCCTGCCTTTTTATATTTATTCTGACAATTCATTTATTATTTTAAGCATTTCTTTTGTAGCAAGAGAAATCTCCTGGTTTTTGGAAAAACCACCCTCGTTTATAAAATGAATGTTTTTTGCAAGTTGTTCCAATCGTTCCATATTATCTTGAATTACACGGTGTTTTTTTGCAAACCCTATTTTATCTTCAAGCTCAATTACAACACTTTCGCCCCTTTTAATTGCATCTCTTACACCTTGTCTTGTAATTCCACAATTTGATGCTATTTCTGCAAGAGATAAATCGTTGTTGTAATATTGTTCCATAACTTCTTTTTGCTTTTGTGTAAGTGCATCGCCGTAAAAATCGAGCAAATAAGAGATATTAAAATCTTTTTCCATAGTTTTTCCACCTCCTGCACATAAAGTTTGTAAAGTGATTGACTTTACATCGCTTTTAATATTAAATCACAAAACATGTGTAAAGTCAAGTACTTTACAGTAAATTACAATAATTATACTTTTTTTGTTTTTTTCATCAAAAAGTGCGTGCATTTTTTTCCATTTTATTGTATAATAAAATATAAATATTTTATTATATATTAAAAATGTAATGTTTATGTAATATTACGAGGAGTGAATTAACATGCCCATATCAAAAAGTTATTATGAAACCCTTTACTCAAGGCCGGTTGTATCCCTTTCGGGCTTTTGTAAAAAAGAAAAAATAGATGGTGAAATATTTGCTTATTTGGCATATGGTGGCGCAACAAGCTCATCAAAAGATGCACTGGCGCAAGGCATTTTGGCACTGGCAACAGAAAAAGGCCATTTACAAGCCGGACAATCTGTGCTTGAAGCTTCAAGCGGAAGCTTTGCAGTTGCGCTTGCAATTGCATGTAATTATTCAAATCATCCATTAATTTTATGTATGCCTGCCGGTGTTCCTATTGAACGGCAACAAGTTTTCACTAATTTGGGCGCAAAAGTTGTGCTTTTAAATTATATGAGCAACCGAGATTTACTTATTGAACGTGCAAGGCAAATTTCAAAAGAAGAAAATGCATATTTTGTAAATTATTTCGATAATGACTTTAACGCAGAGTTTCATAGGAGAATTACGGGTCCATCTCTTTTAAGAGCAACAGGAAATGAGCTTGATGCAATTGTAATCGGCGTTGGAAGCGGTGGCACAATCACAGGTGTAGGTGAATATGCCAAAGCATGGGTGCCCGATGTTAGAATCATTGCTGTCGAGCCGTACGAAAGCCAAGCGATCGGAAAAAAAGCCATAAGCAAGCATAAAATCCCGGGGCTTGGCGCAGGCTTTGTTCCCGAAAACTATAATCAATATATTGTGGACGCTGTTATGGCTGTGCCTAGCGAAAACGCTATAAAAACAAGCACAGATGTTTTACTTACAGACGCTGTCCCCGCCTGTGTTAGCGGCGGTGCCGCTCTTTGTGCTGCAGCACAATTAATGAAAGAACAAAGCAAAATTAAACGTGTAGCGTGTATCATTAGTGGTAAAAATTTATACGAATAATATTCTATTATTGTTAATTGTCTATTTTATTGTTATTTTTAGAAAGGTGTGTTAAAAATGCTTAATTTGCAAGCAGAAAGCGTAAGTGTTGGTATTGGTGATGGTCTTTTATACCGCTTCGAATACTCGCTTGAGCCAAATGCAACAAATATCGAAAATGCAAATGACGCATTTACTCAACTTGAAAATAATATAAAAATAGCATGTGACAATATAGAAAATAAATTAAATTATTATACCGAAAAAAAATTACTGCATTTAGATTATATTAACAATCACTTTAAAATTTTAAGTGCCCAAAAAGCTATGCTTACAGATGAGGAATTTTTAAAAACAGCAAAAGAAATTGTAATTGAAAAAAACCATTGTATACAATACGCTTTAAAAACAGCGTGTGAAACTTATACATTAAAATTAAGAACCAATATTGATGAATTTTTAAAATTTAATTGTGAAAAGATAAATAGTATTTATAAAACGATTATTCAAAATATATCGGAAGATGAATTTATACAGTCGTGTTTAAGTTTTCAAAACAGAATTATTGTATATATCAATTCACCTATTTCGATAAATACACTTATTAAAACTAAAGACAAAATTTGTGCAATTATAATAAATGAAAACCAAATTAAACATGCTCACACTATTTTTACATGCAGTTCAAGTATTCCTTGTGTTATATTCAACGACGAATACAATGAGCTGAAAGCAAATTTGCGCACTATGGTTGATGGACAAGCAGGCAAAATTATACAGGAGCCTGATTCCGCAACCAAGACAATTCTTGCACAAAAACATTTAGTATATAGTAGAACACAGCGTGGAGTCGGCATGTTAAAAGGTGTTCCTGCAAGTACTGTAACAGGCAACAATATTAAAATTTTGGCAGCTGTTTCTCAAATTGGAGATGTAAGGCAAGCCCTTGACAAAGATGCTGACAGCATAGGTTTATTAATACCGGATGTGCTTTTTAGCATGCAAGAAATTGACGTTTTTGATGAAGATAAAATTTATAACGCATACAGAGATATACTTTTGCTTATGGGCCGAAAAGCCGTGAATGTTTTATTATATCCATGCGCAGACACTCAAAGCTATAAATTTGTTGATGAAACGTCCTCATTTGAAAGCCGTATGTATAATACAAATCTACGAGCACTACTAAGGGCATCAGCTTATGGTTCACTTTCAATAACTTTATCTGACATTACAAATGCCGATGTAATACATGAATTCAAAAACGATATAAATATTTTACGAGAGCAATTAAAAAAAGAAAACAGAATCATCAGCACAAATATAAAAGTCGGAACAATTATCACAAACCCTTATTCCGCACTAATTGCCGATATTATTTATCATGCTGCTGATTTTATAAGTATAGACATAAATGCGCTAAGTGACAGTTTATTTGCAAGTGGTAATTTAGCAAACAATTTTGTCGGTTTTGAAAAAGTGCATAATTATGCATTATTGCGTTGTGTTGCCCAAATTATGCACCTGCTTGGTAAAAGCGGTGATAAAAACTTAAGTATAACGGGGCTAAGCGCGGGCGATGTCTCTTTTGCAGATTTTTATGCAGCCTTACAAGTTAAAGAGCTTTGTATGTTGCCTGCAAGTATTCCATCAATGAAAAGAGCGATAAGAAGCCTTACTAAAGAAGACTTAAAAATGGCTTTAAACAAACATTTAATGCCAAAAAACAAATAATTTTTCAGCATATAATATAATAGATTGGAGTTGATTTTTTGACAGATATAGAAATTCAAGCAATGGCATGTTTGACATATTTTGTGTATAATTTAATGATATTTGATTATGCATCAAAAGTTTTATACAATTGTTCAAAAAATAGACTCATTCATATTAGTTTTTCAATCATCAATGTTTTTGGAACAATATTCTTGTTCAGCACAAGCTTTTCTAATAATTCATTCATGTTTTATTTTACATGTTTATTGGTTCTAATGTTAGAGTGTAAATTAATAACACAAACTTCGTTCAAACAAGTTTTATTTGGAACAAGCATTTTTGTACTACATATAGCAATCGTACATTTCACCACAGTAATTATTATTGCACACATATATGAAATACCCCCTATTCAGGTATTAAATGATATAAACATGCGAATATTTTGCTTATTATTTACATGTATAGTATTGATAATCATCTTAATTATAATTAAAAAATTCATTCCATTAACTTATATAATTCGAATTTCTGATGCCAAAAATTATTCACTAATGATTTCAATTTTTGCAACAATTGAAATATCCCTTGTGACATTAGTTAACTATTTATTATTCACAAACGAATTATTCCAAGAACAATTAATTATTGGGATAATTACACCTGTTTTTTATTTAGCAATTTTTTATTACACATTTTTATATGCAATTAATTTTGTAAACATGACAATGTATAAAAGACAAAGCGACAAAGCCCAAATTGTTTATGATGAGGTATTAAAAGAAAAAGAAAAAGCTCTTGAAAAAGCAACAAAAGACAGTTTAACAGGGCTTTATAACAAGCAATTTGGCCACGAAACAATCGAAGCATTATGTAAAGGTACTGTGGATTTTGGTATATTATTCATTGATATAAACGGTTTAAAATATGTTAATGATAACTACAGCCACGAAAGCGGTGATATTCTAATTACCAGTGTGGCCGATGCAATTAATAATGCGAAAAGAGACATTGACATTGCTGCAAGGTTCGGTGGTGACGAGTTTGTTATTGTTTTAAAACAAATATCATCAAACGATATTGATACTGTTGTAAAAAGAATATATACACAAATAGAAATAAAAAATAATATCGAACCTTTCCCTGTATCTGCAAGTATAGGTTCAATATTTGTAGACAATAATTTACGCATACAAGGAGCTGATTTGGTTTTAGATTTAGCGGATAGAAAAATGCTTGAAATTAAAAGAAAATTTTACCTCAATGGAGGTGGCTTTAAATGATGAAATTTTTTGTCAGTTTAGCAATGATTATATATAATATTATGTTATCTAAGTATACTGCTAGAATATTCGGTTATACAAAAAACATAAATAAATTTATACTCATCACAAGCATTGCAAATGGTTTTATGGCATTTGTATTATTTGAATTTTTATTATTGTGGCAAGTAGAAGCACTTATAATTATAGTTTATATAATACTTTATATAATTGAATTTAAATTTTTATGCGAGCAAGATTTTAGAGTTTTATTATTCGGAGTCTTATATTTTACACTTTGTCTATTTTCTGTTAGAATGATTACAAGTTCTACTGTTGCTTTGATTTTTGAACAACAATTATATGCAGTTTTTGAAAACGAATTTTATAATGGCCTCGTTTGGATAATTTCTTTGCTCATTTCAATTCCACACATCGTTTTAGTTAATAAATACACACATACAAAATATTTTGACATGCTTTTTTCTGATAAAGCTAATTTGAATTTCGCCAATGGCTTATTTGCAGTTTTCGTTGCATATGTTTTCAGTTTAGCAATTCTAATTGGTGCAAAAACAACCAATGTCGCTTTTATTTATTTTTATCTTCTTTCCGGTTTTATAGCGTTAATCGGCTATATTTTAACAATATCCTATTCTTATATTTTTGCAAAATTAAAATTACATGTAGTTAACTTCCATGCAATTAATGATAAGTTAAAAAGCGAGCAAAAGGAAGTTGAAGACATTGTTTTGCGCTCTACCGAAGATGCTATGTCTGGATTTAAAATACGTGAAATAGCAGAGCAAACAATTGAACAACACCTTTTAAACAAGCTTTCCTTTTTTGTAATTTTCATCGACATGGATGGCCTAAAAAAAGTTAATGACGTCCATGGGCATTCTGAAGGTGATTTTTATATAAAAAGTGTTACGGATATTTTAGGCGATGTTTTCGAAGGTGATGTTATATCCAGAATTGGTGGAGATGAATTTTTAATAGTCGGAGATTGTGACGACGCTTTTATGGCTACAAAAAAAAGCATCCAAACTTTTGAAAGAGTAGAAGACATAAAGCATGTGTTAAAAAAAAGCTATGACACTTCAATTAGTTACGGTATTGTAAATGTTTCAAAAAATTCTCAAGAAAGCGTACAAAGCATTATAAAACAAGCTGATGAAAGAATGTATAGCTTCAAAAAAAGCAGGCAGCGTGCAAGGGTTTAGCTTTTATATTAAAATTGAATATAACACAAATCAGGCTATTACGAATTGCAATTCGTAATAGCCTGAAATCTTTATGAAATAAAACATATTGGTATTATCTATGCAAAGATATTATAAATACAAACACCAAACCTAAAAAAGCACAAAAAAAGACACTGAATCCAAAGTATTGGATCCAGCATCACGCTGGTCCGAGTGGCGAGAGTCGAACTCACGGCCTCTTGAACCCCATTCAAGCGCGCTACCAAACTGCGCTACACCCGGACAATGTTGCAATTTGTGTTTGCAACATTAATATTATACATTTTTGTGATATGTTTGTCAATAAAAATTAATTTTAAATGAATAATTTCATTTAAATTGAGAAAAATATGCAAAAGGAGGTGCATATTTATGTACGATTATAATGAACAAAAACACAGCAATCAAGACTTAGCAAATGAACAAACAGACAGCAATATTTTCGAAGAAGAGATATGGCCACATCTTGACGAAAACGAAGAAGACACCGAATTATTTTAATTTTTAAAATCTGTCAATGTAATGACAAAAACGGCGATGACAAAACCTCAGTTTGTCATCGCCATTTTTATTCAGTTTATAAAAATCAAACACAATAATTTTGCTTTGTAAATTTATTGCCTGTATTTATCTAAAATTGCCTTTATTTTTACATGTGGGTCAAGAATTGAACCAATAGACATATCATGGTTAAGTGCATAAATATAATATGCGATATATTTTGAAACATCTACTTCATAGAACCATTCACGTTTTAAAAGCTCGGGTGTTCTATACGTTAAATTTGTTCCAAACACGCCTGTTATTAATCCTTCTGCATAAGCTTTATCAAAAGTATCAAGACCATTGGTGAAAATTGCATACGTTGCATTTGCAAAAATTCTTTTTGCATTCTTTTTCTTTAGTGCATATGCAATATCAAGCATGCTTTCACCGGAAGAAATAATATCATCAGCGATAAATATATCTTTACCTTCTACACTTTCGCCTAAATATTCATGCGCAACAATAGGGTTTCTACCGTTAATAATGCGTGAATAATCTCTGCGTTTATAGAACATGCCAAGGTTAACACCCAAAACAGATGCATAATACATATTTCTATTCATAGCACCTTCATCGGGGCTAATTACCATGAATTTTTCTTTACTCATATCCAAATCAGAAAAATTTCTTAATAAAGTCTTCATAACTTGATACGTAGGCATGATATTATCAAAGCCCATAAGTGGAATAGCACTTTGCATTCTTGGGTCATGTGCATCAAAAGTTACAATATTATCCACACCCATTGTTTGCAGTTCTTGAAGTGCCACTGCGCAATCAAGGCTTTCTCTATAACTGCGCCTGTGCTGCCTGCTTCCATAGAGAAGCGGCATTATAACATTTATTCTATATGCTTTTCCGCTTGCAGCCTGAATTAAACGCTTTAGATTTTGAAAATGATCATCGGGAGACATCGAGTTTCTTCTTCCGAAAATATCATATTCTAAGCTGTAATTGCCCACATCACAAATAAAATATAAGTCGTCTCCCCTAATTGTCGATTTTATTATACCTTTTGCATCACCCGAAGAAAACCTCGGGCAATCTGATTCAACAATATAATTATCTTTTTCTATTTTAGAACAATGTGGCCACTTTTGTAAATGTGAGTTGATTTTACTAGTCAACTCTTCTGCACCTGGCACTGTAATAAGCCCAATTTCCGCCACTGATTCAGACTTTGGCAATATTCCCTCAATATTACTTTGAATATTTTGCATATTAATCTCCATAAATTTACATTTTATTTATTTCAAATATACTTAAAAACAAATATATTTATTTATTTTTATTTTACCATAAAAAAATAAATTTTTATAGAATATAATAGTAATTTCGACATTTTGTAAATATTATATTTTATTTTCGATAAATTTTTATAATATTTTACAAAATATTATAAAGATAAAATATTGCATGTTCTATAAAAATGCATTAAAATAAATATATGTCATTTTTTGTCGCATTATGTAAATGCACATATTTTATAAAATAGAGGTTAAATTAATATTATGATTTTAAATTTTTTTCGCACAATTATATGGTTTGCTTATTTTTTTGGATATCTAATTATCATTTATCCCAAACAACAAAAAGGCTTAAAAGCATTAGAGCAAGGCGATTTAAAAACCAGTGATACACTTGCTGCGCACCATGTTGATCGTTGGATAAACACTTTATTAAAAATTGCAGGCGCAAAAGTTATTGTTGAAGGCAAGGAAAACATACCAAAAGATGTAGCATGTGTTTTTGTTGCAAATCATCGCAGTCAATACGATATTCCAATTATTCTTACACAAATACAAGATAAACCTATTGCACTTTTAAGTAAAATTGAAGTAAATAAATTGCCATTTGTTCGCAAGTGGATGCTTATGCTTCATTGTGTTTTTGTGGATAGAAAAGACCCACGCAAAAGTATGCAAGCTTTAAACGAAGCTATTGATGTGGTAAAATCGGGCTATTCGATGGCGATTTTCCCTGAAGGCACACGCTTTAAAGGCAAAGAGGGCGAAATTGGTGAATTTAAAGCAGGCGCTTTCAGAATAGCCGCCAAAACAAAGGCACCAATTGTTCCTATAGCAATCAGCAACAGCAGAGACATTATGGAGAACAATTATAATTTAATGACACCCGGCACTATTCATGTTAAAATTTTGCCAGCAATTGAAACTAAAAATTTAACTAAAGATGAAATTAAAGAACTACCTGAAAAAATTGGCATAATTATAAAAACCAATTTGAAGGCAAATGAAAATAAATAATTTAAATTGACGTGTACCCTATTTTCAGTTTACGTTAATAACATAACCTCTGCACCGGGGTATCATTTATATAGTTAAATACATCGTTTTCATATTATTAATTTATATACTTTTATTTATATTGACAATTTTTTTATATATGTTAAAATAGTATAAGACATAAAAACAGGGGTGCTGTAAGGCTGAGATTTAAACTTTTTGTTTATTATCCCTTTTACCTGATCCGGATAATGCCGGCGTAGGAAGTTTTTTATGCGCATACAGTATTTTTGTGCTGTTTCGCCATAGTAAATTTTACGCCTGCATTAATGCAGGCGTTTTTTGTTTAATTACATATTTTTGGAGGATATTATGACAAAAACTATTACAAAAACAAGAGCTATGGTTGAATGTGCGCTTATGGTTGCGCTTGGCACAATTCTTGCACAAATTAAAATTATTGATATGCCTTATGGCGGAAGTGTAACACTATTTTCAATGCTCCCCTTTGTGCTTGTTTCTTTTAGGCACGGCTTTAAATGGGGTATACTTGCCGGCTTTGCTAACAGCCTATTACAAATGCTTCTAGGCGGCTTATATGCGCCTCCATCGGGAACAATAATCGCTTTTATAGGCATGATTTTACTTGATTATGTGTTGGCTTTTGCTGTCTTAGGCCTTGCCGGTTATTTTGCACACTTTTTTAAAAATAAATTAATTGGCGTTTGCTTTGGAACTGCAATTGTTTGTTTTTTACGCTTTATTTGCAGTTTTTTAAGTGGAACTATCATCTGGTCAAGCTTTACAAATGCAGTAGAACTAAGCGATGCTGCTGTATACAGTTTAATTTACAATGGCTCTTATATGTTGCCTGAACTTATATTAACAACAATTGCTGCATTGGCAATTTACAAATTTGTGCCTACTTTATTTGCACAAAGTGAAAATTAAGATATAGTATCTTTTTAATATCAATGCCTGTTTTTATAAAACAGGCATTTTTTTACTTATTTTTATAAAATATGCTTAAAAAACACTTTTGTGAGATTTCACAAAATTTATTAACTAATTATTAACATCTTTACAACACCCATGCAATTTTGCACAATTATTTTAAGTATTTTACTAAATATTTCATTTAATTTATACCAAAAATTTGTAAATTTTATGTTAAATGGGGAAAATTTGGGTTTTTATGGTATTTGTTGTATTGTGATTTTGTTTATATTGCTCTACACTATACATATTAATATATGTAATAGAATAGAGGATAATTATGGTTAATACACACAGAATTTATGAACAAACGATTCAATTGACTGACAGTACAATTAACGAAACAACATATCTTTATTCAATTAGGTCGTCTAAAAAAATCAATAATTCATATAATATTTGCATTTTTGAAAGAAAAGAGGGAGAAATTATATCTGAATTTAATAAAAAAATAAAATGTGATAGCGAAACAGCAAATTATATGTTACAATTATTATATGAAAACTGTGTTGCTCCCGTTCACCTTTTTGATGTTTTAGATGATTTTGGTTTTTGATTATCCTAAAACATCATATTAATGTTTGAATAAACATAAATAAAATTAAATTTAATAGTTTCTTGGAGGAATTTTTTTGAACGCAAAAGTAATTAATATTTTAATTGTTGATGATGACATAGGGTTTTGCTTTTTATGTGCACAAGAGTTGCCTAAAACATCTGAAATTTTTAGTTGTGATATTGCACATGACGGTGTGGAGGCCATTGAAAAAATTAAATGCAACAATTACGATATAATTGTATTAGATTCAATTATGCCCCTTGTTGATGGATTATGGGTTTTAAACGAGATAAATACTTTAAACTTAAAAAAACGCCCTAAAATTTTAGCCATAACTGCAGGTTCTCACAGCAAAATAGCAAGTGCAATGCTAGATGGTGGTGCCGATTATTTTATGCCAAAACCTCAAAGCATTACCGACCTTGCTAATAGATTACAATATATTATGCTAAGCCCGATTTATCGTAATAATTTAAGTAATTTATATTCAGAAAATTTAAACGCAGAGAAAGACAGTAATGATGAATTATTCGCCTGTTTGCTTTTACAAAGACTTGTTTCAAAAAAAGTATTAGAATATGGCATACCAACAAATTTGCTTGGCTATAATTATTCGGTTCATTTAATTTGCGCACTTATCACTTTAAAGCGCACAAATCCGACACTTTCAAAAATATATGAAAGCATTGCAAAGCAATATGACAGCGATTCTCGTTGTGTTGAAAACGCGATTAATTCTGCGATGAAAGTTGCTCTTAAAAGCAACACTCCTGCACTTAATGATGTTTTGAAGCTTGCAAGTTTAGACAACACTTTCAATTTTTCTAACAGCAGGTTTTTCTCTTTGCTTGTCTTCGATATTGAGCAAAACATTTTATCATTTTCGGCATAAAATAGCCTAATTTTTTATTTTTTTATTATAATGTCGAAGTTTTTCGGCAAATTTGGACAATGAGAGGAATACCGAATGCACGATAGCAATTCAAATTCTACATCGCTTACAGACAATCTAAGTGAACTTGCAATATTAGCACACGATATCAACGACCCACTTTCTTATGCACTTGTCAGTTTAAACTCTTTAAATTTAATTGCACAAGAGTTTGAGGACACTCCAAAAGAAGTAAGAGAAAAATACAACGCTGTTTCAGCAATAGTTAAAAATAATATCTACAGGGCTATACGAATTTCCAACAACATTTTAGATGCCGATGCATTTTTGCGTGACGATACAAAAATTTATATTAGTCCATGCAATGTAAGTGAACTTTTAAAAAGTAATTTACATGCAATTAAAGAAATTTTACGTTTAAAAAATGCAAACGCCCATTTAATCTTAAATGTCAGCGAACCATTTATTGCATGTGTCGATGAAATGGCGCTTGAAAGAGTAATTTTAAACTTAATTACAAATTCAATTAATCATTTGCCAAGTGTAAACGGAAGCATAATAATTACACTTTCTTCTCGCGGTAAAGATTTTGAAATAGAAGTAAAAGATAATGGCATTGGTATTAAACCTGAAATTATGCCTTATATTTTTAATAAATTTTATAAAGATACTTCAATAGGAAGCCTTACAAAAAACATGGCGGGACTTGGGCTTTTTATTGCGAAATCGCTTATAACTTTACATGGTGGTACAATTAAGGCTAATAGCACACCTCACGAGCAAACTGTATTTACCATAACTTTGCCATGGCAGACAGACGAAACACGTGTTGTCACATTAAAAAGTGAAACAGAAATTCCATTTGATGAAAAATATGACATTCTATTGAAACACGAACTTTCAACTATAGACTAATTGTAAATTTTAACAAGTCGCTTTGCTTTTAGGCTTTACTTTACACCAAAAATATAGTAAACTATTTAAAGTAGTATATATTGTATTGGAAGGTGTAATTTATGGCTGTAAAGTACAAGCGACTTTTGCTTAAACTTAGCGGAGAAGCCCTTGCGGGTGATAAAGGTTTTGGACTGTGTGAAACTGCAATTAACACAATTTGCACAGGTATTAAAAACGCAAGCGCCACAGGCGCACAAATAGCAATTGTTGTCGGTGGTGGCAACTTTTGGCGTGGACGTTCCAGCGGAAATATGGAACGCATAAGGGCAGACCAAATTGGTATGCTTGCAACAGTAATGAACTCATTAGCTGTGGCAGACGCCCTTGAAAATTTGGGTGTTGAAGTTAGGGTTCAAACGGCTTTATCAATGCAACAAATTGCAGAGCCTTATATTCGCAACAGAGCCATAAGGCATATGGAAAAAGGCAGAGTTGTAATTTTGGCATGTGGCACAGGCAACCCTTATTTTTCAACAGACACAGCTGCAGCCTTAAGGGCAGCTGAAATAAATGCAGATATCATTTTAAAAGCAACTTTGGTTGACGGTGTTTATGATAAAGACCCTAAAAAACATGATGATGCAGTTAAATATGATACTCTCAGCTTCAGCAAATTGCTAATTGATAACTTAATGGTTATGGACAGCACTGCCGCAACAATGTGTCGCGACAATAATGTTCCAATTTTAGTTTTCAGTTTAGATGACCCTGAAAACATTTCTAAAGCGATTAATGGCGAAAATATAGGCACACTTGTGTGCGAATAAATATAGGAGGATATCTTTATGAGTACAGAGACAAAGAAATATCAAGACAAAATGGACGGAGTCATAACACATTTAAACAAAGAGCTTGCCTCTATTCGTGCAGGTAGGGCAAACCCTTCTATTTTAGACAAAGTGTCGGTGGATTATTACGGTGTTGAAACACCTATTCAACAAGTAGCCGCTGTCAGCGTTGCAGAAGCAAGGGTTTTAACTATAAGCCCATGGGACGCCACATTAATGGGTGCTATTGAAAAAGCTATTTACGCTTCTGATGTTGGCATAACTCCAACAAATGATGGCAGAGTTATGCGCCTTGTATTCCCTTCCCCAACAGAAGAACGCCGCAAACAAATTGTTAAAGATGTTTTAAAACACGGCGAAGAAAGCAAGGTTTCCCTTCGTAATGTTCGCAGAGATGCAATTGAAAAATTTAAAGCACTTAAAAAATCTTCTGAAATTACAGAGGACGATTTGAAAGAGCTTGAAGTAGAAATGCAAAAAATCACTGACAAATTTGTAAAAGAAATTGATAGTATTTGCGAGGCAAAGAAAAAAGAAGTTATGGAAATTTGATGAACTACACTTTTTATATTCTTATAATGCACTAATATAGCATATTTTTTTATAAATCATCTATTACTTATCGATGATGAAAGCAAATTAAAACATACGATTATACGTTATATATTCATGCCGCGTGCAAAATATGTGCGCGGTTTTTTTATATAATATAATTGCAATTAAAATAATATTAGTTTATATTTGGAATAATAAAAAAACGGTATAATTTAAAGTGATTCTAAGCAAATAAAACTGCTTGAATATTAGAAACGGAGCATATAATGCAAAAAGAATTTGCCCAAGGTTTAAGCCTTGGTATAATAATGGACGGCAACGGAAGATGGGCAAAAAAAAGAGGGCTTCCACGCACAGCCGGACACAAAAAAGGTGCAGATGTTTTTAAAGACATAATAAAATATTGCAACGAGCTTGGTATAGCCTCTGTCACCTTTTACGCTTTTTCTACTGAAAATTGGACAAGACCCATAGAAGAAGTTAATAGCATAATGCGCCTTTTTGGCGAATATCTTGTAATGGCATATGATTACGAAAAAGAAAATAACAGGGTTGTTTTTTTAGGTGATAGAGATGCTTTAAGTGAAAAACATCAAGACATGATGAATGACATAGAGCAAAAAACTTTAAAAAACACAGGTACTATTTTAAATATTGCCATCAATTACGGTGGCAGACAAGAAATTTTAAGGGCCGTGCAAATTTTGGCACAAAAAGTAAAAGACAATGAGCTTGAACCAAAAGACATAGACCTTCAAATGATTAGCGATAACCTTTACACAAAAGGTCAAAAAGACCCTGATTTTATTTTGCGCCCAAGTGGCGAGCACAGGCTTTCAAACTTTATGTTGTGGCAATCTTCCTATGCAGAATTTGTAGATATGGATGTACTTTGGCCCGATTTCACACGTGATGATTTAGACAAAGCCATAGCAGAATTTAACACACGCTCAAGGCGTTTTGGCGGTCTTTAGTTTTTTAGTTTAATTTAAATTGCAAATAACTTAAACGATTATTATTTGCAATGGAACGGAGCATTTAATGAAAACACGTCTTTTAACAGCGATTGTATTGCTGATAATCTTAGCTATTGCACTATCATCTTTTTTTACTGTGATTTTTGATGTAATAGTACTTATTTTCGGCATTTGGGCACTTTGGGAGGTGTTCAGCGCTGCTAAAATAAAAAATTCAATATATTTATTCATTCCTTTTGCCTTGCTTTTAAGCTTTGCAATTCTTTCATATAATAATATTAACAGCATATTTTTAACACTTCTTACATATTTCTTTATTGTGTTTTTAGCTGTTTTTATAATGAAAAATATATCTTCAAAATCGTTTAATAAACTAATGCTTATTACAGCATTAAAAACATTAATATGCATATGCTTTTTTTCAATAATTTACATGAAATATTTTTTTGATAATGTAAATTATACTAGCTCTTCACTTTATTTTATTTTAATAGCCTTAAATTGCGCTTGGGGCGCAGACTCCTTTGCATATTTTGCCGGCAGGCTGTTTGGAAAACGCAAATTATCACCAAATATAAGCCCAAATAAAACTGTTGAAGGTGCTATAGGTGGTGTTATTGGCAGTGTTATTTTAGGGCAAGTTGTAACGTATGTTTTCCTTCTTTTTTCCAAAAATATTTTAATTTTTACTATGAGCGACTTTAATTTAAGGTTCAATTTATCTATTGCTGTTATTTGTGCGCTTGGTGCTATTTTTGGTATTATCGGCGATTTATTTGCATCTTTAATTAAACGTGTTTGCGATGTTAAAGATTATGGCAATATTTTTCCGGGACATGGCGGGATTATGGACAGATTTGACAGCGTAACTTTCACAATGCCTTTCGTGGCGATTTCTTCTGTGATTTTTTATACAAATATAATGTGATGAATGAAGGAAAAAATATGCAAAAAAACATTACAATTTTAGGTTGCACAGGCTCTATCGGCACACAAAGTTTAGATGTTGTACGCTCTCAAAACTACAATATCATAGGCCTTGCAGCACACAGCAATATAGATTTATTAACAAAACAAATAAATGAATTCAAGCCAAAATATGTTGCTGTTGTCGATGAAAATGCCTTTGAAAAATTATGTGATAAACTTTGTGGCACTTTAAATGCGCCACAGCTTTTTAAAGGTAAAAACGGGCTGGTTGAACTTGCAAAACTTGAAGAAAACGATATTGTTTTAAACTCGGTTGTTGGTATTGCCGGTTTGCCTGCCACTTTGGCTGCACTTGAAAGCGGCAAAAATGTTGCGCTTGCCAACAAAGAAAGCCTTGTTGCCGGCGGTTACCTTGTAACAAATGCTGCACTTGCAAATAACGCAAAGCTTTTACCTGTGGATAGCGAGCATTCAGCAATTTTTCAATGTTTGCAAGATGACAATTCGGCAAAATCACTTGAAAAAATATTTTTGACGGCTTCAGGTGGCCCATTCTTTGGCAAAAACAAAAATGAGCTTGAAAATATAAAGGCGAAAGACGCCCTAAAACACCCAAACTGGGCAATGGGGGCAAAAATCACTATTGATTCTTCCACATTGATGAATAAAGGGCTTGAATTTATAGAGGCGGCTTGGCTTTTTGGCTTAAAAAACGAACAAATCGAAATAATTGTACAAAGACAGAGCATAATACATTCTATGGTGCAATTTAGTGATAAATCAATACTTGCACAATTGGGCGTGCCAGACATGAGAATACCTATACAATATGCATTAACATGGCCGATGCGCACAATTGGCTGTGCACCGGAACTTGATTTTAAAACGCTTAAAAGCATTACTTTTGATGAAGCAGATGAAGAAGTTTTCCGCTGTTTACCTGCATGTAAAGCTGCTATGGAAATTGGCGGCCTTGCACCTTGTGCTGTCAATGGCGCAAACGAAGAAGCTGTAAAACTATTCTTACAAGACAAAATAAGCTTTTTGAAAATTGGTGAGCTGGTAGAAAAAACACTTCAAAGTGAAAATTTTGGTGGTTCATACACTATTAATGATGTCTACGAATGTGATGCTATGGCAAGAAAGTTTGTTTTAAATAATATTTAATTTAATAGAAAGGGCTTTTTATGCAAGATTTTTTAAGCACCGCAATATCTTTTTTAATAACTGCTTTATCCTCTATCTTGGTTTTTGGCTCGGTTATTTTCATACATGAACTTGGGCATTTTATCGCCGCTAAAAAAAGCAAAATAACAGTACACGAGTTTGCGCTTGGCATGGGCCCAACAATATTTAAAAAAGAGAAAAACGGCACTGTTTATGCATTAAGGCTATTGCCTATTGGCGGTTTTGTCAGCATGGAAGGCGAGGACGAAGAAAGCGAAGACGAGGGCTCTTTTACAAAAGCACCTATATTAAACCGTATGATTGTCATTGTTGCAGGCGCTTTTATGAACTTAGTTTTAGGGTTTTTAGTGCTTGTCATTGTTGTTAGTATGAGCAGTGCAATTACCACAAGAACTATTGCCGAATTTGAAGAAAACGCAAGCACACAGGCGAGCGGTTTACAAGTTGGCGACACAATAACGGCCGTAAATGGCAGGCGTTGTTTTACTGCGAATGATATTATTTATGAATTTGCAAGGACACAAGAAGGCATTGCGGATTTAACAGTTTTACGCAGTGGAGAAACTGTAGAACTTGATAATATCGTTTTTGAAACTTATACAGATGAAAACGGTATAAAACAATTAATTTTAGATTTTAAAGTGGTTGGTGAACAAAAGACATTTTTTAATGTGATTAGCTCTGCATTTAACTGGGGTTTATCGCTTGTTAGAATGGTATTTGTCAGCCTTACAGATTTAATCACAGGCAGAGTTGCCATAAATTCGCTTTCAGGCCCTGTTGGCATTGTCACCGCTATTGGTGAGGCTTCTGGACTGGGTATTGATAATTTACTTTTATTAACAGCACTTATCTCTATTAATTTAGGTGTATTTAATATTTTACCTGTGCCTGCTCTTGATGGTGGTCGATTGTTATTTTTAATAATTGAAGCTATCCGAAGAAAACCTATAAAACAGAAATATGAAATTGCAGTTAATGCAATGGGATTTATTTTGCTTATTGGTTTAATGCTTTTCACCACTTTTAACGATATTACAAGATTGATAAATTAGAGGTTAAAAATGCCGATAACACGTAAAATAACAAAAGAAATTAAAATTGGGAACGTAAAAATAGGTGCGGGAAACTCTATTGCTGTTCAAAGCATGTTAAACGCAAGGCTTGAAGATGTAAACGCAAATGTCGAGCAAGCATTGCGTTTACAAGCAGAGGGCTGCCAAATTGTGCGTGTTACTGTTCCCTCTCCAAAAGATGCCGTTTTAATTAAAGAGCTTAAAAAGGCAATTTCTATACCGGTAGTTGCAGACATACATTTTGATTATAAGGCCGCCTTAGCAAGCATTGCCGAAGGTGTCGATAAAATACGTATTAACCCTGGAAATATCGGTGACGATGAAAAGATAAAAAGCGTTGTAAATGCGTGCCAAGCAAATAATGTACCAATTAGAATTGGTGTAAATGCAGGCAGCCTTGAAAAGCATATTTTAGATAAATACGGCAGCCCTACCCCAATTGCACTTGTGGAAAGTGCGATGTATCACATAGAGCTTTTAGAAAAAAACAATTTTGATAATATTGTCGTATCTATAAAATCCTCTCATGTGCCAACTGTTGTAGAAGCTTATAAAATTTTAAGCGATAAATGCAATTATCCTTTGCATGTGGGTGTTACAGAAGCCGGAACTTACCGCATGGGTCTTATAAAATCCGCAATGGGCATAGGCACGCTTTTAATGAATGGCATAGGCGACACCTTGCGTGTATCGTTAACCGACGAGCCTGAAAAAGAAATAAAAGCCGGCTTTGATATTTTGCGTGCTGCCGGCCACAGCGTAGACGGCGTAGAAATTATAAGTTGCCCCACATGTGGCAGAACTAATATAGAAGTAGCACAAATTGCACTTGAAGTTGAAGAGCGCTTAAAACACTGTAAAAAACCTATTAAGGTTGCTGTAATGGGCTGTGTTGTCAATGGCCCGGGCGAGGCAAAAGGCGCTGACATAGGCATAGCCGGCGGAAAAGATTGCGCAATGCTGTTTGTTAAAGGCGAACAAAAACGAATGTTGCGCGGCGATATTGTTGGACAATTATGCGAAGAAATTGAAAAAATGGTGTAGTATATGTATGAAGAAAACAGCATTAAACCTTACATATTATCTTTGTGGCCACATTTAAAAAGCGAGAGCTTCCACAGCAAGCTTTTAAATGATGTTTATATAGAGCGTGTTGAACTTAACCGAAGGCAAAACAAAGCCTTAGTTGTCTATTGTTCAAAAACACCTCTTGGCATAGATACAGTTGAATATATTAAACAGAGCTTAGTTAATGATTTCCCGGCCCTTAGTGTAGACACTTTGGGTCTTTTTCCATTTTCACAATTAAATGATATATCCGTGCTTGACATTATCTCAGAGCTTAAATCTAAAGGCATACCCATTAATGGTTTTATGCAAGATTGCAGTGTAGAAATTGACAAGGGCGAAGAAATACCTACACTTATTTTAAATTTAAAAAACGGGCTTAGCCTTTTAAGTGAAATTAAATTTGATAAAATACTGCAAGACGAGATATTTTTGCGAACAGGCGAAGAAATACGTGTAAAACTTGTTTGCGGTGAAAGCTTTACTGCGGCAGAAGTAGAAGCGCGAATCATGAAAAAAATGCCTGCCCAAAAAACTATTGTTAAAGAGGGTAATATTGTAGAAATTAGCGGTGTTGATGTTGCACCAACACCTGCAAAAACTGTAAGCGGTCAAATGTTTAAACCAAAGCCTGATGAATTTACGAAATTAATTGATGCTGCCTCAAATCCGGGTAAAATATCTGTTTGGGGCGATGTATTTTTTACTGCAACAAACGGAAACTGGAAAAAAATATATTCTATTTCCATTACAGATTACTCCGGCTCGATTAATATGAAAATTATTTTAGACCAAAATGCAAACACTGAAAAATGGGATAATATAAGCAAAGGTGATACTTTAGTTATCAGGGGTGATTGCGCCTATGATAAATACGAGGGCGATTATGTTATTTATCCAAGAGATATTATTAAAATAGAGAGAAAAACACGTGAAGACACAGAGGAAGTTAAACGTGTTGAATTTCATCTGCACACAAAACAAAGCAGTATGGACGGCTTTTGCGACACAAAAACCATTGTAAATTTAGCACATAAAATGGGACACAGAGGTGTTGCAATAACTGACCATGGTGTCGTACAAGCATTCCCTGAGGCAATGCTTGCCGTTGACGCAATACATAAAAAGGACCCTGATTTTAAGCTTGTTTATGGTGTAGAAGCTTATTTTGTCGATGACATGGTTCCCGTTGTTTATGGCGAACAAAAGGGTGATATTGATGCGCCTATTGTTGTTTTCGACCTTGAAACGACAGGTCTCTCCCCTATTTCAGAGCGTATAACTGAAATTGGTGCTGTTGTGGTTGAAAATGGTGAAACCACAGATGTTTTTAACACTTTTGTCAATCCTGAAAGGCATTTAAGTGCAAAAATCACTGAAATTACAGGAATTACCGACAATATGCTTAAGGATGCTCCTCTTGAGGAGGAGGCTTTGAAGAAGTTTTTAGAATTTGTAAACGGTAGAATTTTAATTGCGCATAATGCGCACGGTTTTGATATTCGCTTTTTAATCGAAACCGCAAAACGTTGCAATATTGAGTGTAATTTTACTTATATCGACACTTTACCTATGGCGCAAAGTGTTTGCCTTGGACTTCGAAATTATAAGCTTGGAACAATTAGCAAACATCTTGAAATACCTGCATTTCAACACCACCGTGCAAGTGATGATGCGCTTGCACTTGCACGAATATATATAAAATTTATCGATGAGCTTAAGGCACTAGGCATAAAAAAAATCGAGGAAATTAACACGGGTCTCGGTGGCACAAAAGAGCTTGCAAAAAAGAATTTTCATATGATAATTCTTGTGAAAAACCAGCAAGGGCTTAAAAATCTATATAAAATTGTTTCAAAAGCACATCTTGATTATTTTTTCAAAGTGCCAAGAATTCCACGTAGTTTGCTTGTTAAACACAGAGACGGATTGATTTTAGGTTCCGCCTGTGAAGCAGGTGAGCTTTACAGGGCTGTTGTCGAAGGCAGAGGCGATGAGGAACTTAAAAAAATAGCATCTTTTTATGATTTTTTAGAAGTTCAACCCATTGGCAACAATGAATATATGGTGCGAAAAAATATTGTTGGCAGTTTAGAGGATATTGAAAACTTTAACAAAAAAATAATACAGCTTGGCGAAGAAGTAAACAAACCTGTAATTGCAACAGGCGATGTGCATTTTTGTGAGCCTTATGACAGCGCTTATAGGGCTGTTTTACAAGCAGGCAACGGATATGATGATGCAGATAATCAGGCACCGTTATATTTTAGAACAACACAAGATATGCTTAATGAATTTAAGTACATTAGCAAAGAAAAGGCATATGAAATTGTTGTCGAAAACCCAAATAAGCTACTTGATGTCATCGAGGGTGACATCAGGGCAATTCCACGCGGACTTTTTACACCGTTTATTGAGGGCGCAGATGAAAGCCTACGCAAAGACACCTTAGACAATGCCATTAAACGCTATGGCGATCCCTTGCCCAGTGTTGTAAAAGAACGCCTTGATAGAGAGCTTAATTCTATAATTAAACACGGATTTGCTGTTTTATACGTTATAGCGCAAAAACTTGTTTTAAAAAGCGAAGATTATGGCTATCTAGTTGGTTCTAGGGGTTCAGTTGGCTCTTCTGCTGTTGCACATTTTTCGGGTATATCCGAAGTAAATAGTTTGCAACCGCATTACCTTTGCCCCGAATGCAAATACAGCGAATTTTTCACCGATGGCTCTGTTGCTGATGGTTTTGATTTACCCGATAAAAATTGCCCTAATTGTAACACAAAATTGCTTATGGACGGGCACGATATTCCATTTGAAACTTTCCTTGGTTTTGACGGTGATAAAGAACCTGATATCGACCTTAACTTTTCAGGCGATGTTCAAGGAAGAATACATAAATATACAGAAGAGCTTTTTGGTCAAGACTATGTTTTCAAGGCCGGTACAATCTCGGGTTTGCAAGATAAAACCGCCTATGGCTATGTAAAAAAATATTTAGAAGAACGCGGACGAATTATAAACAAAGCTGAGGAAAATAGACTTGTACAAGGCTGTGTGGGCGTAAAACGTACAACAGGACAACATCCCGGCGGCATGGTTGTTGTGCCTGATGATTTTGATGTTTTTGATTTTTGCCCTATACAACACCCTGCTGATGATAAAGAAAAGGGCGTTGTCACAACACATTTTGAATTTAAATACTTACATGATAATATCTTAAAGCTTGATGAGCTCGGACATGATGTTCCAACCATGTATAAATATTTAGAAGATATGACAGGCATCAAAATGGAAAGCGTGCCAATGAATGACGAAAAAGTTATATCTTTGCTGGTTTCCACAAAAGCACTTGGCGTAAAACCCGATGATATTGAAAGCCAAACAGGCACTTTTGGCATACCGGAGCTTGGCACTGGGTTTGTGCGTAATATGCTTATTGAGGCACAGCCAAAAAGCTTTGGTGACTTGATACAAATTAGTGGACTTTCCCACGGGACAGACGTTTGGAATGGAAATGCACAGGACCTTATCAAAAGCGGAACATGTACTATTTCTGACGTTATAGGCACACGTGACAGCATTATGACATATTTGATGCACAAGGGCATAGAACCTATACACGCATTTAAAATTATGGAGCTCACACGTAAGGGTATTGTTTCGAAATTTGGCTTCCCCGATGGAATGGAGGATATACTTCGCCAAAATGAAGTGCCCGAGTGGTATATTGACAGCTGTAAAAAAATAAAATACATGTTCCCAAAAGCACATGCTGTGGCTTATTTAATAGCTGCAATTAGGCTTATGTGGTTTAAAATTTATGAGCCTTTAGCATATTATGCAACACATTTTACCGTGCGTGGTGAAGATATTGACTATGAAGCGGCACTTGGTGGCACGCAAGCAGCAAAAAAGGCGATGAAAATTGTCAATGCCAGATTAAAAGAAGAAAAAAAGGCAAAAGATGAAGATATTTTAGCCTCGCTTCAAATTGTAAATGAAATGCTTGCAAGAGGCTATCAATTTTTGCCGATAGAACTTGGAAAAAGCCGTGCACAAACATATGTGATAGAAGATGGCAAAATCCGCTTACCGTTCATGTCTATTAAAGGGCTTGGAGAGAATGCAGCAATTGCTCTTGAAAAAGCGACAATAAATGGTCAAAAATATATTTCAGCAGAAGAACTTCAAAGCGAGGGCGGAATTACAAACAGCGTTATTGATTTGCTTGCAGGTGTTGGCGCACTTGGAGATTTGCCGAAAAGCAGCCAAACATCATTTTTTTAAAAATATAACCTACAATAAGTATTTCTATTTTCGTTTAAACTATAAACTATATGTTTTTTAAAATAATCCTAATGTATTATTTTATTTAATACTAAGCATTAAAACGTTTTTATAAAATTAAAATTTAATATAGTATAATCAAGCTTGCCCCCTTCATACATTTGTATAAAGGGGGCAAATTTTATGTTTTCAGCTATTTTAGCTTTTGTAGCAAGTCATATTATTTATTTTGCACTTCACCTAGAAACAAGTAATTTTCCTAAACCACTTAGCCCAAGCGAAGAAAAAGAAACATTTCTTGCACTTAAAAGTGGCGATAAAACTGCATCGGATAAGCTTATCCGCCATAATTTACGTTTAGTTGCCCATGTTGTGAAAAAATATTACACCAGCAATACACCACAAGAAGATTTAATCAGCATAGGAACTATCGGTATGATAAAAGCCGTTAATACGTTTGATTGTGAAAAAGGTGCAAGATTTTCAACTTATGCAGCCAGGTGCATTGAAAACGAAGTTTTAATGCATTTTCGAAGTGAAAAAAAAGAGGCTTCTTCAATCTCTATTTATGACACCTTAGAGCATGATAAAGACGGAAACAGTCTAACATTATATGATATTGTTGCAGATAATTTTAATATTGAATATGATTTTGAGGGCAAGCAAGAAGTAAAAAAACTATATGATGTACTGTCTTCACTTGATGAACGTGAGCGAAGAATAATCATACTTCGTTACGGATTATATGGAAAAAAACCGCTAACGCAACAACAAGTTGCCGATATTTTACAAATAAGCAGAAGTTTTATTTCCAGAATAGAAGGCAAAGCATTGATAAAACTTAGAAAACATTTAAAACCTTAAATAGTTTGTTTTGCATTGATGTTTATTATTAATAAAACACATTGTTTCTATTAACTTTACCTAAGGATAAATATTAAACACAACCTCAATATTGTTTAAATATTTATGCTCTTTTTGCAAAGTATACCAGTTTAAATTTAAAAAGTCATTGTTTTTTTCTGTAGTCAATTCTAATATTGTTTTGCAAATATCTGCTAAGCTTTCATTCGCAAAAATTAACGCTTCCTCCAGCTCATTCAAATATAATTTTTGTGCATCACTTGTAACATTATGAACCTGTGCACTAAAGACAATTTTCATATTCCCATTATCATCTACATTATATTGCTTAAAGATATTGTGCGTTTTTATGTTTATTTCTTGCCCATCTTTTTCAAGTGTTATATCTAAATTTTTTTGCTTATTATTTAGCAATAGCATAATATCAACACCCTGTTTATTGAGTGAGAACTCTGCTGTGCCGGATTTAAATACTATCAGTTCGTCAACGCCAAGTAGAACATTCTCTTTTATTTTTAGCATAGGCAAATAACCGTAAAATTTTTCTTGCTCGTCAAAATCAAGCTCGAGTATCTGCAAGGTTTTGTTTTGTTCATCGTCTTGCAAAAGGCCTTCACAGGTTTTAATAAAATCTTCTGCCGAGTTTTCTAATTGAGCAAACTCGCTGTAATTAAGCTCGGTTAAAAACACTGATGTTTTTGCCGCATCTGTTTGTTCTTTTTTAAAATAGTTTAAATGAGATGATAAATCATCATAGGCATTTTCGCTTATTATCAGCAATTTATTATGTTCGTAAAATGGGGTTTTACTCTGCATTTTTTCTGCATTTTTTATTGCACTTTCCAATGTGCTACCCTGTGCAGAATAAATTTTAGGCACATTTTTTATATCAGAAGTACTTGCGCCAAGCTCTGTTTCATTAATAACAAGCGAAACATGCACATCTCCATTTGATGTTTTATCTATAAAAATAGCTTTTACTACTGCAAGCGAGCTTACCGACACTTGCTTTACACACGATGTAAATATAATTATTAAGCTGCACAATATTAAAAAACACACTGCTTTTTTCATACATTCTCCCTTGCAATACTTTTAGATTTAAAATTAATTTTATACGTTATAAGCGCAATTATACAAATAACACTTGCAAACAAGCTGGTTATATATACAGAAACAAACGAAACAATTATTAGGCAAATTATTCCCGTTAAGATTACAAAAGCTGTTTGAAATTCTATTGTTTTATTTTTCAACAATGGCTTTATTGAATAAAGTGCACCTAAAAATAGCACACAAGCTTTTATAATTAAAGCGAATAGAAAAACACAAAAATAAATGGGTTCTAAATGTTCGAACACTGATAATTGTGCTGTTTTTGCAAGTGCATAAATAGGTTGTGAATATTCGCTTATTTGCTGTGCAAAAACAAGCTCACTTACAATGGCAAAAACAATTTGTATAGCACAAATAATTAGCATAACAGGTAAAATAGTTTTATTCACTTTAATTTTTTCATTTGTAGGAATTACAGTAAAAAGCAAAATACTTGCAGGAAATTTAAACGTCATAAACGAGGCAACAAGGGCTCCACTTTTTGCTTGCCATGCATGGTTTAAATTTGTTATATCTATCTTATTTGCGTTCGCAAGAAACAATATAAGAGAAAACACTATGAAAATTGCTATAAATACAGCGCATGTTCGTGATAAAGTATGCTGTGCACATTTTATGGCGTAAATGCAAACTATAATAATCATAATCGCAATTAAAAGCCCTGAATATTGAACATCACTTGCATAGCTTACAAATTTTTCACTGTCTAGTAATACAATACCGCCGTTGAGCACAAATGCAAAAAATGCAGTTATACCAAAAATTATACTATTTTCTTTAAACTTTATATTATTTAAAAAAACATATGCAAAAACTAACACAATAATGGTATTTATTATGCTTGACCACGTTTTTTCATATGCCGTGAACGAAACATTTGTATCGAAATAAACCAATACTGTATCTACGATTAAACCGGAAAATAGTAAAATTCTTAACTGTTTTAAACTCAATTCATGCTTCGAAGTCTTTTTACAATTTTCTGACACTTTATCACCCTCTTTTTTTCCAAATATTATTGTGATATTTGCTCAACTCTCTCCACCTTACTCGAATTATACCGTCCTTTAAAGCACTTTTTGTAATTGGAATAAGCGGTGCCGTGTACGGCATATCAAAAATTTGCATATTATTCATATTTATAAGCATCAATATTGTGAGAATTAGCACACCGAATAATCCAAAAAAACCACCTGCTAAAATATATAAAATTCTAAGCCCGATAATAGGCT
>CAYJGV010000003.1:7415-14405 GCA_964369715.1 uncultured Bacteroides sp. | reverse complement strand
TGTAAGTGCGATAATAATAACAATTGGGGCGCTTACAAGCCCTACACTTATTGCGGCATCTCCGACAATTAAAGCGGCGACAAGGCTTACACTTTGCCCAATTGGCTTAGGCATTCTAAGCCCTGCTTCACGGACAATTTCAAGTAAGAAATTCATTAATATAGCCTCTAAAAAAAACGGTAAAGGCGTGCTTTGATCTGTGGCAGATATCATATATAATAACCGCTCGGGTAGTATCTCATGTGAAAAATTTATTACTGCTATGAAAATCCCTGGTAAAGTCACCGCTATGAAAAATGCACTGTATTTTAAAATTCTTATAAAAGATGCAAAATATGCTTTTTCGGTGTAATCATCCATGCTTTGAAAGTTTTCGCAAAAAAAATAAGGCACAATTAACGCAAATGGGCTGCCGTTAGCCATAATAATAATTTTACCTTCGCAAATTTTTGCAGCAACTGTGTCAGGTCGCTCGGTATAACCCACCGATTGAAAGAATGAAAATGCACTTTTTCTTAAAAATGCGGCAATATAACTTGTATCAAATACAAAGGGTAAATCTGCTGTTTCTAGTTTTTCTTTAAGCGATTCTAAAACATGTTTTGGCACCATGGAATTACTGTACATTATGGCTATTTCTGTTTTGGTTCTTTCACCAATTACACTTGTTTCTATTCGTAAATCGCCTGTTCTAATAAGGCGACGAACAAGGCTGATGTTTACACGAAGTGGTTCTGTGAACGCTTCCCTGCTACCGTGTAAATTGCCCTCTGTTCCGGGCTCTTGCACCGAGCGAAATTGCCACGCCTGCGTTGCAATTGCAACAGCGTTTTCACTGCCGTCTATTAAAATAACCGTACACCCTGTTGTAAGCCTAAGTGCGGCATTTTCAAGGCTGTCCACTACAGTTTTTTCAAGCGGTAATTCTGTTTTTTTCATTAGATAATCGCACAAATTTTTATTATCATCGGGATAAGTGTTTTCTTTGCTTAAACTGTCGAGTGTCATTATCCAAAGTCTTTCAAGGCTTGCAAGGCCTTCAAAAATGCATATACAACAGCTTACACCACAAAGTTTTATATCTTTGGTATAAAAGTCAACATTTTCACCAAAATAATCTAATAGCTGGTTTTTGCTTTTCTTTACATCAGCCGATAATTTTTCCATCATAGTTCTCCCATCAACAATTTTATGCTTTTATTATGCCGCATATTTTTTTCATTACTCATTTTCTACATATTAAAATGAAAAGAAGGGCTAATTTATGCTTATTATTGTTTTTAGGACTGTTATAATTTATTTTATTGTAATTCTTGCAATGCGATTTATGGGCAAAAAACAGCTCGGAGAGCTTCAACCCTCCGAGCTTGTTTCTACTATTTTTATTTCAAATTTAGCTTCGATTGCAATAGAAAACCCTGAATTTGCTTTTATTACAAGCATTACTCCCCTGTTTTTAATTATAAGTTTAGAAATAATTATTTCCACATTTTGTGTAAAATCTAAAAAACTGTCAAGACTTGTATCAGGTAGTCCACGTATTATCATTAAAAATGGCGAACTGGATCAAAAGCTTTTAAACGAACTTCGTTTTTCTGTAGACGATTTACTTGCCTCTTTACGTGCAAAGGATATTTTTGAATTATCTGAAGTGGATTTTGCTATAATAGAGACAAACGGTACTATTAATGCAAAAAAGAAATTTGAAAGTGACACACCCACTAATGAAAATTTTAATTTTAAAATACCCAAGGCTACGATGCCATCTATTGCAATAATTACACATGGTTCGCTTAACACACACAATATGCACCATTGTAATATTGATGAAATTTTTATTGACGAGGTTTGCAAAAAAAATAATTGTTTACGAAGTGACATACTTTTGCTTTTGTGCAATGATGTTAAAGAAACATATATTTTAAAAAAAGAACCTGATTGATTTTTTGGGGTGAATTAATATGTTTAAGGCAAAAATAAGTATTGTAATATTTGTAATTATAGTTTTAATTGCCGTTTTCAGTCAACTAATTATCGAAAACATAACCGGTGAATTAACCGACAGGCTTTATGCTGTTAGGGCAAGCGCAAGCGCCGGCGATTATACAAAAGCCGGCGCTATACATGATGATTTATTAGATTATTATGATTCTCAACAAATAATTCTTGATATATTTGTTAAACATGACGTTGTAACGACATTATCAATTAGTTTAAATTCTTTATCTTCTTATATAGAGCCTGATAATCTTTCCGATTTACAAGCTGAAATTGATAAAGCAAAAGAATACGCTAAAGCTCTTGATAAATCATTCTCATCAATCTTTTGATGAAACACGCTTTTCAAGCAAAATTTTAAGCTCATCCATAAATGTGCTAACATCGCCAAACTGTCTGTAAACAGAAGCAAAACGCACATAGGCAACTTCGTCAATATCTTTAAGTTCTTGCATAGCAAGTTCACCCACACGAATAGACGTTATTTCCCTATCATATGTGTTAAGCAAAGTTTGCTCTATATTATCTACCGCTGATTCTAGTTGGCTATAAGAAACAGGACGCTTTTCACACGCGCGAGAAAGCCCATTAAGCAATTTTTGTTTGTCAAATGCTTCGCGTGATTTATCTTTTTTAACAACAAAAAGCGGCACTGTTTCCACAATTTCATATGTTGTAAAGCGTTTATTGCATTTTAAGCACTCGCGACGGCGGCGAATTCTTTCGCCATCGTCTGCCGGGCGTGAATCAATAACTTTAGAATCTAAATCTCCGCAATATGGGCATTTCATAGGCTTTCTTCCTTTCATTGTAGCTTATTGAACAGCTTATTTTTTTGTGCTTTTTTTAGGTGAGTTTTCTTTATGTTTCATCCAAGTTACCCAAAGTGGTCCTGCAATGAAAATTGTGCTGTAAACACCACTTATCATACCAACAATTAATGGAAGCGCAAAAGTGAATATACTTGTTAAACCGTAAATACCGGAAACAACACAAACTGTACCAAGTGCCAAAACAGTTGAAATCGTTGTGTTTATCGAGCGTTTTAAACTTTGATTAATACTTAAATTAACAAGTTGTTCAACACCCATTGTTTTACCATAAAGTTTTTTATTCTCACGTACACGGTCGTAAACAACAACTGTATCGTTGATTGAATATCCTAAAATTACAAGCATAGCAGCAATAAAATTGCTGTTTAGTGGAATTTGAGCAATTACAAAAACGCCAAAAACAATGATTAAATCGTGAACAAGTGCCACAACAGCCATTGCACCGGCAGATAAACCACCGATATTTTTAAAGCGAAGTGAAATATAAATTAAAATAAGCAAAGATGCCAAAACAACCGCAACAATGCATTTTAAGAAAAATTCGTTGCCCATTGTAGGGTTAACTATGTTTAAAGAAAGTTGCTCGAAATCATTATCAACATATTTTTCATTTAAAATATCAGCAAAAGCTGAAACTGTTTCAGGTTGCACTGTTGAATTGCCT
This sequence comes from uncultured Bacteroides sp., assembly GCA_964369715.1. Lineage (GTDB taxonomy): Bacteria > Bacillota > Clostridia > Oscillospirales > Ruminococcaceae > Ruthenibacterium. The sequence goes on along the minus strand of CAYJGV010000003.1, from coordinate 10,910 downwards.
GCGAGGCTAATTGTAATTGTTTTTCTGCCTGTTGCAACGTCATTGCCCATCAAGGTTGATGCGCTTTCACCAAACGATAACATAACATCCTCTGCTAAAGTGTTTGCATCTACATCTCCGCTAAAGCTATAAGTTAACATTGCGCCACCACGGAATTGTATATCCATTTCAACACCGAATATAGCAGCACAAAGTGCAATTACTACAATTAACACAAGTGATAAAGCAAAGAACTTTTTACGGTTACCTATAAAATCAAACTGTTTTTTCATTCTTTTGCCCTCCGTACAATGCGGCATTACGCATGATTTTTAATTTTGAAACGCCTTTTAGCATAATGCGTGTGCACACAACGCCAAAAACAAAGTTCATAATTACACCTACAAGTAAAGTGTAGCCAAACGAGTAAATTGTTCCCGATGTTGAAGCGCCAAAACCAAGCCATGTTAAAACTTCACCAAAAATTGTATTTGATGGACCAAATACGCCCATTAAAATTATAGCAACTATAATAACTGTTACGTTGCCATCGATAACAGGAGTTAAGCCTCTGTCAAAGCCGGATTTAATTGCGCCATCAATGCTTTTACCTGAGCGGATTTCTTCACGTATACGCTCGCCTGAAATAACATTGGCGTCAACACCCATGCCAATTGCAAGTATGATACCGGCAATACCCGGTAATGTTAATGTAAAGCTGTTAATTACCGAGAAATAGCCAGAAACAGCTGCTATTGTCGCTGCCACTTGGCCAAGCAGTGAAATAACTGCAACACAGCCATGTAAGCGATAATTTATAACCATGTAAAGTGAAACAAGTGCAAAGGCGATAATACCTGCTAAAAGCATGGCATCAAGAGAATTTGCACCAAGGCTTGGGCTAATTGTGCTATAGCTTTCTGCACTTAGTGAGAAAGGCAATGCGCCCGAGTTAATTTGGTTAGCAAGTGTTATTGCTTGTTCTCTTGTTTCATCGTCAGAGCCGTTTAATGTTATCATAGCATTTCCGTCTACAATAGCACTTTGAACGGTAGGTGCGGATATCATAACATCGTCCATCCATATGGATATTGTACCCGATGTTTCTGCAAGGCGAGTTGTCGCTTCTGCAAATTTTTCTGTTCCGCTTTCTTCAAGCTCTAATGATATGAAATATTCACCATAAGTGCTGCTGCCTTGTTGAGAATCAACAGAAGCCGTTGCACTTTTGATGTCTACACCTTCAAGAATAACGTTTTCAGCGGTGACACCTGAGGGAATACCATCTGTATCGGTTTCCATTCCTTCACGGAATGTAAGTTTAGCCGTTGCGCCTATTTCTTCAATAGCGCTTTCAGGGTTAAACTCTGTTTCACCCTCTTGCCATGGGAAACGTAGAATAATTCTGTTTTTGTCGTCATCTCTGTAAACTTCACTGTCTGTGATGTTTAAACTGATTAAACGCTGTTGTATTACAGATTCAGCCGCTGCCATTTGTTCGGGTGTAGCTGTCACACCATCTTCTGGCATAAATGTTACTTCAATGCCGCCACGGATGTCGATGCCAAAGCGAATATCACCCGCACCTTTAACATAAGTTGTAACAATATCACCGTATTGTGTGCTTACACCTACAAAGGCGGTTAGCGAAAACACAATGATAAGTAATGCCAAGACAAAGAATTGCCATGGTTTGCCTCTTGTTTTCATACCTAAATTGCTCCATTCTGCTATTTTACAATAGCATATAGTTTATAATATCTGCCCTTATTAAATCAAATTTAATTTTGCTATAATAAGGGCATTTTTGTTATGTTTTTCTTTTATTTATAAAATAATCGAGAAAAACAACAAATCCTTAATTACTCTGCCAATAATTTTTCAATTATTGCCATTTTAGAGCAAACACAAAGTAATTGTGTTGCAATTAAAAGCTCTGAAATAGGTGGATAAGTAGGTGCTATACGAATATTTGAATCTTCAGGGTCTTTTCCATAAGGGAATGCCGCACCTGCACCGGTTAAAACAACGCCTGCATCTTTACAAAGTGCAATTGTACGTGTAGCACAGCCTTCCGGTAAAAACAAGCTTATGAAATAACCGCCGTTTGGTTTTGTCCAACTTGCGTTTTCTTCGCTTAACTCTTTATCAAGGGTTTCCAAAACAACGTCAAATTTCGGCTCTACTATTGCACGGTGTTTTTCCATGTGTTTTAAAACGCCGTCTAAATTTTTAAAATAATTTACATGACGCAATTGATTAATTTTATCATAGCTTATTGTCATTGGGAAAGCATGTTTTAAAATAAAGTCGATGCTTTCTTTGCTTGCGCCCATTGCACCTACACCAGCGCCTGCAAATGTAACTTTGCTTAAAGAGCAAAACTCTAAGACTCTGTTTTGTGTGCCTGCTGCTTTTGCCTCTTGCATAATGTTTAAAAGCACATCTTTTTCATCTCTTAAGTGGTGCACACAATATGCATTATCCCAAATAATTTTGAAATCAGCCGCAGCTGTTTGCATTTTTGCAAGACGTTTAACTGTATCGTCACTATATGTGTAACCGTCCGGATTTGAATACATTGGCACACACCATATGCCTTTAATTGAGCTATCAGCTTTTACAAGTTCTTCAACTTTATCCATATCAGGGCCTGTTTTAAGCATAGGCACAGATACAAGTTCAAAGCCAAAGTATTCTGTTATTCTAAAGTGTCTGTCATATCCCGGTGCAGGGCAAAGGAATTTTCTTTTTTCGTCCTTGCTCCATGGTTCTGTGCTATCCACAAAGCCGTTACGGCAACCAAGTTCAATCATATTATACATTAAATTTAGGCTTGAGTTTCCGCCAACAAAAATTTCATTTGTTTCAAGGCCTAAAATCTCTGCAAAAAACTCTCTCGCTTCAGGCATACCCTCTAAATTACCGTAGTTTCTTGCATCAATGCCTGTTTTGCCAATATATCCGTTTTCGTTTAAAACGTCCATTGAAATGTCCAATTGCTCAGGACCAGGTTTACCCCTTGACATATCAAGTTTTAAATTTTTTGCTTTGTATTCGTCATATTCTTTTAAAAGCTCCGATTTTATACCTTGCAATTCCGTTTTGGAAAGCTTAGATAAGTTTTTCATAATAATACCCCTCATTATTAAATTAAAATTCACATTTTACAATTAATATTCTTTAATTTAAACAAATAAAAACCCGTGCCTTTTATCCGAACATTTTAACATTATACTATATATTGCGTATTTTTACAATAATTTCTATTAAAAATTAATAATAAAAAGCACATGTTTTTTACTTGTTTGTGTTTACTCTCAGTTAAATCATTCATTTTTTATGAAAAAATGATATTCTATAATACATTCATGCTTCCAATGCATTCTATTCATATTTGTCATTCTGAGCGTATTCGAAGAATCTCAATTATTTCATACCTTGAAAAGGACGGATTCTTCACTTACGTTCAGAATGACAGACTATTGGATTCTTCACTTTCGTTCAGAATGACAG
>CAYJGV010000003.1:0-7315 GCA_964369715.1 uncultured Bacteroides sp. | reverse complement strand
ACTTACGTTCAGAATGACAGACTATTGGATTCTTCACTTTCGTTCAGAATGACAGCTTTATTAATAGCCGTATCTATTAGTTTATATATTCATTTTACAATTTATGATGAATTTGCATGGCTTTGCTTTTCTTTAATTAATCAAATAAATTATTTTTTCACACCGAGTGTAATATTTTTGCCGTTGATGTCCCATTCTTTTGAATAGCCATCCATTGTGTTGTAAATTGCCTCTTTACTTAAAACGTCCTCGCAAATTGATTTTTCGTTCGCCTTTATAATTTCAGCAAGTTCATCATTACCGCTGACATAAAAGCTGATGTAATCTTCAACATTAAAGCCAGCCTCTTTGCGCATTGTTTGAAGTTTTGATACAATTTCACGCACATAGCCTTCTTCAATAAGCTCTTGCGTTAATTGTATATCCAGTGCAACAGTTACACCGCCATCTTCAAGCGTATAATATTGCTCTGATTGCATGGTTTCAATAAGCAAATCTTCAGCGGTCAACTTAATTTCACCTATTGAAATATTAAGCGTTAACTCGCCTTTTTCATCAAGTTCTTTCTTTGCATTAGAGCCATCAAGCTCTGATAGAATTGTTCTTATCTCACCAAGCTGTTTGCCATATTTTGGCCCTAAAGTTTTAAGCTGAGGTTTAAAATTATAGGATGTGAATGCTGAAACATCGTCTGTTGCAGTTACTTCTTTGATATTAAGTTCCTCTGCGATAATCGCTATATAATCGCTTGAAAGTTTTGCATCCGCTTTAAAGAACATTTTTGCTAGTGGTTGGCGATTTTTTCTTAAAGAACCATTTCTTGCCGCCCTACCTAAAACAACAATTTTAAGAACAGCATCCATTTGTTTTTCTATCTCGCTGTCGATAAATTGTTCATCACAAACAGGATAAGCACACAAATGCACGCTTTCCGGTGCGTTTTTATCAATGCTGCGCACTAAATTTTGATATATATTTTCTGATAAGAACGGAATCATTGGTGCGCTTAGCTTTGCAATTGTTACAAGTGCTGTATAAAGTGACATATAAGCGTTGATTTTATCTTGCGGCATATCTTTGCCCCAGAAGCGGTCACGGCTACGACGCACATACCAATTGCTCATGTCATCAACAAATTCTTGCAAGGTTCTTGCAGCTTCAGGTATTTGCATATTTGCAAGGTTTGCATCAACTTCTTTAACAACTGTGTTTAATTTAGATAAAAGCCATTTATCCATTAAGGATAATTTTTCACGCTCTAGCTTATATTTGCTTGCATCAAACTCGTCTATATTTGCATATAAAACAAAGAATGCATATGTGTTCCAAAGAGTACCTAAGAATTTTCGCTGACCCTCTTTAACAATTTTGTCGCTGTATCTTTTTGGAAGCCATGGTGCGCTTGCTGTGTAAAAATACCAGCGTATTGCATCGGCACCATGCATTGCTAGTGCGTCCATAGGTTGCACTGCATTGCCTTTAGATTTACTCATTTTTTGGCCGTTTTCATCTTGAACATGTCCAAGCACAAGCACATTTTTAAATGGTGCTTTTTCAAAAATAAGTGTTGAAATAGCAAGAAGTGAGTAGAACCAACCTCTAGTTTGGTCAACTGCTTCACAAATGAAATCTGCCGGAAATTGTGTGTTGAATAAATCTTTATTTTCAAATGGATAGTGGTGCTGCGCAAAAGGCATAGCACCTGAATCAAACCAGCAGTCAATAACTTCGGGCACCCTTGTCATTTGCTTTTCGCATTTTGGGCATGTTATCGTCACTTCATCGATATACGGGCGGTGAAGTTCAATTTTTTCAGGGCAATTAGGTGACATTTTACGTAGCTCTTCTATACTACCGATTGAGTGCTTATGTCCGCAACCGCATTCCCAAATATTAAGCGGTGTACCCCAATATCTGTTTCGGCTTATGCCCCAATCTTGCACATTTTCAAGCCAATCGCCAAAGCGACCTACGCCTATGTTTTCAGGTGTCCATTTAATTGTATTGTTATTGTCAATTAATTGTTGTTTTACACTCGTCATTTTAACAAACCATGAATCACGTGCATAGTAAATTAATGGTGTATCACAGCGCCAACAATGTGGGTATGAGTGTTCAAATTTTGGTGATGAAAATAAAAGACCACGCTCTTTTAAATCCATTAAAATATCTTTATCTGCCTCTTTACAAAATGTGCCTGCCCATTTTGTCTCTTTTGTCATCTCACCCTTAGAATCGACAAGTTGCACAAATGGCAAATCATATTGCATTCCTACACGGTTATCATCTTCACCAAAAGCAGGTGCAATGTGAACAACGCCTGTGCCGTCTGAAAGTGTGACAAAATCTGCACAAGTGACATAATAGCATTTTTTATCAGGATTTATAAAATCGAATAAAGGCTCATACTCTTTAAATTCAAGTTCTTTGCCTGTAAAAGTAGCAATTTCTTCATAGGTTTCTTCGCCTAAAATTTTATCGGCAAGGGCTTTTGCAATAAAGTAAACTTTGCCATCTTCAAGCATTTTTACTTTGCTGTATGTTTCGTTAGGGTTTACGCAAAGCGCAACGTTGGAAGGAAGTGTCCAAGGTGTGGTTGTCCATGCCAAAATAAATGCTTCTTCACCTTTTACTTTAAAACGTGCAATCGCACTGCGCTCTTTAACATCTTTATAGCCTTGTGCCACTTCATGGCTTGAAAGCGGTGTTCCGCACCTTGGGCAATACGGCACAATTTTAAAGCCTTTATATAAAAGTTCTTTTTCCCAGATTTCTTTAAGTGCCCACCATTCGCTTTCAATAAAATCATTGCTGTAAGTTATATATGGGGTTTCCATGTCTGCCCAAAAGGCTACTATATCGGAGAATTCCTCCCACATACCTTTATATTTCCAAACACTCTCTTTACATTTATCAATAAAGGGTGCAAGGCCATAGCTTTCAATTTGCTCTTTACCATCAAGGCCTAGCAGTTTTTCAACTTCAAGTTCAACCGGCAAACCGTGTGTGTCCCATCCGGCTTTACGCGGAACATAATTGCCCTTCATTGCATAATAGCGTGGTATTAAATCTTTAAACGCACGTGTTTCAACGTGGCCTATATGAGGTTGTCCGTTTGCTGTCGGTGGGCCGTCGTAGAAAGTATAGGTTGTTTTACCCTCTTTCTCAATGCTTTTTTCCATAATGCTGTTTTCTTTCCAAAATTGCATTGTTTCTTTTTCACGGTCAACAAAATTTAAATTAGTATCAACTTTTTTGTAAACGCTCATTTTTGTTCTCCTTTAAAATAAAAAAAGCCTTGTCCCACAACAGGACAAAAGCCTAACTTTTGTTTGTACCACCTATTGCCACATGCGCCGTAAAAAACGGTATATGTGCTTGCGTTAACGGCGCAAAACCGGCATAGCCTACTTATCGGTATGCAGCTCGGTAGTGATATTCACACGCAATAATTTTTGGCAAGGCTTGCACTATCCCCTGCTCGCTATAACTGTTAATGCGGCTACTGTCTACGTCTTTGCTTTTTGGTTTTATTAAATTTCATTTAAATATTTTACCATAAAGATGTACAGGTGTCAATATTTAATGCAAATTTGCAATTTGAATAATTGTTAGCATACAATTTGATGATTTGTCATATTTAAAGTTAAAAATATTTTGTTTTTCTCCATATATTTTGATAGACACATAATTTTATTTATGTTAAAATAAAATTCGGTTAAAAATATAAATACTCTTTGTAAAAATATATTAAAAGCATGTTTTTCGAGCGTTAATTAATAAAACGAAATGGAGAAAATCAATGAAAATATCTACTATTGGTTGCGGACGATGGGGAACTTTTATAACCTGGTATTTAAACAGCATCGGACATGATTTAACATTATATGGACGAAAAAGTTCTGCTCACATGCAAAAATTAATAAATACAAGAAGCAATGATTTGATAGAATTGCCAGATGAAATTAAACTTACCACAGATATACAATGTGTTAATGACAGTGAGGTTTTAATTTTATCAATTAATTCGCAAGGACTTTTAAACTTGACAGACGAGCTAAATAAAATCCAATTGCAAAACAAAATAATTGTGCTGTGCATGAAGGGCATTGATATAAACACAGGCAAAACACTTTCGCAAATTGCTAAAGACAATTTACACAGCAGTAATGAAATTGCAGTGTGGCTTGGGCCGGGGCATGTTCAAGAATTTTATGGCGGTATACCTAACTGCATGGTAATTGACAGCGAAGACGAAGAGACAAAACAATTGCTTGTGAACACTTTTTCAAGTGAGCTTATAAGGTTTTACTATGGTCAAGACCTGCTTGGAAACGAAATTGGTGCCGCTGCAAAAAACGTTATAGGCATCGCTGCGGGTATGCTTGATGGCTTAAAGCTTTCGACACTTAAAGGTGCTTTGATGTCTAGAGGTGCACGTGAAATTGCGCGCCTTATAAAAGCGATGGGTGGAAACGAACTTTCCGCATACGGCCTTTGCCATTTGGGTGATTATGAAGCAACTGTATTTTCAAAATACAGCCATAACAGACTATACGGCGAATATTATGCAAAAGGGAAACCTTACAGCGAACTTGCCGAGGGTTATTACACAGTAAAGGCACTTGTCAATTTAGGGAAAAAACACAATGTAGATTTGCCGATTTGCGCAACTGTTTACAATGTACTTTATGAAAATGCAGATTTTAAACAGGCTCTTGAAAAATTATTTGCACGCAGCATTAAAAATGAATGGTGAGTTTATTCCGCAAAAACCAACCTATTATCAACTTAGTTTTTTTATTAAAAAGTAACTAATCTCAATAATTATTTTTGTTGATTTTTTATAGTAGTTATGTTAAACTATAATTGTAATTATATATATAAATATATGATAAAATTAATGTCAGATAGGAGATAAAAATGCTAAAAACAGCCCAAAATATTTTTATAATTGTAGCATTTTTAATTGTTACTGTCATTATTTTTTATAGTGTAAATACTTTTGGTGCAGATGTTGAAACAACAATAGGTGATTTATCTCAAAACAATTTGAACGAACTCGCAACCAGTCATCAAAGTAATTTTGACAATCTTATGCAAAAAGAAATTGTACTTGTTGAGGGCATTGCAGATTCAATGATCGTCCACGGCAATGATGAAGGGATTATTTTAGATTACTTCTATGCACTTAAAAGCAATTATGATTTCCACACGGCTTATGTTGTAGGTGAAGATGGTGTTGGACTTAATTCAAATGGTGTTTATGTTGATATATCAAACGAAAATTATTTTGATGAGACACTTGAAGGAAATACCGTTATTTCTGATATATTCATTTCCGGTTTAAGCGGAGATAATGTTATGGTAATTTCAGTGCCAATATATGAGAACAATCAAATTGTTGGTGTTTTGGCTGTTGAATATCCTTCGGAATTTTTAGTGGAGTTTCTGCCGCCTTTCTTTGAAGGGCAAGGTAATTCTTACATTGCCCAAAATGATGGTACAATTATTGCAAGCAATGAAAGCATGGCTGTTTTTGAAAGCGCTAATTTATATGAAAACTATGCTATTTCTGAATTTGAAGATGGAATGACCGCCGAGATTTTCAAACAAAATGTAGATGCGGGATTATCCGGTTCACTAAGATATACTATTAATGGAAATTATCGTTTTGCCGAATATAGGGCGCTTGATGTAAATGACTGGATAATTTTATTGGCTGCTCCCTATTCTGTTATTTCAAGTGAATCTGATTATCTTCAAAATTCAGTATCATCTGTCAATTATACTATAATTATATGTTGTTTGGCTTTGGCACTGGTTATATATATTGTAAGAAGTTCTGCTTCAAAAGAAATTACAAAAGTTGCATATTTTGATGAAATGACAGGATTGCCTAATTTAAACAAATTTAAAATTGATGCAACACACTTATTACAACATAATAAACACAATACACAATATTCAATTTTAAAATTAGACATTATTAATTTTAAAGTAATTAATGAAATTTTCAATTTTGAAACCGGCAATAAAGTAATTAAAGCAATTGCAGATATAACTAAAACTGATAATTTTCCTAAAGCTATCTGTGCAAGAACAAATAAAGACGAATTTTTGTTTTTTGGTGATGATAGTTCTTTTGGACGTATAAACGAAAGACATGCATATGAAAAACTTGTTAAAAACTATGTGCCTGAAATTTCCGATCATAATTTAGAATTTCGATATGGTGTTTACAAAATTGAGAAAAACGAAACAGATATAAATGAAATTATAAACAAAGTTACAATGGCACATAATTTTGCCAAAACCTTAAAAAACAGCGAAATATATTTTTATGATGACACACTGAAAAAACACTTGTTGCAAGTAACGGAAATTACAAACAAAATGCATTATGCCCTTAGAGGCAAGGAATTCAAAGTGTTTTTACAACCAAAATATAGTCTGAAAACGCAAAAAATCATAGGTGCCGAAGCACTTGTCAGATGGGTTGAACCGGATGGGAAAATGATTTTTCCCGGAGACTTTATACCGGTTTTTGAGCAAAACGGTTTTATTACACAACTTGATTTTTATATGTTTACATCAGTTTGTGGCATTATTAAAGATTGGATTAAAAACGATATTGAATGTGTCCCCATTTCAGTTAATTTTTCAAAGGCACATTTGCTTAACCCCAATTTTGTTGAAGACCTTGTAAAAATAGTTAGGGCACATGGTATACCCACAAAATATTTAGAAATTGAAATAACTGAAACGGCATTTATAGACAATGAAGCGCAATTTTCGAGCATATTCGAACAATTAGACAGATATGGATTCAGAGTATCTATGGACGATTTTGGCTCAGGATATTCTTCTTTAGGTGCTTTGAAAAACCTTAAAGTTCAAATAATCAAGTTAGACAGAAGCTTTTTACTTTATGAAAATAAACAAGATAAAGAAAAAAGCCGTATTGTTATTAGCAGTATAATTGACATGGCAAAAAAATTATCCATTATAACAGTTGCTGAGGGAATTGAAACACAAAGCCAGGCCGATTTCTTAGCAAAGGCTAATTGTGATATAGCACAAGGTTTCTTCTATGCAAAACCAATGCCATTAAATGAATTCAACAAGCTTTTGTTATATAATGCATAAAAATGGCTTTTATAAATAATCTGTAATTTAAAACGAGCAAAGATGAAATAATTCATCTTTGCTCGTTTTATTGTGCACCTTTAAGCTTGTTTTTCATTAAAACAGCAATAAAATTATAATTATACATTTGTAATAAGAATCTTAATTACAGTATGTATATTAAAAA
>CAYJGV010000002.1:47719-80348 GCA_964369715.1 uncultured Bacteroides sp. | reverse complement strand
TTGACATACGCTCACGATTACATTGTTCTAATGTTGCTAGTGGGTGCTAATTTAATATTCGCTTATCTATCTATCGTTTTATTTTAAAGCTTGCTTTAATTTCTAATTGCATGGATTGCACTTTAGTTTTATTTATATCAGCCATAGCCGCATCGGATATGTCATTCTGAGGAGGTACGACGAAGAATCGCAATATAGTGTACTTTAAAAAGAACGGATTCCTACGACTCGCCAAGAGCCGCCTTACGGCGGTTGCTCGCTTGCATTGCGCTGCGGCGCTTATCGGCTACGCTCAGAATGACAGGTAAGTTAAGTGGGGGATTATTTATATTAGGCGAAAAACGAGCATAATATAAATCGGCATGTGGGCACTTTGTTGCCCGTGCCAATAAAATCACCCTGCGAGGATATAAATAATCTTAACTTAAATTGAGATTATTTATATTTCAGCACCTTGAACATAGAAAACATATTATGTATACTATTAATAACAATATATTTTTGAAATTATAGGAGAATGCAAATGAATAACGATATGAAACTGTATTATGATTACACAATTTCGCCATTGGGTAAGCTTTTTTATAAATCTGTTTTTTCACAGTTGCAATGGGCTAATGGAAAAAAAGCACTTGATTTTGGCAGTGGCTTTGGCTTTACTGCAGATTATTTAGCAAATAACAATGATGTAATTGCGCTTGAACTTGATAAAAGCATGATAGAGCATAGCAAAAACACAAACAATTACAAACAAATTAACGGTGATTTAGATGCTCTTGCAAACTTTGATAGCGAAAGTTTCGATTTGATAACTTGCCATTTGGTTTTGGAATTTGTGCCACAGCCACAAAAAATAATAAGTGAACTTATGCGATTGTTAAAAAAAGATGGTGTTTTATCTATTATAAGGCATAATAAAAACGGACGTATAATTCAAGCAACTGTGCAAGATTATGACCTAAAAGACGCACAACATTTACTTAATGGAGGGTATTCTTTTTCAAGCGCATTCGGTGATATAAAATATTATGAAAATGATGATATAATTTTGCTTTGTGAAAACAAGCTTAAAATAAAAGAAGTTTTTGCTATACGTATTTTAGCCAGTTTACACGGCAGCGACATTCAAAACAGCGAAAACTATGTTGAGCATATGTTTGAACTAGAAAAAAATCTATTTAAAAACGAAGATTTTATTAAAATAGCTTATTTTAACCATATATTACTTACAAAAATTTAAAATATATTTACCAGCCATAAAATCAAATTATTTATTGCTAATATTGTATATAAGGCAATTACCTTAAAACAAGAACTTTGCAAAAATCAGGGAGAAATTTTCATCATAATAAAAAATGCAAGCGATACTATGTATATCAATGAGAACTTTTGTAACGCATGATGGAAAATTTACCGACAATTTTTAGGTGTAAAGAATGATAAAAAACACCTTTTGGATTAATGGCTCCAAAAGATGTTTTTAACTTATTCGATTATACTGAATTGTCCTTTTTTATCAATAATGCCTCTTGGCTCTTTATCCGAATATCCCAAAGCTGCTATACCATATACCGAATGGCTTTCGGGAACACCGATACTGTCAAGTATCTTTCTAATTTCGCTAATATTGCAATTACCTTCATTAAGCTGATTTATCCACACAGAGCCTATGCCCATACTGTGCGCTGCAAGCATTATGTTTTGCATGGCGCATGCATTATCTTCTCTACCCCAAATGCTGTCTTTTTCATTTGATATAATTATAAGTGCTGTCGATTTGTAAAAATTATAATTTTCTCTATTAAGTGCTTTTCCCACTGCATTTGCAAGCTCAGCAATTTTATCACTGTTTAACACGCCAATAAAATTCCATGTTTGCATATTCATGCCACTTGGTGCATATAAACCTGTTTTAATCAAAACTTCAATATCTTCTTTACTAACAGCTTTATCAGAAAAACTTTTCACGCTTCTCCTGCTTAAAATATTGTTTATAATATCGTTCATCCTAGATCTCCTTTTATAATTTAATTACAAATTTTTATGTGTTTCATTGTATAATTATATCATTTTGTTTTCAATTTAACAAGATGCCCATATTAATTTTTTAACTTAAACAAGTTAAATTTAATATCATTAATGTATAATTATAAATAATATTTACTCAAAATGTAATTCATAGACTTAGCAATAAAACAAACCTAATACCCATCACACACTAGTAATAACCAGAACAATGTAATCGTGAGCGAGTTCAAAAAGTAGCAAATACGTAAAAAAACACATGCCTCAACCACACTCGCAACAATAAGCCACAAAGTTTGCCTAACATAATAAAAATTAATGCTTAAAGCAAATTTACACATTGATTTAAATAAACTAATATGGTACACTATTATTAGTTAGATATGACTAACTGTAAAAATGATGATATAATAATGTAAGATGCAATTGCAACGCAATTATGCATATAGAACAAATATATTAAATGGGGTGATATTTATTAATAATGTAATATTAGCGTTTGCACTAACTGCTTTTGCAGGTCTTTCCACTGGCGTTGGTAGTATCATGGTGCTTTTTACAAAGCAAACAAACAGAAAATTTTTGTCTTTCTCGTTGGGATTATCGGCAGGTGTTATGCTCTATGTATCATTTGTGGAAATACTGGCAAAGTCTGTGGATTCTTTATCTGAATTATACGGAGAAAAGCAAGGCAATATGTATGCGGTGATAAGTTTTTTCATTGGAATATTAATAATTGCTTTAATTGATAAATTTATACCTAAAATGGGTAATCCGCATGAAATTCACACAGTTGAAGAGATGGACGGTAAAAGCGCAGAACATAAAAATGACCTTATGAGAATGGGGATATTTACTGCATTTGCCATAGCTATACATAATTTTCCCGAGGGGTTGGCAACCTTTGTTGCTACTTTAGAGGACCCTACAATGGGCGTTGCGATAACTGCAGCGATAGCCATACATAATATACCTGAGGGAATAGCCGTTGCAGTGCCTATTTTTTACGCAACAAACAGTAAATCAAAAGCGTTTAAATTGTCATTTTTGTCAGGGCTTTCCGAGCTTCTTGGAGCGCTTATCGGATATTTCTTCCTAATAAGATTTTTAGGAGAAAATGCTTTCGGTTTAATTTTTGCTGCGGTTGCAGGAATTATGGTGTATATAAGTTTAGATGAACTTTTACCCGCTGCAAAAGAATATGGCGAACATCACACATCTATGGTTGGACTTGTTTGCGGAATGGCAATAATGGCAAGCAGTTTGCTGCTGTTTTTATAAAGCGTTTAATTAATATTAGTTTAGTATGTAAAAAGAGGCTATGACGAAGTTTTATTCGTCATAGCCTCTTTAAAAAATAATTTTTATTAAGCAATAAGCAATAATAATATTTTAATTTTCGCTAAAACAGCAATTTTCAGTAAAATCTAATTATACCAAATAAAATTAAGCTATAAATATAAATTGTATAAGCAACATGTAAATTATTGTGCCAAGTATAATGCTAAGTAAAGTGTTTCTTTTCCATAAATGCACCAAAACTACTGCACAAGAAGCAATAATTTCAGGCAAGCCGAATGGGAAATTTAACAAATTAATTTCTTTTAAGCAATAAACTACCAGCATCGCCATGACTGAAAATGGCAAGACTTTGCCAAGGTAAATTACAAACGAAGGCAATTTTCTGTTTTTAAAAAGTAAAAAAGGGCTGAACCTTAATAATATTGTAACTAAAGAGCAAACTAATATTGATAAAATAGGGTGTAGATTTTCAATCATACAAAACACCTCGCTTTTTTTGTATAAATGAAAGTGCAAGTAAAATTGTAATCATAGATGGTATTAAAAAACTTTGCGCACCAAAAATTACAAGACAAATTATAGAGCAAACAAAACCTATAATTGTTGGAATGTGCTTTTTTGTGCCAAGCCATTGTTCCACAACAACAACAATAAAAAGTGCTGTCATTGCAAATTCAATACCATGCAAATTAAAATTTGCTATTTCTCCTAATAAAGAGCCTATCGCACTTCCGATAACCCAATAAAAATGGTTTAAAACAGAGACATAAAAATAATATTTTTTGTCGATATCCTCGTTTTTGTTGCACACTAAAGAATATGTTTCGTCGGTTAGAGAAAAAATTAGATAAGGTTTTATTTTACCGATTTTTTCGTATTTTTCTATCATTGACAGGCCATAAAATAAATGCCTGGCATTTACAGTGAGTGTTGTTAAAGCGATAGATATAAGCGAAGCGCCACCTGTTAGCAAGGTAATTAAAATATATTGCATCGAGCCTGCATAAACAAAAATGCTTATAAACAATGCCCAAACAATGCCATATCCGGCGTTTTCAAGCAAAATGCCGAAAGTTATGCCAAGCACAATATAACCTGATAAAATAGGCAATGTGTTTAAAAATGCTTTGCGAAAAGTTTTTTTCATTTAAATAATAACCTCAAAATTTTTATTGGCCTTTAAATTGTATATTTAAAACCGACTTGTTTATTATACAAAAAAAGATAAAAAAATTCAATAAACATATTAATCAAAATTGACTTTTTAGAAAATAAATGATATAATAAATACAATAAATGGTATCGTACAGCACGTCGTATACATTATGTATGCGGCGTGCGTTTTGTTGTGAAAGTAGGTATATATGAGTAAAAACGCAAATTTAACAATGGGCAACCCTGCAAAGGCTTTAATATCATTTTCCATACCAATTTTAATTGGCATGGTGCTTCAACAATTATATTCAACGATAGATTCTGTAATTGTAGGTAATTATGAGGGAACACATGCCTTAGGTGCGGTTGGCACAACTTTTCCTATAACTTTTATTGTGGTGGCTGTTGCCTCAGGGCTTGCTAATGGTGCATCAATTATCGTGGGTAAATCTTTTGGTGCGGGCGAGCAATTTAAAATAAATAAAATTATTAAAACAACGATGAATTATTCAGTTTTATTGTCTGTTATAATAGGCATTACTTTGTTCTTTTGTGCACCGCTATTGTTAATTTTAATACAAGCGTCACCGGAAATTTACGACAATGCTTTAATTTATCTTAGGGTTTACGGTTTAGGCTTTATTTTTACATTTGCATATAATGTTATGTCAGGTATTTTTAGAGCACTTGGTGACAGCAAAACTCCGCTTATTTTTCTAGGTGTTGCTTCTGTTATTAATATAATATTAGATCTTGTTTTTGTTGCAGTTTTTGGAATGGGTGTTTTTGGTGTTGCAATTGCAACGGTAATTGCTCAAGGTGTTTCGTTTATATTGCAATTAATTATGCTTAATGCCAGAATGAAAACTTTTAAAACATATGAAGAAAATGCGGTATTCCCTGAAAATTATTCTAAACTTGTCTCTAAAGAATTAATAAAATATGCTATACCCAGTATGCTCAATTCAGTTACAATAGGTGTTAATATTTTTGTTACACAAGCTTTTGTAAATGTGTTTGGTGCTGATGCCTCCGGCGCATATGCAGCAGGCAGCAAGGTTGAAAGCTTTGCCATGATGCCTATGATTAACATGAGCATAGCAATGACAGCATTTACTGCTCAAAACATGGGCGCGAAAAAGCCCGAAAGAGTAATTGTGGGGCTTAAATATGCAATAGGCTTTTGTGCAATAGTTGCCGCAGTGGTAGGTGTAATTGTGTTTGTGTCACCTGAATTGTTAATAAGGCTATTTATAAATGATGCATCTCAAAGCACACTTGAAATAGGAGTTGTTTATTTAATATTTATGATAATAAACTTGCTTTGGATGGTGATACTATTTCCGATTGAAGGCGTGCTAAGAGGAAGTGGAGATGTTAAAGTAACGGCACTTTCTTCAGTAGTGGATACTGTTGTGAAAATTTTGGTTTCTGCAATTTTAATTTATGTGTTCAGTTTCGGTTTAATAGGTGTTTGGATTGGCGGAACAGCGTCATGGGCAATACATTCAATATTATTATTAATAAGGTATAAAACCGGCCGATGGAAACATATATTTGATCGTTAGTATTCAAAATTTAATAAAAAAACATAAAACGCCACAAAGAGCTTAATGCTTTTTGTGGCGCTTTGATTTATATATTATTTTAATTTTGATAGTTTTTTGCCCATCATGACACCCATTACAGATGCCATCATAAGACCTCTTGTCCAACCGCTGGAATCGCCTAAGCAGTAAAAACCTTTTATATTTGTGTTTAAATCATCGTCCATTTTTACTCTGTTGCTGTAAAATTTAAGTTCGGGCGAATAAAGCAAAGTTTCAATTGAAGAAAAACCCGGAACAACATGATCTACTGAATTTATAAAGTTAATTATATTAAGCATTGCCCTATATGGCATGGCTGCGGTTATATCGCCGGCGATGGCATCGGGTAAGGTGGGTTTTATATTAGAGCGTGAAAGCTCATCTTGCCAGGTGCGTTTACCGTCGAGAATATCCCCAAAACGTTGCACAAGCAATTGGCCCGCACCAAGCATATTTGTAAGCTCACCTATTTTTCTGGCGTATTCTATTGGTTGGTTAAACGGCTCTGTAAAATTGTGTGAACATAGAATAGCAAGATTAGTGTTGTTTGATTTTAAGTCTTTATAAGAATGCCCATTAACCACAGCCAAATCGTTGTCATAGTTTTCTTGGCTTACAAAACCACCTGGGTTTTGGCAAAATGTACGAACTTTGTCTTTAAAAGGTTTGGGATAACCTATAAGTTTAGATTCATATAATACATTATTAACTTGTTCCATAACTTCGTTGCGAACTTCAACCCTTACGCCTATGTCAACTGTGCCGGGCATGTGTGCAACATTGTGTTCTTCGCACATTTTTTCAAGCCAATCGGCACCGCGTCTTCCTGTTGCAACAACTATATTGTCGGCAAATACTTCAATATTAGATGAATTGTTCGTTATATATGCACCCTTGCACACACCGTTTTCAAAAATAATATTTTCGCAAGAATAGCCAAACATTATTTCAACGCCGTTGTCTAGCAAATATTGCTCAATTGCATAATAAATATCTTGTGCTTTTTCTGTGCCCAAATGCCTTATAGGGCAATCCACAAGTTTTAATCCGGCCTGTATGGCGCGTTTTCTTATCGCTTTAACTTCATCTGTAACATTAACGCCTTCCACTTTTGTGTCAGCGCCAAATTCAAGATATATTTTATCGGTATAATCTATTAAATTTTGTGCATTATCTGCACCGATTAAATCGGGCAAATCGCCGCCAACTTCATAGCTAAGAGATAATTTGCCGTCGGAGAATGCGCCTGCGCCTGAAAACCCTGTTGTTATATGGCAGTATGGTTTACATGAAACACATTTTTTTGTGACAGATTTCGGACAGCTTCGCTTTTTTATTGAACGTCCTTTTTCCACAATTAATATGTCTTCATGAGCGTTGTTTTTTATCATCTCAAGTGCGGTGAAAATTCCCGCAGGGCCTGCGCCTATTATCAAAGTTTTCTTTTTCATAGCCTAGCCTCCAATTAAAATAAAAAAAGCCACAGCAGACTTTTTTACCAATAAAAATAATTGATAATAATTATAGTCAGCTGTAGGCAGCTTGTAGAAACATTCATCCATTTATATGAATATATATAATTTTATACCAAAGAAAACATAACATAAAATACACGTTTTGTCAATTTAAAATTTAACATAAAAAAAATAAAAATGGGTTGCGCTTAAATAAACAGCACAACCCATATATTAATTTTTAAAAGACATATAAATTATAAATCATATATTTTTGTGTATTTTTCTGTAAGGTAATTAACATAAAAATCAGGGTCAAATTCTTTTTTGCAACAATTCATAATTACTTGCGGTGGTGTAAGCATTGTGCCGTGTTTATAAATATGCTCTGTAAGCCATTCAACAACAGGCGCAAGATTGTTATCTTTTATCGCTTTTGATAAATCAATATCCTGTTCAAGCGATTTTGTTATTTGTGCAGCATAGGCGCTGCCTATAGAATAACTTGGGAAATAACCGAACATGCCACCGGACCAATGAACATCTTGTAAAATTCCGTGGGCATCGTCAGGCACGTCTACGCCTAAATATTCTTTATATAGTTTATTCCACATTGCAGGCAAATCGTCGATGGAAATATCATCGGTGAATATTGCTTTTTCTATTTCATATCGTATCATGATATGCATAGAATATGTTAGCTCATCTGCTTCTATTCTTATTAAACTTGGGTTAACACTATTTACAGCTTTGTGGAAATCTTGCGCTGTAATATCTTTTAATTGCTCAGGGAAAAGCTCTTTTAATTTTGGGAACACAAGTTCGCAAAATTCTTGAGAGCGGCCAACAACATTCTCCCAAAAGCGAGATTGTGATTCGTGTATGCCCATGCTTGTGCCACCGGCAAGCACAGATTGATTTAAGTCATCGCCTATATTAAGTTCGTAAAGCGCATGTCCGCATTCGTGTGCAATGCTGTAAAAACTGCTAGCAAGGCTGTATTCATTATAATTGGTGGTTACACGCACATCTGTTTTGCCAAAATTGGTGCAAAACGGATGTTCCACTTCTCCAATTATGCAGTGGTTTTTATCAATGGTTAAAACATCCATTAAATAGCTCGAAAGTTTACGCTGTAGCTCAATGGGGTATTTTAAAGACATAAAGCTGTATTCCTGCTTATTTGTTTTGCCGATTTTTAAAATAAGCGGAACTAAATCTTTGCGAAGTTTAGAAAAATAATTATCTAAAATATCAATCGTCATGCCTTTTTCGTAATCGTCCAGCATAGTGTTATATATAATTTTTTCTTCTGGCTTATAATATTTTGCAAATTTCTTTTGAAAAGCAATTATTTTACCTAAACACGGTTTAAAAATTTCATAATCACTTTTAGATTTTGCCTCTAGCCATGCTTGTTGCGCATCGTTTAAAACAACTCTGTATTCTACAAATTCCTCAAGAGGGATTTTTTCCATACGCTCTTTATCTTTTAAAATTTCTTCAAATTCTCTTTTTGTCTGTGTGTCTAAATTATCCTTGTTTTCTTTTAATACTAAAAGTGTATTTGTCAATTCTTCAGATGTTTGAAGTTTATATATTTCCTCGCTTAAAATTGCAAGTGTAGCACCCAAATTAGCAGATGCGCCCTTTGGCATACAAGTTTCTGAATCATAGTGTAGCATGCCGATAGCATGTCTGTATGCTGTGGATTTTTGCTGAAATGTTTTAAAGTTTGCAATAGCTTCTTGTAAATTCATTGTGGCTCTCCTTATATATTTAAATTTTCATTAACTTAATATGTATATAATAATTTTATCACAGCCAACATGCTTATTGCAAGGCATAACATTATAAATTAATACTATAAAATTTGAAATCAAATGTATTATATTGTTTTGCTATTTTTATATGTCAAAAATAGTAAGATACTTACAATAAATATGTTATAATAACAAACAACTGTTTAATTGCACAAAATAATATGCTTTTATTTGTAACAATTATAGAAATGACAAAAACCATATTGACATTAGCATATAATTAGTGCTATCATACAACTACAACGTTAAAGTAAATTTTCTCACAGCAAAGCATTACACTGTAAACTATTCCTTTAGCTACTTAATCTATAGCGAAATTGATAGATGTTTTAATGCTTGTTTCAGTCTTATTAGTTAATAAGACTAATTTTTAAAAGTTTTACTTTAACGATAAAGTAAACAATTTCATGTAAAATGAAATTCAATTTTGTTCGAGAAGATTGGAATAATCTTACTTAAATATATGGAGGAATAAAAATGAAAAAAAGCAATTTAAAAAAAGCAATCGCATTTTTACTACTTGCAAGCATGATGTTATCCCTATTGGCAGGTTGTTCATCACAAACATCCGATGGCGCACAAGGCACTGGTGATGGAACCCAAAGTGAACAAGCAAGTTCAGAATCGAATATTTTAACAGTATTATTTGACCAAACCGATGGTTGGATTAACAACTTCAGCCCTTTAACTTCAGGTGCATATCAATTTGTACAAGGCTTTATGTATGAGCCACTTGTAATTTTTGATGCATATAAAAATAATGAAGAAACAATGTGGCTGGCAGAGGATATAGTTTCTCACGAAGACAATAAAACTTTAACAATTTATGTTCGAGAGGGCATTAAATGGAGCGACGGCGAAGATTTTAACGCAGATGACGTTGTTTTCTCTTATGTATATTCACAAGATAAACCCGAAATCGACAAAACAGGCGATTGGGACCGTGACGGTGTTGAAGGTAAAATCGAAAGTGTTACAAAAATTGACGACTACACAGTTGAAATTGTTATGACAGAAGAAAACCGCTTCCACAGAAACACTATTTTCACAAACAAATGGATGCTTCCCGAACATGTTTGGAGTCAAGTTGAAGACCCTGCAAATTATGTTTACGATGCAAGCTCAATTGTTGTAACAGGCGCATTCAGCGAAGTAATTTCCTACGCACCTGAAATGATTGTTCTTGGCAGAAACCCAAATTACTGGAAAGCTGATGAGTTAAGCGTTGACGAGCTAAGATGCCCACAATTTAACTCTAACGATGCAGCATTAACTTTATTGCAAACAGGCGGTGTTGACTGGGCACATATCATGATTCCTAATATCGAGGATACATATGTTCAAGGCGACGCAAACAAAAAATACTGGTATGGCACAAATGATGGCGTAAGGCTTTCAATGAACTATATGACAACTAACGAGGGCAACCTTGAAGCATTTAATGACCCTGATTTTAAACGCGCACTTTCAATGTCAGTTGATAGAACAGGCATTATCGATTCAGCGGTTTATGGCTACTTAGAAGATACAGTGCCACCAAACACAGGTTTACCTCCTGCACTTTTAGGCTATGAAGATGAAACAGCACAAGCAGAAATGGCACAATACACTACATATGATTTAGACGCAGCAAAAGCATTGCTTGCACAAGCAGGCTACGAAGATACAAATGGCGACGGATTTGTTGAAACTCCATCAGGCAAAGAAATTGTATTTGATATAGTTTCACCGGCAGGCTGGACAGACTGGAACGATGGCGCACAAATTGCAGCAGAAGGCATGAAAGCCATCGGTGTTAACGCAACAGCAAAAGCAACAGAGCTTTCAATGGTTACACAACTTTGGGCAAGTGGCGAATGGGATATGCTATATACAGCCAATGGCCAAGCAGGCGATATTTACAAATTCTATTTTGACACAATCAGCGATTCAACAAGGGCATTAACAGACACATGGTGGTCAGTTTGCCAAACAAACTACATTAACGAAGAAATCAACGCTTTAGTTGAACAACTTCCAACAGCACAAACTGATGAAGAGGTTCTTACAATTACAAGCCAAGTTGAACAACATTTTGCTGAAAACATGATTAATATTCCTGTTTTATACAACGGCAACTGGTTTGTTTACAACGATTCAAGATTCACAGGTTGGTCTACTTCAACAGAAACAGGGTTCCCGGCGCTAACATTGCACGATTCCAAAATTTTAAGACTTTTAGAGCTTGAGCCTGTAGCATAATATTTACGAATGCCTTCTACACTCAAACTACAGTGTAGAAGGCATTTTAGCTTTAACTTGAGCAAGAAAGGATATTATTGAGTATGAATTATATTTTAAAAAGACTGGGCTTTTATGTTTTGGCTTTTTTCGGGGCTGTAACTCTTAACTTTTTCCTGCCCAGAATGATGCCGGGAGACCCTGTTCAAATGTATTTGTCAGAGCTTGCTCGAGGTGGCTCTAAGGTAGACCCTGCGACAATAGCCTCGGTAGAGGCGATGTTTGGTTTTAACACAAACGAGCCATTGATTGTAAGCTATTTTAATTATGTAATAAATATATTAACAGGCGATTGGGGAATTTCATTTTACTATTTCCCGCAACCTGTAACCGAAGCAATTACACGTGGGCTTACATGGACAGTGTTTTTAATGGGCTGTGCGCTTATTGTGGGCTTTGTAATCAACAATTTATTGGGCATTCTTGTAGCGTGGAAGCGTGGAACAAAGTTCGACACGATTTTCACTGTTGGCGGACAATTTATTGCAAATGTGCCAGGTGTTGTAACTGCAATTGTGCTTTTGTTTGCACTTTGCTATACAGGTTATTTTCCACTTGGTTATGCTGTTACACCACTTTTTATACCCGAAACACCACTGGATTATATTTTAGACGTTTTACATCACGCATTTGTACCTGTGACAGCAATTGTTTTAACAGGTCTTGGCGGTATAATGGGTATGCGTGCTAATATGATAAACCAATTGGGCGACGATTACATAACAATGGGCATCGCAAAAGGTTTGCCCGATAAAAAAATCATGTTTTCCTATGCGGCAAGAAACTCACTTTTGCCCGTAATAACTTCTCTTGCAATGCAAGTTGGTTTTTTACTTGGCGGTTCGATTATAATTGAGCAAATCTTTAACTATCCCGGTTTGGGTCAAGTTATGGTTGCAGCTATAGGCGCTAGGGATTACCCCCTAATGCAAGGCATTTTGCTTATGACAACTATAATAATGCTTTCGGCAAACTTACTTGCCGACGTGGCAATTTTGTTCTTAGATCCACGCACAAGACGCCAAGGTGGCAAATAAGCACAATTTGCAGAAAGGAAGAAAAAACATGCAAAACAAAAACAGCAAACTTAAAAATACAATCAAGTTTTTAAAAGAAAGCCCAAAATTCACGATAGGAATTACATTAATTGCAATTGTTATAATAATGACCATGTTTGCGCCTTTATTTACAAGTTACGACCCAATGACACGCTTTGAGGGAGTTTACCACGAACCACCATCTGCAGAGCATATACTGGGCACAACAAGTTTAGGACGTGACGTGTTTACACAAACCCTCTACGGTGGCAGACAATCTATACTTGTTGGCTTGCTTGCAGCAGTAATTACAACTGTACTGGGAATGTTAGTGGGTATCAGCGCCGGTTATTTAGGCGGTGTTTATGACAGCATCATAAGCACAATTACAAATATTATGATGGTTATACCAACAATAGTGTTACTTTTGATTATTGCATCTATGTTGGATGGTGTTTCACCACTTTTAATAAGCTTAATCATAGGTTTAACTTCATGGCCATGGAATTCACGTGTGCTTAGGGCACAAACAATGAGTATAAGCAACCGTGATTTTGTACGCAGCGCTGAAACCCTAGGCGAAAGTAAATTCAGAATTTTATTCGTTGAAATAATGCCAAATATGCTTTCAATTATTTCATCTGCATTTGTAGGCACATTAATTTACTCCATAATGGCACACGCAACACTTGAATTTATAGGTTTTGGAGACCCCGAATCAGTAACACTTGGTACAATTTTATTCAATGCACAAAACTCGGGTGCTTTTAGAAGCGGATATTTCTTTGAAGTTGCTGGTGCAATAGCAGTGCTTGTTATGATAGGCCTTGGGCTTACTTTAATCAATTTTGCTATTGATGAAATTTCTAACCCAAAACTAAAAGCACAAAGAATAATGAAAAGCTATTACAAAGCAAGAAAAGCAGAGATGAAAAGAATTGCAAAATAACAAATGTTAAGATATCTAAACATTTGATTAGATGACGATGGCAATTTACACATTAGCTATAAGGAGTGAAATAAATGAAAACTGTAATAGAAGTAAAAAACCTATGTGTTGATTATATTACAGGCGCAGGCTCTTATGTTAGGGCTGTGGATAATGTCAGTTTTAAAATAGATGAGGGCATGAGCCTTGGCCTTGCAGGTGAAAGCGGTTGCGGTAAAAGCACAATAGCATATTCACTTATGCGTTTGCATAAACCACCGGCAATTATTTCAGGTGGAGAAATAATTTTTAATGGTGAAGACATTTTAAAGTTTAACGATAATAAATTGCAAGATTTCCGCTGGAAAGATACAGCAATGGTTTTTCAAAGTGCAATGAACTGTTTAAACCCTGTTGCAACTATGGAAAAACAATTTTACGAAATTTTTAAATATCACGGCATTACAAAAAGCAAGGCAGAAGCAAGACAAAAATCGGAAGAATTGCTTGCACTTGTCGGCATACCAAAAGAGCGTTTAAAAGATTATCCGCATCAATTTTCCGGCGGTATGCGTCAACGTGCGGTTATAGCAATGGCACTTGCATTAAGACCAAAATTGCTTATTTTAGACGAGCCTACAACTGCACTTGATACCGTTGTGCAACGTGATATTTTAAGAAGAATTTACGACCTTAAAGCAAAATTTGGCTTTTCTATTTTGTTTATTACACATGATATAAGCCTTATGATGGAATTTTGTGATAATGTTGCAATTATGTATGCTGGCAAAATTGTGGAAAAGGCAAAAACAGATAAAATTTTGCACGAACCAAGCCACCCATATACGTTTGGTCTTAAAAACTCTTTCCCATCATTGCAGGGAGAAATCGAATACATGGAAGGCATCGAAGGCTCACCGCTTGACCTTAAAAACATACCTGATGGTTGCAGGTTTGAGGCAAGATGTTTTAACAGATGTGACGAATGCAAAAAAATAGAACCAAAATTAAGTGAGCAAGACGGCAATTTTTACTATTGTCATAATCCACTTGTAAAATTTGAAAGTGAGGTGCGTAATGGGTAATAAAGACGTTGTTTTTAAAGTTGAAAATTTAACGATGGATTTTAACGTAAGCGGAAAAGGCGTTTTTTCAAAATCCAAAACTTTACGTGCCTTAAATGATGTTTCGTTTGATTTGCACAAAGGTGAAGCTTTGGCAGTTGTTGGTGAAAGTGGATGTGGTAAATCCACAATTTGCCGAATTGCAATGCGTTTTCACAACCCATCAAGTGGCAAAATGTATTTTAATAAGGACGATGTCCATAAATTAAAAGGCAGTGAACTTAAAAATTATCGCCAAAAAGCACAGATGATTTTCCAAGACCCATTTAGTGCATTAAATCCTCTGCACAGCATTTATTATCACCTAGAAAGGCCGACAAAGCTATACCATAAAGGCAGTGCGGAAGCGATGCAAAATAGAATGGATAGCGTGCTTGAACTTGTTGGATTAACACCTGCGCAAGAACAGGGTGTTAAATATCCGCATCAACTTTCCGGTGGTCAAAAACAAAGGGCATACATTGCCCGAGTATTAGCAGCCGGTGCAGAGGTTATTTTTGCCGATGAGCCCACATCAATGCTTGACGTTTCAATACGCTTAGGTGTGTTGAACTTGATGAATCAATTGAAAAAAGACCATGGGAAATCATTTATCTATATCACACACGATATAGCCACAGCACGTTATTTTGCCGATAGAATAATTGTTTTATACGCTGGGCATATAGTAGAACACGGCGATGTAAACAAAGTTATAATAAACCCACAACACCCATATACACAGCTTTTGGTGGCAGCTGCACCAGACCCGGAGCGCACAGAAGAAGTTGAACTTCCTGTGAAATCTACCGAGGAAAGTGAAATAAGCATGTGGACACCTGATAGCACAGGTTGCCCGTTCAAAAACAGATGCCTTTATGCAAAGGATATCTGCCATAAAGAGATGCCAAAAGAAACAATGACAGAAGAAGGACAGTATGTGAAGTGTCATAAATTTAGCGCGAATTTTTAAGTATAATAGCAAAAGGATAAATTAATATGTACACACTAAATTATAATGAATATAAAGAAAAAATAAGGCAAATGGTAGCAGAAAGTGTAGTTTTGCTTAAAAACGACAATTCAACTTTGCCAATAAAAGAACAAGAAAAAATTGCTGTTTTCGGCAGAGCACAAATCGATACATATTATTGTGGAACAGGCTCAGGTGGTATGGTTAACATACCTTATCTTGTGAATATTGTCGATGGGATAAGGGCGAAAAGAGAAATAGACGAAAACTTATATGATATGTATAAATCGTTTATTGAAGAAAACCCATTTGATAAAGGCAATGGATGGGCGATGGAGCCATTTTCTCAAAAAGAGCTTGCACTAAACGATGAAACAGTAAAAACTGCAAGTGAGAATAACGATATTGCTGTTTTTACAATAGGTCGAAGTGCGGGCGAAGACAAAGATTGCATGGCAGAGGGCGGCAGCTATTATTTAAATGATATTGAAAAAGCAAATTTAAAGCTTGTGTGTAAATATTTTAACCGTGTTGCTGTCATGTTTAATGTTGGCGGAATAATGGATATGTCCTTTGTCGAAAGCGTCAATGCAGGTGCTGTTTTATACACATGGCATGGCGGAATTGAAAGCGGAAACGGTTATGCAGATGTGCTTTGCGGAGATGTTAACCCAAGCGGTGCATTGCCGGACACTATTGCAAGAAACCTTGAAGATTATCCATCGACAAAAAATTTTGGTGGAGAAACAGAAAATATTTATCAAGAAGATATTTTTGTGGGCTACCGCTATTTTGAAACATTTGCGCAAGATAAGGTTTTATACCCATTTGGATTTGGCCTTTCTTACACCGATTTTGAGATAGAAAACACGTGTTTTACTGAAGAAAACGGCAGTGTCAATTTTGAAATTACTGTTAAAAACACAGGTGAACAAAGCGGAAAGAAAACTGTACAAATTTATTGCACTGCGCCTGCAAATGGCCTTGC
The DNA here is from genome assembly GCA_964369715.1 of uncultured Bacteroides sp. GTDB lineage: Bacteria > Bacillota > Clostridia > Oscillospirales > Ruminococcaceae > Ruthenibacterium. Next base: position 63,691 of record CAYJGV010000002.1, on the reverse strand, counting down.
TAAACCCAAAATTGTACTTGTTGGCTTTGCAAAGACAAAATTGCTTAATCAAAATGAAAGCCAAAAGCTAAGTATAGCGGTAAGCGAAAAAGATTATGCTTCTTTTGATGATGTGAAATCCGCATTTGTGCTTGAAAAAGGAAAATATGCTTTTTCAATTGGATTTAACAGCAGAGAACTTGCTAATATTGGCGATATTACGCTTGAAAATGATAAAGTGATTGAAAACTGCATACCTGCTTTATATCCTATAAAGCCATTTAAAGCGATGGCATATAATTATATTGACGGTGAATATGAAATCATCGAAAAAGATGTAATTTTACGAAATTACGATATAAACGAGCGTGTAAAAAATGAAACAGAAATTGCCAAAGAAAAAACAAATTTTAACTATACTTTTGACGATGTAAAAAGCGGTAAAATAAGTACATCTGAACTTGCAAATGATTTAACCGACACTGAATTGATAGAGATGTCAAGAGGTGAGGGGATGTGCTCACCAAAAGTTACCGCAGGAACAGCAGGCAGCTTTGGCGGTGTTAGCGACACATTAAAAAACAATCGTAAAATGCCAATTGCTTGTTGTGCTGATGGCCCTTCAGGCATTCGTATGGATTGCGGCACAATGGCGATAAGCATACCGAATGCAACTGCAATTGCGTCTGCGTTTAACACCCAGCTTGTAAGCGAGCTGTTCGACTTTTTGTCTCGTGAGATGGTTAGCCATAAAGTTGACACATTGCTTGGACCGGGAATGAATATTCACAGAAACCCTCTGTGTGGTCGCAATTTCGAATATTATTCCGAAGACCCATTTTTAACAGGCAAAATGGCAGTTGCTCAATTGAAGGCAATGCATGAATATAATATCACAGGAACAATAAAACACTATGCGGCAAATAATCAGGAAAAAGCACGCAAAACCGTTGATGCAGTTATAAGCGTAAGAGCATTGAGGGAAATTTATTTAAAAGGCTTTGAAATGGCTGTTAAAGAGGGCAATGCATACAGTGTTATGACATCATATAACCCTATAAACGGCACACAGGCTGCAAGCAATTACGATTTAAACACCACTATTTTACGAAAAGACTGGGGTTTTGCAGGCGTTGCAATGACAGACTGGTGGGCAACAATGAATAAAGAAGGCGGGAAATCCAGCGAAACACACACCGCCGATATGATTGTTTCACAAAACGATTTATTTATGGTTTGCGCAAATTCGCAGCAAAACAGCAATAACGACAACAGCGAAACCGAGCTTGCAAACGGCAATTTAACAAGATATGCCCTTGTCAGAAATGCGATTAATATTATAAACACATTGCTTAAATTTAATTGCAGTAAAGGTGCACAAGAAGTGAAACTGTTAAATGTTCCCGAAAACAAGTTTGATAGCAGCATAGATTTAGGCCTGTGCCATGTTGATAAAATTGCCGAATTAGATTGTAAAAACATTGTCACAACAAAAGGCACATCAAATAGAGTTGCGCTAAATTTAGCAAGTTTTGGAAAATATATCATAGAGCTTGACATGTTTGCAAATGCCGTTGAACTTGCGCAAATAAGTTTAACAGTTAAAGTAAATGGCGGAATAATTAATATTATTACCTTAAAAGGTGGCACAAAATGCGTTTATACATGTGAATTTGATATGTTTGCAACAATCAACACTTATGTCGAATTGTTTTTCAGCGAAAGCGGAATGGAAATTAATAGCATTAAAGTTAAAAAAGTTGATTAATTTAAATTTGCTTATCGTTAAAACTGTGTTTTTATTCCTTTATACACATTAAACAACCATATTTTTCTATGTTGACAAAATGCAAAAGCAATGATATCATTCAACTATAACGTTAAAGTTACACTGTAATGTAAGCGAAAAATGCATTACACCTTTAACTTAAAATAAAGGGTGAATAATATGGTTACTATAAAAGAAATAGCAAAAGAGTGTGGAATATCTGTTACAGCTGTAAGCAAAGCCTTGCGTGACGAAAAAGATATAAGCGAAAGCACTATAAAAAAAGTTAAAAAAACAGCAAAAAAAATGGGATATATTAAAAACCCTGCGGCGGTTATGCTTAAAACAAACCGCTCGTATAATTTAGGTGTTTTGCTTGAAGATGGCACACACAGTGGCATAACCCACGAATTTTTCGCAACTATTTTAAACAACTTTATAATAAAATCACGTGAAAAAGGTTATACGGTTTCTTTTATCAGCGACAAATTTGGCAAAGATACATTAAGTTACCTTGAATATATAAATGTGCACGCATGTGACGGTGTGCTTATTTTAGTCGACCAATTTGAAAACCCACAATTGATTGAATTGGCACAAAGTAATGTGCCGGTTGTCGTGGTCGATTATAAATTCAGCAGTTGCAGTGCGGTAAATTCTGATAACGAATATGCAATAAGCCAAATGGTTAAATATGCATATAAAATGGGGCATAGAAAAATTGCATTTATTCACGGTGAAAACTCGATGGTTACAAGAATACGCCTTGCAAGTTTTTATAAAGTTTGTGAAGAGCTTGGCATAGAAGTTAAAGATGATTATATTAAAGAGGGTTTTTATCATGACCCTAATTCGGCAGAAACAATAACATATGAGCTTCTTGATATGCCCGAGCCACCTACATTTATTTTTTACCAAGATGATTTTGCGTTTATCGGTGGGATGAATGCATTTGAAAACAGAAACATAGAAATTGCAAAAGATATTAGTGTTGCCGGTTTTGACGGCATGAATATATCGCAAGTAATAAGGCCAAAGTTGATGACGTGGAAACAAAATTCGACACAAATTGGCAAAGAAGCAGTCGAGCTTTTAATCGAAGCTATTGAAAAACCTAAAAGTTATATCCCACGTGAAATTGAAGTTAGAGGCGAACTTTTAAAGGGCAATTCGGTTAAAAATTTAAACGATGTAAAATAAAAACTTCTTTTAAACCTTTTTACTTGCAGTTTAAACATATGCTTATATTTTAAAAAGCATGTGTGAAGAATTATAAGTAGAGAGGTTTAATTATTATGCAAGTAAAAGGTTCTTTTGTAAATATTGACGGAGTTGAATATTATAAAATAAGCAATAGTGAAAAGCTTACACCGTTTTTTATTCAAATTGCTTCTTCATCGGATATATGGGTTTTTCTGTCATCTAATGGCGGCTTAACCGCAGGAAGACAAAATGCACTTTGCAATATTTTTCCATATACAACCGATGATAAATTGAATTTAGATTTTGAAACAGGTTCTAAAACAATTGTTAAAATTAACGACAAAACATGGCAGCCGTTTGAACAATATGGCACACAAAAATATAATATAACAAGGAATATATATAAATCTTGTTATGCAAACAGTGTTATATTAGAAGAAATAAATAACGATTTATCGTTAAGTTATTCATACAAATATGAGCCTAGCGAAAAATATGGCATTGTAAAGACATCAAAGTTTGAAAACTTATCTAATACAGATGTTAAATTGCAAATTGTCGACGGCCTTATGAATATTATGCCATATGGCGTTAACCCTATATTGCAAGCGGAATCTTCCACGCTTGCAGATGCATATAAAGCCGCAGAATTACAAGGGGATAATCTTGCAATATTCTCGCTTACAACCACAATAAACGATACGCCACATCCCATAGAAATGCTATATGCAAACATTGCTTACAACACAATGCCGCTTGCTAAAGTTTATTTAAATCCTGATATTTTAACAAGCTTTATTAATGATGGACAAACTGAAATTAACCCTGAGTGTTACGGCAAAAAATGCGGATATTTTATAAATTTTGAAAGCGAATTAAAAGCACAAACACCTCTTTCATATTCTTTTGTTTTAGATGTTAAATGTGATCATTCTAAAATTATGGACTTGCTTGATTTTATAAATTCAAACAATTTTAATTTGATAAAAGAAGATATCGAAAATGGGACAAACGCACTTGTTAAAATTGTTAAAGATGCTGATGGAATACAAAATACAGCTGATAAAATAGCTTGTTCTGCACATTACTTAAACACGCTTTACAATGTAATGCGTGGTGGTGCTTTTGAAAAAGGCTATGAATTCGAATATGATTTATTTTACAAATTTATTTCAAAAAGAAATAAAGAAGCCCTTGAAAATAAAGAGCTTTTAAGTGAAATTAAAAAATGCAAAACAGTGCATGAATTAAAAGAAACTGCGAAAAAAGATGCATTGGTTTATCGCCTTGCGCTTGAATATATGCCGCTTTCTTTCTCACGTCGCCATGGAGACCCATCTCGCCCATGGAATAAATTCAATATTGCCTTAAAAGATGAGAACGGTGAAAAATCGGTTAATTATGAGGGCAACTGGCGTGATATTTTCCAAAACTGGGAGGCACTAGGACTTTCTTATCCCATGTATTACGAAAATATGGTTGCGAAATTTGTTAATGCCTCTACCATAGACGGATTTAACCCATATAGAATAAACAACGACGGAATTGATTGGGAAAAACCCGAACCCGAAAACCCTTTCGGAGGGCTTGGTTATTGGGGCGACCACCAAATAATTTATTTGTTGCGCTTGCTTTTAGGCTTAAACAGCCATTGTCCGGAATGTCTTGATAATATGATGTTGCAAGAGATCTTCAGCTATGCAAATGTGCCATATATTATTAAAGAGTACAGTGATATTGTAAAAGACAGCAAAAATACAATAGTTTTCGATTTTGAAAAAGATGAAAACATAGACGAAAAAGTATTAAATTATGGCACAGATGCAAAATTGATTTTGAAAAACGATAAAGTTTATACTGTTAGTCTTGCAGAAAAATTGCTTGTGCCTTTGCTTAGCAAAATAAGCAATCTATTGCCGGGTGGCGGTGTTTGGATGAATACACAGCGACCTGAATGGAACGATGCAAATAATGCAATTGTTGGCATAGGGCTTTCGGTTATAACAGTATATCATTTAAAAGCTTATCTGGGCTTTTTAAAAACCGCATTTGAAAACAAAAATAGAAATTATAATATTTCTAAAGAAGTTGCAAATTGGCTTGTTGAAATTACCGATGTTTTAGCAGGTGCAAACGGATATGAAGGCAATGAAAAATTTGTGCTTGATAAAATGGGCGAAGCTTTTTCAAATTACAGAAAAAAAGTTTACAATGATAATTTCAGCGAAAAAATAACACTTAGCGAAAAAGATATTGTGCAATTTATTGATGAAGCGATAAAACTTGTAGACTATACAATTTTACTTAATAAAAAAGATGTTTTTGTAAGTTATAATCTGCTTAAAGATGATTTTACTTTCGAGCCGATGAAACCGATGCTTGAAGGGCAATCTGCAGCAATTGCAGGCGGCTTTTTAAATGCAGAAGAAGTTTGCAATTTGATAGATGCAATGAAAAAAGATTTGTATGATGAAGATGAAAAATACCATACATTATACCCTGTTAATAAAACAACACGTTTTTTTGATAAAAATAATATCGATAAAAAATTCGATGAGATACCTAATATAATCGAAAAAGATAAAAATGGTAATTTACATTTTAACGCACAAATAGCATCCGAAGAAATATTGCTAAAAAAATGCACAGATGCAAAATTATCAAGCGACAAAACAAAAGAAATTATAGCAGAATTTGAAAATGTGTTTACTCATAAAAAATTTAATGGCAGAAGCGACAGAATGTATAAATTTGAGGGTATCGGCTGTGTTTACTGGCACCAAAATGCAAAATTTGCACTTGGTGTGCTTGAAACTGCACAAAAAAGCTTTGATGAAACAAAAGACATAGAAAAAATATATAAAGCTTATAATGATATTTTACAAGGCTTTATTTACCGCAAAACCCCATTGCAATGCAAAGCAATACCTATAGAGCCATATTCTCACACTTCTTTTAACAAAAAAAGCGAGCAACCGGGCATGACAGGGCAAGTTAAAGAAAGTGTAATAATGCGCCGTGGAGAGCTTGGCGTTAAAGTTAAAGATGCAAGTATTGTTTTTGAAAGTGCATTTTTACACAGCGATGAATTTAATGAAGCAGATGAAATTGAATTTTATGTTTGCGGTGTGCCATGCAAATATAAAAAATCAGGTGAAAAGGGAATAAAAGTTTTCACTGATAGCGATGTTTTGTCTTTTGCTGAATATGCAATTTCAAAAGATATAAGTCGTGAAATTTTCATGCGCTCAGAAAAAGTTAAATTTGTAGAAATTTTAATATAATTATTGCAAACACTGTCTTTGTAAAACATTTAATGTTTTACAAAGGCGGTGTTTATTTGTATAATTTTACATTTAATATAAAATTTGGCTAAAATAAATAATATGAAGATATTACAACTTTATCATAAGTTTGTCTATTTATTAAATTAATTGAATACTATATAATTGGTATCAGTGGAATAGTAATTTGCAAACGGAGGGAATAACATGACACGTTGTCTATCATGTATGAACACTTATGAACAGAACACAAGCCTTTGCCCAAATTGTGGCTATGAGCAAAATTCAAAACCAAGGGAAGCTTACCATTTAAACCCCGGTACAATTTTGCAAGGAAGATATATCGTAGGCAAGGTTTTGGGTTACGGTGGCTTTGGTGTAACTTATATTGGCTTTGACGCCAAATTAGAACGTAAAGTTGCAATAAAAGAATTTTTGCCAACAATATTTGCCACACGTGTGCCGGGTGAAACTTTGCTTACAATATATAATAACGGAAATGTGCCGCAACAATTTGACACAGGCTTAAACCGTTTTATTGAAGAGGCACAAACTCTTGCACAGTTTAATGGCGTGCCGGGCATTGTTGATATTTACGACACATATTTTTCAAATAATACAGCGTATATTGTCATGCAGTTTTTAAAGGGTGACGATGTAAAACGCATACTTATAAATCAAGGCACAATGTCTTATGAAATGGCGCGTGACATAATTTTAAAAGTGTGCGATACATTAAGTGCAGTACATGCCAAAAACATAATTCACCGTGATATAAGCCCTGATAATATTTATATAACCGACACAGGCGAAATAAAATTGCTTGATTTTGGTGCCGCACGTTATGAAAGTGCAGTAAACTCTAAAAGCTTAAGCGTAATTTTAAAAAGTGGTTATGCGCCGGAGGAACAATATCGCTCTAAAGGCAATCAAGGCGCATGGACAGATGTATATGCCCTTGCTGCAACTTTTTATAAAATGCTAACAGGGCAAACGCCGCCTGATAGCATGGAAAGGGCGATAAGCGATGATATACAAGAGCCAAGTAAAATAGGCGTAAAAATACCGCAAAGTGCAGAAAACGCTATTCTAAACGCCTTAAACGTAAGGGCCAGCGACAGGACACAAAGCACGGCAGAATTTAAAAGCCAATTGCTTGCAGGTGAAGTAGAACGAAAAAAAGTAAAAATTAGAAAAGACAATACAAAAGGTGGTTTAGCGGCAAAAATTACAATAGGAGTTTGCGCGGTAATTTTAGTTGCTTTTGGCATTTTTGCGGCCATGGGTGGCTTTACACAAGATGAGGTAGACCCAATTGTAATAGGCGGAACAATGCTTGAAGATAATTTCGGCACAGCCGAAAAAGATGGTTTTTCCGCAGTGCCTAATTTAGTAGGTTTAACTTATGACGAAGCTACGGCAAAACTTGAAGAAGTTGGCCTGAAAATTGAAATTGAAGAAATAGAAACAAGTGTGGATGCACATACTACTTCGGCGGATTACTCTGTTGTATCTCAAAGCGTGGGTGCGGGAGAATTATTGCAAGAGGGCGAAGCTGTGCCATTGAACATATTTGTGCTTGATGTAGAAGATGCAATAAGCAAAGGGCTTGTTAAAGATATAGCACAAATGCCGTTTTATGATGCGATAATGTATATTGAAAATACAATGAGAAATGTCAGCATTTATTATGAGTTTTCAGATACAGTGCCTTTGGGTGAATTTATCGGATACCATAAACAATATATGGGCATATCAGAGGAGGAAGAAGAGCAAGGGCTTACTTCAGATGAATATAGGTATGAGGCTATTGTCAGCGCAGGCCCCGAAGTTATAAACAGTACTGAAACACAAATTGTCCACGGATATTTAAATAGCAATGAGGGTTTTGTTTTTACAATGGTAAGCCCATCGGGTGATCAAAGTGAATATGATTACATTTCAAATATATTGTATGTTTCTGCCGATGGCGGAAGTACATGGGATGCAATTGGACAGATGTATTATCAATTTAGATATGGTTCATCTGAAATTTATTTAAATGAAGAATATATGTATGCGTATAATTATATTGCTTTGCATGATATGAAGTATTCGGGCAAAGAGCTGATGTTTAAGGTTGAGCGCAGAAGAATGCCGGAAAATTTTGACGAATACAGGCCCGATACAACTACAATTGAAAATGCAATTACAGGTGAATTGCTAAGCTCTTATATTTTCGAGCAAAAAATTAATTTGACAGTAGAACCAAATGATAATTTGCAAATAACAAGTATTGAAAAAATAAACGCAGGTGATTTTCATGAGGCAATCGAAAATGATATGATTATGGATTCATCGAGATATGATAGAGAGCAAACAAGCTATCAAGAGTATTATTTTATTGAGGGAACGTTCGATTTTACAAATTCAGACTATCAAAGAGAAAGTTTAGATATTGACTTATATGCTGATGACGTAGCAAATGGTAAAACTGCATGGGGTACACTTTATTTTGTTGACAATGACACTTATAATTATAATGAAGCATATTTAGTAATAGAAAATTATAATAATTACGAGCTTTCTGGTTTAATTCTCAGTAACGATTATTATTATTTTTCGGAATTTGATGAAAATGTGAATTTGAATTTAACTGTCGATGAAAAAACAGCAATTAGTTTTGATGAACTTGGCTTAATTCAAAATAATGAAAGCGAAGAAGCCGTAGAAAATATATCAGATTCACCAATTGTTATAGATGAATATTTACGCATGTTAAAAAGTGGTGATGTAAACGATTTAGCATGGCTTTTGGAATTAGGATATATCAACCCAAGTAACGGCAATTATTATTTGGACGGGGAAGTAGAAGAAGCCGACGGCATGGATTTAGTTGTTATTGAAGGTTTAAACAGAGATGGATACTTGATGGAAATGACTTTCTACTACGATTCGGGAGATATTAATCGTCTTAAAGATGTTTATAATTTGGAGTTAGATGGAGATGCAACTCCTTATGTGGATATGATTCTATCAGATGAATACGGAATTTTAGAAACACAAATAAATATAAAAGCCGATGAAAATGACAGCATTGACCCTTATGATGTTTTAGAAGATAGCGGCATAGCATATGAATTTATAGCAATTGTTCAACAGATAGGCTATGACGAGGCACAAGAAATGTTGGGTGAAGAAATAAGCACGTATTTCAATTTGTATGAATCAGATACCTTGATGGTTTTCACAGCAACCGATACTGTGTATTTTATCTTTGAGGGCAGTAGAATTGTAGAGGTTAGATTTCATGAAGAGTGAGATATTTTAAACAAGTAGACGAAAGAGGAATTTGTAATGGAAAATATTTGTTTTAATTGTTTTAACAACACAGGTGGATATGGTGTTTGCCCTTATTGCGGCTATGTTTTAGGCACAAAAAACACCCCTGAATTCATGCTTCAACCCGGCATGAGAATTTGGGGAAGATATATTATCGGAACAATTTTGGGAATAGGCGGCTTTGGTGTAACTTATAAAGCGTTTGACACACGCCTTTCAAGCATTGTTGCAATTAAGGAGTTTTTTCCGCAAAACCTTTCAAGCCGTATGCCGGGCGAGGGAGAATTAAGGCTATTTATGGGAGATTCTTTCAAGAATTTTCAAATACACAAACAGCGCTTTGTGGAAGAGGGAAAAAACCTTGCGAAATTCACAGGTGATGCTCATATTGTAAATGTGCTTGATAGCTTTGAAGATAACAACACAGCCTATATTGTAATGGAATATTTAGAGGGTGTAACTTTAAAGGAATATATGCTTCAAAGCGGGGGTGTAATTGAATATATCCGTGCCACTGAAATAATGAAAGAGCTTTTAGAGGGGTTAAAAACTATACATCTAAAAGGGATTATCCACAGAGATATTAGCCCTGATAATATTTATGTTTTAAGAGATGGATGCGTTAAAATATTGGATTTTGGTGCCGCACGCTTTGCCGCAAAAGAAGAGTGGACACAGAGTGTTGTCGTAAAAAAAGGCTATGCACCACCGGAACAATACCGCAACAATATGCGCCAAAGTGAACAGACAGATTTATATGCCGCAGGTGCAACTTTTTATAAAATGCTTACAGGCAAAACCCCCGAAGAAAGCATAGAGCGTGCAGAAAAAGATACATTGCAGCGCCCTTCTAAAATCATTTCTGCAATAGATGCGCAAACAGATAAATTTATTATGAAAAGCATAGCGCTAAAACCTGAACTGCGCTTTAAAAATGCCGATGCAATGCTTGCAGCATTAAGCGGTGCAACAGGCTTTGATTATCCCGAAGAAGAACTTAAAAAGATTAAGCGTAGACGTGGGCTTTTAACAGGTGTCGCAGCACTTATGATTATTAGTGTATTGGGTCTTATTGGCTATCGTTTAGCTAATGGGCAAAGTGCTGTTCCGCAAATTGTAAGGGTGCAAAACACCTTAGCGGATGAAAACATACAGCCGGATACCATCACGATGTGGGTCAGTGAACATGATAATGAAACAGGTGTCTATGACCAATTAGCACAGGAGTTTATGCTTGCATACCCTGAACACAAAGTTATTGTAGAAACCGTAGACTGGGATCAATTCGAGGCGATGTATGATGGAAATTTAGAAGATATGCCCGATATATCTACAAATTACTTTGATGAGCGTGCAGATTTAACTTTGCTTATAAATGGCCTTGACACAAATGACTATTACGGTTTTGAAGAGTATAAGCGTGAGATTGAAGATGGCGATGAAGTAAGAAGTATACATACAGGCTTTGAAATTGATTTTCTAGTTGCAAGTAATGATTTAAAAAACGATGAAAATTTTTATTTCCCAAGTGTAATAGACTCAGTTGATACATATACAAAATTTGCTACTCAATTTGATGATGTTAGAATGTATGATACTTTGAAAATTTTTGCCTATTACGAGTCGGATATATTAGATTATGATAGTGATTTAGACCAGCAAGTATACAAGCCGGAAGTTTGGGAAGACATTATACGTAATTATTTAGATGTTAGTATTCAAAATCAAATTGATAATATATTAGAAATGGAAAGTCAACAGGATTATAACAGAGATTATATACAATTGTTTAATGGAAATACAAGGTATTATAATGAAGATTATTCATATCATGAAATTTTAAGTCAATCACAAGAAGGTGTTTCTTTTATACCTATAATTAATGAAGAAAGAGAAAGTGTTTTCGGTGATGATAATAACACTATAACTGTAAATGCGAATTCAAATGAAAATAAACAATTGGTAGCAATGCAGTTTATTCATTTTATTTTGAGCGAAAAAGGGCAGACAATTCTAAATATACAAAATTCAAGAGATTTGCCTGTTAATAAGGCGGCAATGCAGTATAAATTAGAATATGAACCGGTGTTGGCAGAATTAGAACCATATTTTAGCTATGAAACTGATAGTAATGGTTGGGTAGCTTATGAACTTGGTGAGGAATTTGAAAATTATTTTGAAAACATAAACGACTTTGAGTATGCCTATAATAGAGAGTATAGCGATGATGATATTCAAGCTAATGTCGCAGCCAATGAAGCAGATATGATAGAACAAAAAGATATGATTATTGAAAATGCAGTTCATTATTTAAATAATTATATTTATGTAGATGAAGATTAAAAAGCACAAAAAGCATCCGTCATCAATAATTTGATGACGGATGCTTTTGCGTTTTTTACGCCTTTGGTTTTGTAAGGCACTGACAAAACGGTATAATATTGCAACCAATTGCATTGCCTGCACCGCAAATTAAAATAAATATTAAAGCGTTTAAATTCCATTCATTCGCAAGTGAAATGTAAAATATATTTGCAACGACATGCTCGAATTTTGCAACAATAAATACTGTGATAGGTAGAATAATAATTATTGCACGTCCGAAATCATCGCTTTGTTTTTTATAGCCAAGAACGGCAATACTCATCATTATCCCACAAAAAATGGCAAGAACAAAACTTTCAATATAAGTGTGGCTTAGTTTTGAATCAAGGGTGTAACTTGCTTTTTCAACAATAGATAAATTGCACAGCCTTAGTGCATACCCAATAGTTACCGTGCCAATTACATTGCCAATGAAAGCCATAGCGGTTACAGGCAATGTCTTTTTAAAATCACTGCAAAGGTAACAGCATTTTCCTGTGTATAAATTCCATTCAAAAAGATATATTGCAAGCAAACCTACGCTAAATAAAACGCCACCTACTATACTGTTATCAACGCTTAAATAAACAGTAGCTGCAATTGAGATAGACATCCCTGCAAGTATGCTTTTGATTAAATTTGTTTTGTTCATACATTTCTCCATTATATAAAATTAATTGTTTTAGTTAAACTAAATAGTGCTAACACAAGTTAGTTCAAACTACTTCGTTAATTTTATCACAAACTAGCGAAAATGTACAGAGGGATATTTGACTTTTTTTTGATATCATATATACTATACATATTATCATTATTTTTTAAGTGAGGGAAATTGAGTGAAACAAGGTTTTTTTATGCGTATGGTATTAATCATATCGACTTTGGTATTGCAAATTCTCTTTTGGGTATTTCTTGTTTATATTTTAGGCAGTTTTGTGGATTTATTAGCTTTGATATTACTCGTTTTTAATTTATCAGTGACATTAAATATAATAATAGCGGATAAATATCCTGAAATAAAAATAGCATGGATAATTATATTGAATGGATTGCCTATAATTGGGGCGGTAATATATTTGGTTTATGGCAGACAAAAAACAAGCAAAAAGAGAAAAAATGTTTTAAAGCAAATAGATATCGAGCAAGCAAAAGGTATCGAAAGTGTAAACAAATGCAATCCTGATTTTTACAAGGGAAACCCAAATGTGTTGCGACAATCGGAATATTTAAGGCGCATTGCAAATTCACCTGCATACAGCAATACCGAGGTGGAGTATTTCCCTTTGGGTGAATATAAATGGGAGGCAATGTTAAGAGAGCTTAAAAATGCAGAAAAATTTATATTTATGGAATATTTCATAATAGAGCATGGCATAATGTGGGATGAAATTGAAAAAATATTGATTGAAAAGGCAAAAAGCGGTGTAGAAGTAAGGCTTATGTATGATGATTTAGGTTGCATTACCACTCTGCCGATGAGTTTTGCAAAAAGATTGCGCAAACACAATATAGATTGTCGTGTGTTTAATAGATTCAGCAATTTATTTAATGCTAAATTTAATAATCGTGATCATAGGAAAATATGCGTTATAGATGGAAATATTGGCTTTGTGGGCGGCATTAATTTGGCGGATGAATACATAAACAAAAAGGTGAAATTTGGACATTGGAAAGACACCGCTGTTTTATTAAAAGGCGAGGCGGTTTATAATTTAACCGTGATGTTCCTTTCTATGTGGAGCTCTTTAACAGAAAAAGTTGAAGATTATTCTAAATTTGCACCCACAAAAACATATAAAGCTGATGGTATAATTCAGCCATATTCCGATTCCCCAATGGATGACGATGCTGTTGGAGAAAATGTTTATATGAGTATGCTAAATTGTGCTAAAAGCTATGTGTATATAACAACACCATATCTTATAATTACAAGGGAAATGATGGTGTCGTTGATGACTGCGGCGAAATCTGGCATAGATGTCAGGCTGATGTTGCCCGGTATTCCTGATAAAAAATTGATATTCTTTTTATCACGCTCATACTATGCTACATTATTAAAAGCTGGGGTTAAAATTTATGAGTATACACCGGGATTTATACATTCAAAAATGTTTGTGTGCGATGATGAAACAGCTGTTGTAGGCACTATAAATTTAGATTATAGAAGTTTGGCTTTGCATTACGAATGTGGTGCGTTTATGTATAAATCTTCGGCAGTGTTAAAAATAAAAGAGGATTTTTTAAATACACAAGCAGAATGTAGACAAATTACACTTGAAAATCATCCATATCAAGGAAAAATGAGATTTATGCAAAAAGTTCTGCTTGGGGTACTTCGTACATTTTCGCCGCTTTTGTAATAATTAATTTAATTGGTAGGGTTGTCGTAAAAAAAGTTTATTTTGTTAAGGCAAAGTGCCTTAGGGCTCTGCCCTAAGAACCCGAAATTTTTTGAAAAAAATTTAGTAAAACTTTTAATATTGATTATAGTATGTTTTTTGGTACGATAAAACTCCCACTGTTTTAAAACAGTGGGAGTTTTAATGTTAAATTGTTTTTATTTTAAATCGTTTTCATCTATGCCGGCTAAACCTGCAAGTGCACTTAAACGTTCGGCAATTTGAGCAGAGCGTTTTGCTGCTTCTTCAGCATGTTTCGCTTTTTCCAGTGCAATTCGGGCGTTTTCTTTTGCTGCCGCTTCTCTTGCTTTTTCTTTTGCTAAGCGCTCTTCCTCGGCTTTTCTCTCGGCTTCTGCACGCTCGGCTTCGGCTTTTCTCTCAGCTTCTAGGCGTTCGGCTTCAGCCTTTCTTTGCGCGTCTAGGCGCTCAGCTTCGGCTTTTTGCATTGCTTGCTGAAGTTCACGTTGTTTTTGTGCTTCAATTTCATTAAGCCTTTTCAATTCCTCTGCCCTAATGCGTTCTTGCTCTTGCATACGTGCTTGTTCGGCTAATCTTTGTTGTTCTTGCTCACGCTCTTGCTTTTTACGTTGAATATCACGCATCATTTGCTCTTTTGCAGCGGCTTCACGTGCAATCTTTTCTTTTTCAGCAGCTATTCTAAGCGCTGCTTCTTTTGCAAGCCTCTCTTTTTCATTGGCTCTTCTTATTGCGTCTTCTCTTGCTCTTGCCTCAACCAATGCGGCTTGTTTTTTTGCAGCTTCCTCGCGTGCATTTGCAGATTTAATTGCATCACCCCAATTTATTGGTGTCGGGGCAGCTTTTCTTGGCTGTGGTGCATCATTTGCATCCGATGCAACTGCGCTTGCATTGTTAGCAGCAATAGGCTGTGCTTGTGGCTTAGAAAGAATAACATCTTTTTTCTCAGTTTGTTCTTTTAATAAACGTGCTTTTTCTTGTGCTTGTTTTATCATTGCCGCACGTTGTGCATTTCTTTCATCTGCGTCATTTTTAGCAAATTCATTAATAGTGCTAATAGGTTTAGGTGTTTGGTTAATTATTTGTTGCTGTGCATTTTCTGTGGGTTGCGTGCCAACAGCTTTTGGTGCAGGAGCAATATTTTGTGTATTTACAGTAGTTTCGCCCGTACTCCACACATTATTTTTAACTTCTGCATTTTGATTTGCAGTTGAAGGAGCAACATTTGTACTTTGTATTTGAGTATTAATACTTTTTGCTTTAGTGGTATTTAAAGTATCTTTTGTCCAAACTTGTGTTTGCTCAAATGCATTGGTATCCTCTTGCTCAATTATCGGCTGTGGTGCTTGAGGAGCAATTGGGGCAATCAACACAGGCTCGATTACATTAGTAGAGCTAACAGCAGCTAAATTTTGCATTTCATTTCCAAAATCATCGGGTAATTGTTCGATGATTGGTTCTTGAACAGGCTCATTGCTATAGTTAAATTGGTCTTGTTCAAAATTATTAGAAATTAAATCATCTGGTGTGATTTGTGGCTCGATAATATTGTTATCTTGTGCTTGCATAAATTGCAAGTCGTTTTCAATTTCATCAGGTTGAATCTCTTGTTGCACATAAGGCTGTTCTTCAAAGCTTTGCTCGAAAGCTTGAGGTTCAGCTTGAACATCTGTTTGAA
>CAYJGV010000002.1:10936-47619 GCA_964369715.1 uncultured Bacteroides sp. | reverse complement strand
TGCACAGTAGGCTCCGGTGTAAAAGCAATATGTTCAATTGGCTCATATGCTTGAGCAAAAGTTTGTTCTTCAAAGCTTTGCTCGAAAGCTTGAGGTTCAGCTTGAACATCTGTTTGAACTTCGTAATTTAAAGGAGCTTCCTCAAAAGCTTGCACAGTAGGCTCCGGTGTAAAAGCAATATGTTCAATTGGCTCATATGCTTGAGTAAAAGTTTGTTCTTCAAAGCTTTGCTCAAATGCTTGAGGTTCAGCTGGAACTTCTACAGGTGCAGGTTCAACAGAGTTAAATGTTTGTATATTTAAATTGTTGTCTTCTTGCGACATTGCGTGCAAATTAACAGGCGATGCAGTCACAACTGCTTTGTCATCTGTGAGCGGTGCAACAAAATTAGGCGTTGAATTAGAAACAGGAGGTGTAATATCTTCTCTAATGCACACCTTCAATGTTTTAATTTCAAGCACTTTGCTCCAAATAAAGCCAATCATTGCAATTGCCAAGATACCACAGCTAGCTATCATAAGCCACTGAATAACAGGGGTGAATATATTTGAACTAAGCAGTAACACTACAGAAACAGCCAGTAAAATGCCAAGAACGGCCGAAGTTACGACTGTTGCAATAATTTTGCGTTGCAACTCACGTTTTTCCATTTATTTCATCTCCAATAAAATGCATTATTTTGTGCCGAAAATTCTATCTCCGGCGTCACCGAGTCCCGGCACTATGTAACCATGCTCATTAAGTTTTTCATCTAATGCTGCAAGGTAAACAGTTACGTCCGGGTGGTCGGATGACAATTTATTAAGTCCTTCCGGAGCACCTATTATACCAATGAATTTAATGTTTTTTGCGCCTTTTTTCTTAATTAGCGAAATTGCATCGCTTGCGCTACCGCCCGTTGCGAGCATGGGGTCTAAAACAATAACTTCACGCTCTGCAATATCATCGGGAAGTTTGCAGTAATATTCAACAGGTTCAAGGGTGCTTTCATCTCTATATAAGCCAATGTGCCCTACTTTTGCGGCAGGAATTAAAGCAAGCATTCCGTCTACCATTCCAAGTCCGGCACGTAAAATAGGAATTAGCGCAAGTTTTCTTCCGGATAAAACACGTGTTTTTGCAGATGCAACAGGTGTTTCAATTTCAACTTCTTTTGTGGGTAAATCTCTAGTTGCCTCATAACATAGCAAATTTGCAAGTTCGCTAACAAGTTCTTTAAATTCTTTTGTGCCTGTATTTTTATCTCTCATCAGGCTAACTTTGTGTTGCACAAGTGGATGGTTCATTATGACAGGTTGTTTCATGTAAAATCTCCTTTGTGTTTATATTTGTTAGTTTTTAGCTTTCCAGATCCATTACTTTATTTATTCTAAGTTGGTGACGTCCGCCCTCGAATTCGCTTTTTAAAAATATATCTACAAGCTGAATAGCAAGGCCACCGCCAACAACTCGTCCACCAAGACAAAGCGCATTTGCGTCGTTGTGAAGCCTTGTGTACTTTGCACTGAAAGCATCACTACAACAACATGCTCTTATACCACGCATTTTGTTTGCGGCCATGCTAATTCCCACGCCTGTGCCACAAAAAAGTAAGGCTGCCTCTACTTTTTCTTCTTGCACAAGTTCACATGCGGCTTTAGCATAATCGGAATAATCGCATGAATTCTCATTATCACTTCCGCAATCTATAAATTCAACGCCTATTTCATTTAAATAAGCTTTAACTTCTTCTTTTAACTTATAACCACCATGGTCTGCGCCTAAAGCAACTTTAGTTATCATTTAAGTCTCCGTTTTATTATAGAATAATATAAATTATATATTTAAATTTACTTATAAAATATTGTTGTTTTATTTGTAAGCAAATTATAAATTTTGCTGTGCTTGCAGTGCCCTTTGTTGTTCCGCTTGCGATAATTTAAGATAAGAGGGCAGTAGCTCGCTATGATTTATGGCAAGATTGTTTTTATAATCATCTAAAACCAAAGTGCCAAGGCTGCAAGCGCGCCCCATAATATAATTGTTATCACAAACAGTGAAAATATCAGTGCTTTCGCTAAGTTTTTTTGCGCCATCGCCAATTGCTATAATTTTACAGGCATCGGGCCGTGTTTTTTTAATAGCATTTTCAAAATCTATACAATTTAATGAGCAATCATCTATTATTTGCGTTAGTTTTCCGTTTTTACGTTCAAATAAAGCACAATAAATTTCATCTCTTCTTGCGTCAATAGCAGCGGCAACATAACCCTCAACAGGCAAAGTGTTTGCAAGGTATTTAAGCGATGAAACCCCAACGCAAGGTGTGTTATTTACAAATGCCATGGATTTTATTAGGCAGAGCCCTATTCTAAGCCCTGTAAAACTTCCGGGGCCATTGGTAATGCCAAATAAATTCACATCGGCAGGGGTAAGCGACGTTGTTTTAAAAGCGTCGTCACAAATTTTAAGCAAAGCCTCGCTGTGTGTAGCTGTTGAACAATATATGCTTTCATATAAAAGCATATCGTCTTTTAAAATTGCAACAGAGCATGTTTTGCTGTGACAATCAAGGGCAAGTGTAATCAAAGAGCGCCTCCTTTTTCGATGGTGATTTTGCGCTCGCTTTCACCTGTAAGTTGCATTGTGATTAAATAATTATATGCAACGCTGCCATCACACACTTCACTAAGCCTTTCGCCCCATTCAGCTGCAATTATAGCACCCTCGTCTAAATAATCGAAAAAGCCTGACATCTCTAAATCTTGCATTGAGTTTATGCGGTATAAATCAAAATGTGCAAAAGTTATATCACCATTGTATACATTAACTATTGAAAAAGTTGGGCTTGAAATTGGCTCGCTTACGCCAAGTGCGCTTGCAATTCCACCACAAAAAGCGGTTTTTCCACACCCTAAACCACCGTTAAATAATATTAAATCACCCGGCTTTAATTCTTTGGAAAACTCTTTTGCAAGCAAAACAGTTTCCTCTTTGCTGTTTGTAATATGTACACCCAAGAAGAATACAGCCCTTTCAGTTAAGTTAATATTTTTACACTGCAGTTCATATGTTCACATTGTATTATATAACAACTTAGGGTGAAATGTAAAGTATATGTGATAAAAAAGTGAAAAAATAAGCTTGTGTTATTTAAAATCTAAGCGCAAATACAAAATTATATCACATAAATTTGCATTTGCGCTTAGAAATAATTTTAACAGACATAAATTGCATTAACAATAATGTACTATGCTTGTTAAGTTGACTTTGGGGGCAGCTCCAAGTAGTTTTGTTATTAGCTGATAATTAGAAATATCAGTTTTTCTGCACGCTTGAAAACAATGCCGGAATAGAACCTATTGCACCAATGCCCACTAATACAAAAACAGCTCTGGCAAAAATGCTTTCGGAAGAGCCGAAAATCCAACCGACTAAATCAAAATCAAATAAGCCAACAAGCCCCCAGTTAAGTCCGCCTACTATAATTAAAGCAAGGCAAATTTTAAAAAATACATTCATGTGAATACACACTCCTAAAAATAATTCGTTATACGCAAAATCTTTTTCGCAATCGAAATGATTACAATATAGAATTTGCTATTAAACTACTATAATTATATGCATGTTTGTTTAAATTATGCATGTACATTTTTGTGTAAATTAAAATAATAATTTTCAATTAATTATAATTTGTGTAAAAACATAATAATATCATCTTTACAAATTAAAACTAACGCTATATTATTATTTTATGAAAGAAATTTAATGCTTTGGCATTTTTGAAAAAATATTTCTAAATTAAAGTAAAACAAGAAAATAAAGTCATATTGTTTTTTAAGGAGAAAACATTGACACAAGAAGAAAAAAGAATGTATTTAATTAAGTATTTACTAAGCGAAAACCCACAATATAGTAATATAAAAATACCGCATAATGAAGAGGAGCAGAGAAATTTACTTCGCTCATTATTTAATGTGCGAAAGGCCGAACCAATAAGTGATGAATTTTTAAAAGTTCAAGATGATTATTTGAAGGCAGAAATTGAAACCCGTGGAATTGTAGATAGTGATACATTATCACCTACAAATTATGATGATAGAATTTACCTTTGGAAGGGTGATATTACTAAACTAAAGGTTGACGCTATTGTAAATGCGGCTAATTCAGCGCTATTGGGGTGTTTTCAACCTTGCCATAATTGTATTGATAATATTGTTCATACGCTTTCGGGTATACAGTTAAGGCTAAGCTGTAATGAAATAATGCAAAAGCAAGGACACAGCGAAAAAACAGGAACAGCAAAAATTACACCTGCTTACAATTTGCCCAGCAAATATGTTCTGCACACTGTAGGGCCAATTATCTCAGGAAAGCTCACAGACAGAGATAGAAATCTATTAGCCGATTGCTATAACTCTTGCCTTGAAGTGGCTATGAGAAACGATGTTAAATCCATCGCTTTTTGTTGTATTTCAACAGGCGTGTTTTGTTTTCCTCAGCAGGAAGCAGCTGAAATTGCAGTAAAAACTGTATCGGAATTTTTGCGAAATAACCATGTCGATATAAAAATAATTTTCAATGTATTTATGGATAAGGATTTGCAAATTTATCAAAATTTATTGAATAGATAAAAGCTTTTGCACAAAATTGCATGAATCAAAAGGAGTCTTCGACATCTATAGATGGCATTGAAATCAATATATCTTCTGCTGTTGGGTTTGCCACTTACCCAAAAGACGGAAACTCAATTGAAGAGGTTATGGAAATTGCTGATAAACGAATGTATGAAAATAAAAAAGTTAGAAGATAATGACGACTAAAATAAAAAACTGCTTAATAAAACAGATAAGGAATAAAAAATGCAAGATAGAGCAAACTTAATTAAAACAGCAAAAGAGGAAATTGAAAAAGCAGATGTGCTGATCATAGGTGCAGGTGCGGGGCTTTCTACATCGGCGGGCCTAAATTATACAGGCAAGAGATTACATGATAATTTTGCCGATTTTGTTGAAAAATATCACTTTAAAAGCATTTATGAGGGTGCATTCTACGATTTTGATACCCTCGAGGAAAAATGGGCATATTTTAGCAGACAAGTATATTTTAACAGGTATAATTTTAATGAAAATGGTGTTTATGAAAATTTGCGAAAAATAGCAGAAAAAAAGGATTATTTTGTAATCACCACCAATGTTGACCATTTGTTTATAAAATCTGCTTTTGATAAAAATAGGCTTTTTTACACACAAGGTGATTATGGCTTGTGGCAATGTAGTGTGCCTTGTCACGAGGAAACTTACAATAACGAAGAGCAAATAAAACTTATGGTAAGCGAGCAAAAAAACATGCGTATTCCGTGCGAACTAATACCATATTGCCCTAAATGCGGTGCACCTATGTCGATGAATTTAAGAGCGGATAGCACTTTTGTAGAGCCTTTGGGCTGGCATAATGCTTCTAAAAATTACGAAAAATTTTTAGCAAAAGCACAAAATAAAAATTGTGTGTTTTTAGAGTTGGGCGTGGGATTTAACACACCCGGAATAATAAAATATCCGTTTTGGCAAATGGTCTATCGCTTTAAAAGTGCAAAATTAATTACAATTAATTTGGATGATGTACAAATACCAAACGAAATAAAAAATAAAAGCATATGTTTGCAGCAGGATATTAAAGAGACGATTTGTGAAATAAATAACGATAAATAGTTAAAAATTATATTGAAATAATATTGTTTTTGTGGTAATGTGTTCTTAATGGATAATAATATATGGCATAGCAAATAAAAGTTTAAAACAAGCTAAGCATCTGCAAAAGTGCAGAAAAACGATATATTTATAATCTTAAATAAAAACATAAATATTTAAGATTTATATAAATTTTAACAATAAAGGAGAATTTTTATGCTTGGATTTTATATTTGTAATCATTGTAAAAACATTGTAGCTTTTGTGCGAAACAACGGGGTGCCAATTGTCTGTTGTGGTGAAAAAATGAATAAATTAGAGCCAAACACAGTTGATGCCGCACAAGAAAAACATGTGCCTGTTGTCACAGTGGAAGGCACAAAAGTTAAAGTTGTTGTTGGCGATGTAATGCACCCAATGACAGACGAACACAGCATAGAATGGGTGGCGCTTGAAACAAAACAGGGCAACCAACGCAAAGAAGTACACGGTGAACCAACAGCATGTTTTGCTCTTTGTGAAGACGATGAAGCAGTTGCTGTTTGGGCATATTGCAATTTGCATGGACTTTGGAAAAAAGAAGTGTAGTACAAATTTACAAATAATGGCTTGATAAAGCCAAAAATAAAATATTTAAAACCGCTGTTATGAAATGTGATTTTTTTCATAACAGCGGTTTTTGTGTTTTAATAAATTTAATTATGCATATTTTAAACTTGATTTAAATAGTATTTAAAATTGATGATAAAGTTTTTACTAATCTAAATTAAACAGTGCATTTTTTAAAACAATAAAGTTAAAATATACATATTACACAATGAAACGTCAAAATATTTTACATGATATCGAATAATTTTTCAAATTTTTTGTTTAAAACAAGCTTGAAATATGGTACAATACTAATATTATTTGTTTGCTTTAAACTTATATTAGGCGTTAAAGTTTAATGTTTAATTAAAATTAAAACAGACGGAATAAAGGAAGAAGGTATGCAATTATGAATTTTACAAACGATAAAATAAGGAATGTGCTTGTGGCAGGACATGCTGGCTCGGGCAAAACATCTTTAGTCGAGGCAATGCTGTTTTTAACAGGTGGCACAGACCGCCATGGACGTGTAGAGGACGGAAACACTGTGTGTGATTTCGAAGCCGACGAAGCAAAACGCAAAGCGTCATTATCGCTTGCGATTGCTCCTGTACTTTACGATAACGTAAAAATGAATATGCTTGACTCCCCAGGTCTTTTTGATTTTGCAGTAGGACAAGCGGAAGGCGTTTATGCAGCGGAAAGCGTACTTGTATGCGTTTCAGCAAGAAGCGGTCTTTCAGTAGGCGCACAAAAAGCCTATAAAAATGCAGTGAAAAATGATAAAAGCCATATGATATATGTGAATAAAATAGATAGTGAAAACGCGGATTTTTATAAAGTTTTCGAAGATTTAAAAGCAGAATTTGGGCCATCAATTTGTCCGGTAGTTGTTCCTATTGAACAAGCAGGCGGCCGCATTTACTTAAATTTAATAACACAAAAAGCATTCAGTTATGTAAACGGCAAACCACGTGAAGTGCCAGTGCCAAGCTATGGACACAGGGAAAACGGTCTAATTGCCGCCATGAGCGAAGCCGTTGCCGAAACAGATGAAGCTTTAATGGAAAAATATTTTGAAGGCGAAGCGTTTACACAAGAAGAGTTGACCGAAGGCGTTAGAATTGGTGTAAAAACAGGCGCAATTACACCTGTTTTCTGCGGCTCGGCAATAAATCTAGCTGCAATTGATCAAGTGCTTTGGGGCATACAAAAATTATTGCCAAGTGCCGCAAGGGGCGCAAGCTGCACAGCCGAAGATAAAGATGGTAACGAAGTTGAAGTTGTATGCGATGAAAATACTAAATTGTGCGCATATGTGTTTAAAACAGTAGCGGACCCATTTGTGGGTAAATTAAGCTATGTTAAAGTTATAGGCGGCACTTTAAAATCAGATAGTTCCATTGTTAATGCTCGCACAGGAGAGCCCGAGCGCTTTGGTAAATTGCTGTTTATAAAAGGCAAAAAGCAAACAGATACAAATGAAATAGGCGCAGGTGATATAGGTGCTGTGACAAAACTTGTAGGAGCACAAACAGGGGATACACTTTGTGCACCGGGCAATGTTGTAAACTTGCCAAGGCCACAATTCCCAAAACCGACACTTGCAATGGCTATTAAACTAAAACAAAAAGGCGATGAAAGTAAAATTTCGGGCTCATTGCATCGTTTGATGGAAGAAGACCCAACTTTAAATTACATCGTAAGCACTGAAACAGTTCAACAAATTATATCCGGTTTGGGCGAACAACATTTAGACGCTGTTTGCATTAAATTAAAACAAAAATTCGGTGTGGATATATCACTCTCAAAACCACGCATTGCATACAGAGAGTCTATTCGTAAAAAACATAAATCGCAAGGACGTCACAAAAAACAAACAGGTGGACACGGACAATTTGGCGATGTTTGGATTGAATTTGAGCCAACATCAGACGGCGATTTTGTGTTTGCTGAAAAAGTTGTCGGAGGCGCAGTGCCTAAAAACTTCTTCCCAGCGGTTGAAAAAGGCTTGCACGAAGCAATTTTACACGGCGTTTTGGCAGGTTATCCGGTAGTTGGCATAAAAGCAACATTGCTAGACGGTAGCCACCATCCTGTAGATTCATCTGAAATGGCGTTTAAAATGGCAGCGAAAATATCTTACAGGGCGGCACTTCCAAACGCAGGCCCCGTAATTTTAGAGCCCGTAGGCAAGTTAAATGCAACTGTTCCAAACGATTTAACAGGCGACATGATGGGCGAAGTTACAAAACGCAGAGGACGCGTTTTGGGCATGCAACAGGGTGAAGACGGCGACCAAATTATAGAAGCCGAAGTGCCGGAAGCAGAAATGCACGATTTTACAACATTTTTACGTCAATTAACCCAAGGTAGGGGAAGCTATGAGTACGAATTTACACGTTATGATATAGTGCCATCGAATTTAGAGGCTAAAATCATAGAAGATGCGAAGAAGTATATCACAGTTAAAGACGACGAAGAATAATTTATGCCGGTATATAAATAGCTTTTTCTTTGGATATGAGTGCGGCATTAATTTGCCTTGCAAGTGCAAAAAAGCTAATTTGTAAATGTCACTTTTATTGTTGGATAAATAAAAGAATACCTATATTCACATAAAATTTATGAATATAGGTATTTTTTTTAGTGTTATTGCGTATATATATTACAAAAGCAATGTACAAAATGCACAAAATTTGTAAAAGTGCTTGACATTTGTTCTTAAACGCACTATAATTCACAATATTGTGGCATAGTATTAATACATTATTTATATAATAATACTAAAAGAAATTTGCCGTACAGCAAGATTAAATTGCTTTTTTTCGTACAATATAATTGCTAGTTAAAGCAATTGCAAAATCAAAAAAATATTTAAATTGCCACATAGTAGACTGAAGGGATCGAAGAAAAATGACAAAACCTAATAAAGAAATTGTTATGACTTATGCAGGCCTTTGCGCACTTGAAAATGAACTTGAAGAATTAAAAACAGTTAAACGCAAAGAAGTTGCCGAAAAGATTAAAGTTGCCAGAGGATATGGAGATTTATCCGAAAACAGCGAATATGACGAGGCAAAAAACGAACAAGGTTTTGTTGAAAGCCGCATTGCAACTTTAGAAAAAATGCTTAAAAATGCTCGTGTTATAGATGAGGAAGATTTATCTACAGATGCGGTTGGCATTGGCACGCATGTTAAATTAGAAGACGAAGATGGCGAAATCGAAGAATATGATATTACAGGTTCAACAGAAGCTGACCCTGCTAACGGAAGAATAAGTGATGAATCACCTGTGGGTGCGGCACTTATGGGACAAAAAGTTGGGCAAACTGTTGAAATTACATTGCCTAACGGATATGTAACATCATATAAAGTTTTGGAAATAACCCGTGGTTCATTATAAATTATAAAAACATCAGATAGTTTTTGTATTTATAGTACAATTTGCGGTATTTTTAAAAAACAGGTGCCAAGGCACCTGTTTTTATGTTATAATAACTAAATAATAAATTATCGAATTAGTTTAGATATTTATCTAATAAAATAAATAATGTCAAAATCGTGCAAAAGCACTTATGGAGGAATAAAAATGCAAAATACCGAGGCAAACAACACACAGCCAAATATTGAAAACGAAGCTGTTATGACAGAGCAAGAATACAGCGAACTTATTGCCGTAAGAAGAGAAAAGCTGAAAAACTTGCAAGATGAAAACCAAAACCCGTTCGAGCAAACAAAATATGATCAAGATTCGTTTGCAAATGAGGTTAAAGATAATTTTGAAGAAGCAAAAGAAGGCGAACAAGGCCGCATTGTGTCTATGGCAGGCAGAATGATGAGCAAAAGAATCATGGGCAAAGCCAGCTTTGCAGATTTAAGAGACACAAGCGGAAATATTCAGCTTTATATCAGAAGAGATGCCATTGGTGAAGAAATTTACAAAGGCTTTAAAAAATTCGATATAGGCGATATTATCGGCGTTAAAGGCGAAGTTTTCCGCACACATATGGGCGAAATTTCGGTTAAAGTTAGCGAAATTACATTGCTAAGTAAAAATTTATTGCCGCTTCCCGAAAAATTCCATGGTTTAAAAGACCAAGATTTACGCTATCGTCAACGTTATGTCGATTTAATTGTAAACCCACACGTAAGGGAAACTTTTGTAAAGCGCAGCCAAATTTTAAAAGAAATTCGCGCATTTTTAGACGCAAGAGGCTTTTTGGAAGTTGACACACCTATATTATTGCCTTTAGAAATAGGTGCGGCTGCACGTTCGTTTGCTACACACCATAACACTTTAGGAATGGATATGTACCTTCGAATTGAAACCGAGCTTGCCCTAAAACGCCTTGTTGTTGGCGGTATGGACAGGGTTTACGAAGTGGGACGCATTTTCCGCAACGAGGGAATGGATTCAACACATAACCCTGAATTTACATCGATAGAATTATATCAAGCATATACAGATTATAAAGGCATGATGGATTTAGTCGAAGATTTATATAAAGAACTAACACAAAAAATATGCGGCACAAGCAAAATTGTATATCAAGGCACAGAAATTGACATGAGCAATTGGTCACGCATGAGTATGGCAGAGGCTGTTAAAAAATACAGCGGTTGCGATTATTATGAGTGGAAAAGCGATGAAGATGCAAGAAATGCAGCAGCAGAAAAACATCTAGACGTGCAGAGCAACGCAAGCAAAGGAACAGTTTTAATTGAGCTTTTTGATGCATTTGTTGAAGATAAATTAATTCAACCCACTTTTATTTACGATTACCCTGTGGAAAACAGCCCTCTTGCAAAACGCAAGGTGGACGAACCTGAATTTACAGAGCGTTTTGAATATTTTATCAATACAAATGAGTTTGGAAACGCATTTAGCGAGCTTAACGACCCAATCGATCAAAAGCAACGCTTTGAAAATCAAGTTGCTATAAAAAGGCAAGAAGAGCCAAATACAAAAGCAGAAGTGGATTATGATTATATTACTGCGCTTGAATATGGTTTGCCACCTACAGGCGGCCTTGGTCTTGGCGTTGACAGGCTTGTAATGCTTTTGACAGATAGCGCATCTATAAGAGACGTTTTGCTTTTCCCAACAATGAAACCTATCGAATAAATTAAAGCATAAAAGCTTAACGCTTGACAAATATAGCATTTTGCTATAAAATTTTATATATAATAATGTAATTAATATAAGTTATTAATGAATGGAGAATTTACTATGCAAAGAATTAAAACAATTGAAACACGTGATTTAGAAAAAACAGTAAAAACAGGCGGCTGTGGCGAATGCCAAACATCTTGCCAATCAGCTTGCAAAACATCTTGCGGCGTTGCAAACCAACCTTGCGAAAAAGAATAATTTATTATTCATAAGCGTATAAAAGGTTTATTTACGTATATTTGTATTTAAAGCCGACAGATAGTCTGTCGGCTTTAAATTTTACAGTGAGGAAAAAATGGTACATCAATTTAAATTAAACAATTATAATATTGTATTAGATATATTTAGCGGCGGTGTTCACCTTGTAGATGAAGTTGCGTATGACATTATTGAAATGTTCGAAACATATGATAAAGAGCATATAATCGAAAAAATGCTTGAAAAATATGCACATAGACAAGATGTTACAAAACAAGAATTATTACTATGTTATGATGACATACAAAGCCTTAAAGAAGCTAAAAAGCTTTTCACACCTGACACTTATAAAAGCCTTGTCAATTTTGAAAAACAAGACGATTATATAATTAAAGCAATGTGCTTGCACATTGCGCACACTTGCAATTTAACATGCAGTTATTGCTTTGCGGGTCAAGGCAAATATAAAGGCGAAAACGCTTTGATGAGCTTTGAAACAGGCAAAGCTGCATTTGATTTTTTAATTAAAAATTCAGGCACTCGTAAAAATTTAGAGGTGGATTTCTTTGGCGGAGAACCACTTATGAATTTTGATGTAGTAAAACAATTGGTGCAATATGCAAGAAGCATAGAAAAACAACACAATAAGAATTTTCGCTTTACATTAACCACAAACGGTGTTTTGCTAAACGATGAAATAATCGATTATTTAAACAAAGAGATGCACAATGTTGTGTTGTCTTTGGATGGCAGAAAACATGTGCATGATAAATATCGTATTGATAACAGAGGCAATGGCTCTTATGATGCAATTGTGCCAAAATTTAAAGATTTAGTAGAAAAACGTGGCGGCAAAGGCTATTATATGCGTGGAACATTTACAAAAGATAATCTTGATTTTGTAAACGATGTAATCCATATGGCAGATTTAGGCTTTAAAGAGCTTAGCATGGAGCCGATGGTCGGAAATGAAAACGACGAAAACGCCTTGAAACATAACGATTTACCACAACTTTTCAATGAATACGAACAATTGGCAAATGAGATGCTTAACCGCAAAAAACAAGGTAACGGCTTTGAGTTTTATCATTATATTTTAGATTTAAAGCACGGCCCATGTGTTTATAAACGCATAACAGGTTGCGGTAGCGGCACCGAATATATGGCAGTTACACCAAGCGGGAAATTATACCCATGTCATCAATTTGTTGGCGAGGAAGAATATTGTTTGGGCAATGTTTTTGATGGAGTTAATAAAAAGCAAATTCAAGAAGAATTTAAAGGCTGTAATATTTACTCGCAAAAAGAATGTGAGGATTGTTGGGCTAAATTATATTGTGCAGGCGGCTGTGCTGCAAATAATTACCACGCAACCGGAGACATTAAAAAAGTGTATAATTTCGGATGTGAGCTATTCAAAAAAAGGATAGAATGTGCGATTTATTTACAATTAGCACAAATTGAAGAGGCATATTAATGACAAACACAAGTATTTTTGATTTTGTAAATGAATACAATGAAAAAAACTTCACCCGTTTTCATATGCCGGGGCATAAGGGAAAAGGCATTTTAGGCGCAGAAAAATTTGATATAACTGAGATTAAAGGTGCAGACAGTCTTTATTGTGCAAGCGGAATTATAGAAAAAAGCGAAAAAATTGCAAGCGATATCTTCGAAACAAGAAAAACTTTTTTTTCATGCGAAGGGTCGTCTCAATGCATTAAGGCGATGCTTTATTGTGCGCTTGTAAACAGCACAAACAATAGCAAAACTATTGTTTGTGCGCGCTCGTCTCATCAATCTTTTTACAATGCATGTGCACTGCTTGATTTAACACCTAAATTTATTAAGCAAGATGAATTTAATTTGCTTGACAATGTGCCTATAACAAAAGAAAATTTAGAGGAAACTTTAAACGAATTAAATGAAAAGCCTATTGCGGTTTTTATAACATCGCCAAATTATCTGGGGCAAATTCAAGATGTTAAAGAGCTGTCTAAAATATGTAAAAAACATAATTTGCCGCTTTTAGTGGACAATGCCCATGGTGCATATTTGAGATTTACAAATCAGCACCCAATCAATCTGGGGGCTGATATTTGTTGCGATTCAGCACATAAAACGCTACCTGCATTAACAGGCGCTGCATATTTGCATATTGCAAATAATGCCATTGAAAACTATGAAGAAAACGCAAAAAAAGCCATGCTTTTGTTTGGCTCTACAAGTCCATCTTATTTAATTTTATGTTCACTGGATTATTGCAATAAAATCATGCTTGAAGATTATGAAAAAATAATTTTAAATTGTATTAAAAAAATTGATGACTTAAAATTTAAATTAAGGGAAATCGGTATAAGTGTTTTAAAATCCGAACCGTTTAAAATTGTTTTGGATGCAAATAAAATCGGGTATAAAGGCGATGAAATTGCACAAATTTTAAGAGTGAACAAAATTGAGTGCGAATACAGCGATGAAAAATATCTTGTGCTCATGGTTACATCAAATAATAGTGATAATGATTTTGCTAAATTATACAATGCGTTTAAAAATATTAAAATATTACCAAAAATAATAATTGAAGAGCATGAATTTTCAAAGCCAAACTTTGCAATAAACCCAAGACAGGCTATGCTTAGTAAAACAATGCAAATTAAAACCGAAGATGCAAATGGCAAAATTTGTGCAAATATCGGCATTTCTTGTCCACCTGCAATACCTATTGTAATTGCAGGTGAAATTATAGATGAAAAAATGATTAATATTTTAAAACACTACGGTGTGAATGAAATTGAAATAGTATGCGATAATTTGTGATGCTAAATAAAACACAAAGGGGGCACAAACTTGCAAATAACAACAATGGGGCTTGTGCTTCGTGCAACAAAAACAGCCGAAAGCGACAGGGCTTTGTTAATTTTAACGCCGGAGCATGGTTTAATTTCAGCAATGGCAAAAGGTGCATTGCGCCTAAAAAGTAAATTGTTTAGCTCAACAGGGCTGTTTTGTTATTCCGAATTTGTGCTGTTTGAGGGTAAAAGCATGTATGTTGTAAACGAGGCACAAATTAACAATGTGTTTTTTGGCTTACATGAAGATGTCACCTCTATGGCGCTAGCTATGTATTTAGCCGAACTTACAAGTGCGCTTTCGCCAACAAACGAAGATGCAAAATATTTACTTCGGCTTTTGTTAAATACTTTTTATTTTATAAGTGAAAAAAAACGACCGAATTTACAATTAAAAGCTATTTATGAACTTAGGGCGATGTGTAAAGTAGGTTATATGCCCAATTTAATAGCTTGTAGCGATTGCCACGAATATGAAAAAGATGCATTTTGCTTTGAAGTAAACAAAGCAAGATTGTTTTGCAAAGATTGTGCAAATCACAGGGAATTGACATGTAATATCGACATAGCTTCCCTCACTGCAATGCGTCATATTGCATATTCGGACGATGATAAATTATTTAAGTTTACACTGAGCGAAAACAGCTTAAATCAGCTTAGCAATGTTGCAGAAAAATATACAATACATTGCATGGAAAGACCAATGAAAAGTCTTGCTTTTTTTCACGAAGTAGTATAAATAAACAGCTCTTCAAAATTACTCGTATTATAAATTAATGCATAAATGAAATGCAAAAAAAGCTGTTTTACAAGCCTAATATAAAAATAAAATTTATAGTGAAATATTGAGGTCAAAATGAACGAAAAATATTTAAAAATTTTAGAATTTGATAAAATTGTTGATATGGCATGTAACTATGCTGTGTGTGATGAAACGAAAGAAAATTTAAAAGCAGAAAAAATGCAATGTGATGTGGCCGAAGTTAGGCTTGCGTTACAAAAAGTAAACTGCTTGACAGAACTCTTAATAAAAAATTCTCGTCCGAGATATTCAAATATAGAGGGCGCAAAAAATGCTGTCAATCGTGCACTTAAAGGCGGCGTTTTATCTATGGCAGAGCTTTTAAATGTTGGTCATGCTTTGCGAAATTTCGCAAATTTATCATCGTGGTACAGCACAGTAGAACACGATATTTTACCTGTTGACGATTATTTTTATGCACTTACTCCACAGCCATCACTTGAAAAAAGCATTTTTGCGTGCATATTATCCGAAACAGAAATGGCGGATACAGCAAGCGATACATTATATGATTTGCGAAGAAAAATACGCAGTGTGGAAAGCTCTATTAGAGACACCTTAGACGGCATAGTAAAATCGCAAACACAAAGTAAGTTTTTGCAAGATGCGGTTGTTTCGCTTCGCAATGGGCGCTATGTTGTTCCTGTTAAAGCTGAACATAAAGGTGATATGCAAGGTGTAATTCACGATGTATCTTCAAGTGGCGCGACAATTTTCGTCGAGCCAAATGCGGTTGTGCAAGCAAATGCAAAAATACTTCAATTGAAAAACAGTGAACAAGCTGAGATAGAGCGTATTTTAAGCGATTTTTCTAATAAAACAGCAATGTTAGAACCACTTTTTTCACACAGCTATGATGCGATGCTTAAAATTGATAAATTGCTTAGCAAGGCGCATTTGGCAGTCTCTCAAAATGCAACAATGCCCACAGTAAACGAAGATATGCACCTGGATTTAATAAGGGCAAGGCACCCATTAATACCAAAAGATAATGTAGTGCCGATTGATATTTCACTTGGTAAAGATTACGATGCGCTAATTGTTACAGGCCCGAACACAGGCGGCAAAACCGTAACTTTAAAAACAGTGGGATTGCTTAGCACAATGGCGCAATGCGGTTATCTTTTGCCCGCACATGAAACAAGCAGTGTTTGTGTTTTCGAGGATGTTTTAGCCGATATAGGCGACGAACAAAGCATAGAGCAAAGCCTTTCAACCTTTTCGGGTCATATAAAAAATATTACGCAAATTATAGAGCACATAGGCGCAAAAACTCTTGTGCTTATGGACGAATTAGGATCAGGAACAGACCCGGCCGAGGGTGCGGCATTGGCTGTTTCAATCTTAGAGGAAATGCGAAAAAGTGGCACATTAATTATGGCAAGCACCCATTATGCCGAGCTTAAAATTTTTGCGCTTGATACACAAGGCGTGCAAAACGCCAGTTGCGAATTTGACGTGCAAACCCTTCGACCAACTTATAAAATAAGCATGGGCGTTCCCGGTAAATCCAACGCATTTTTAATAAGTGAAAAATTGGGTTTACCTATGCATATAATTAAATCGGCAAATGTGCATTTATCACGTGAAGATAAACGTCTAAACAGTGTTTTAGTGCAGCTTGAAGATTTAAAACTTGAACTTAATGAGCGAACAAAAGAAATTGAAGAGCTTAAAAATATAGCAAAGACAGAGCTTGAAAAAGCACAAAAAGAAAGAGAAGCGCTTATTAAACAAGGTGAAAACGAGCTTGAAATAGCAAGGCAAAAGGCAGAAAAACTGATAAATGATGTGCAAAACACAGCTTTTGCCCTCACAGATGAATTAAAAGTCTTGCAAAAAAATGAAAATATGTCGGCGAACCAAAGGGCAATGCGTGCACGTGAAATTGCTAAGAAAGAAACAGAAAAGCTGTTTGAAAACACAGCTGCACCAAAAGAAATTCAAAATTTCAAACCGCTTAAAAGTGTAAAAATAGGCGATGAAGTTTACATCATAAGCCTTGGAAAACCGGGCGTGGTTCAAAATTTACCCGATAAAAATAATATGGTGGAAATAAGGGCAGGCGTGATAAAAACAAAAGTGAAAATGGATGGCTTAGCGGAGTTTAAACGAGAAAAGCCACAGAAAAAACAAGTGCAATATCAAAGGCAAAACACAAGGCAATCGGTGGCATCAAATGCTGTTAGAACTGCTGGTATGGAAATTAATTTGATAGGAATGCATGTGGAAGAAGCTCTTATGGAAACCGATAAATTTATCGACGGTGGTGTTTTAAGCGGACAAAGCACTTTATATTTAATTCACGGTAAAGGCGAAGGCATTTTGCGAAAGGCAATTCACGAACATTTAAAAAGGCACAGAAATGTAAAATCATATCGTCTTGGCGCATACGGTGAGGGAGAATCCGGTGTAACCGTGCTTGAACTTAAATAAATAATATTGCGAAAGAGGAGAAAAGTATGACAGAATTTAACCCAAACAGCTCTATGCTATATATTCTTGTGGCAGTTGTAATTGTGTTTGTTATAGCGCAATCACTGTTTTTTATAGTACGTGCTGTTAAAAGAGGCAAACAACTCGGCATAAAAACAAGTACAATTAAAGGTGCAGTGGCATCAAGCGCAGTTTTTTCAATTGCGCCTGCAATTT
The DNA here is from genome assembly GCA_964369715.1 of uncultured Bacteroides sp. Classification (GTDB taxonomy): domain Bacteria; phylum Bacillota; class Clostridia; order Oscillospirales; family Ruminococcaceae; genus Ruthenibacterium. The sequence goes on along the minus strand of CAYJGV010000002.1, from coordinate 29,683 downwards.
CAATTTTAATCGGCATTATTTCATTAAGTCAATTTTTGGGGTTTCCACTGCCATGGCTTCGTTTAAGTGTCATCGGCGCAATTACTTATGAGTTTGCAGCAGCAACAACCGCGGCAAGCGCTTTGGGAATTTCTACAACACAAACAATAAGCGAAGCAACAGATTTTACAACTATTGCTTGGGTTATGACTTTGGGCATTATACCAAGTTTGATTTTGGTGCCTATCTTTGGTAAAAAAATTCAAAATGGCGTTGTAAACTTAAAAGCAAAAAATGAAAAATGGGGCAAAATTTTCATGGATGCTTTATTTTTGGGCATGATATCCGCATTTTTAGGAATGATTTTTGCAGATATAAGTACAGGTTTACAAGGTTGGATACCTGTTTTTGTTATGGTGGGTTCTATGGCGCTTATGGCTGTTTTTGGAATAGGTGTAAAAAAATATAAAATAAAATGGCTTGAAGATTTCGCTTTGCCTTTAAGTATGCTTGGGGCCATGGCGCTTTCTATTCCGATTACAAATATAGTCAACTCTTTTGTTGCGTAAAGGAGAAAAAATGAAAAATAAAACTTATAATGACAGCGTGCATTTTTACGGCAGAATTTGGATGAGTGCCGCTTTAGCTTTAATTGTTTTTGTTCCGGTATATATTTGCATTTATTATAATGCATGGCCACAATTAACCGATGTTCTTTTGGGTCTGCTTGGTGTTGCACCTATTTTCTGGACAGTTGCCTGTATTGAAGTAGTCACTTATGTGCCTATGCTTGGCGCGGCTGGCTCATACCTTGGATTTGTCACAGGCAATTTAACAAATTTAAAACTACCTTGTGCATTAAATGCAATGCAAGCGGCAAAATACGAACCGGGCAGTGAAGAGGGTGAAGTTATTTCAACAATTGCAATAGGTGTTTCGTCAATTGTAACAACAATAATTTTGGCCTTAGGTGTGTTGCTTTTGGCGCAGATAGAACCGATTTTGCAATCGCCAATATTACAACCGGCGTTTGAAAACATATTGCCGGCACTTTTTGGTGGCCTTGCAATTGTGTTTATTTCAAAAAGCCCAAAAGTTGCGATAGCGCCTGTTCTTTTTATGCTTATATTATTTATAGCGGTGCCAAGTTTGGCAAGCAGTGTGGGTGTTTTGGTGCCTGTTGGTTCACTTGTGGCAATTATTGTCGCAAGAATTTTATATAAAAAAGGTGCTTTATAAAATTTATTTACATGAAAGGTAAATTAAAATGATTATTTTATATATTGTTTTATTTGTTTTGTTGTTGCTTATTGCAATTTTATTGATAAGAACATTTATGTTTGTACCACAAAAACAAGATTTTAAGCAAATTGATATTCCTGATTTTGACGGCGATAAGGCAGTGGAATCGCTTCAACTTATGCTAAAATGTAAAACGATTTCTTACAATGATACGTCTTTGCAAGATAATGCGGAATTTGTAAAATTTCAAAATTTGCTATTAGAAAGATATCCAAATATCACAAAAACTTGCGAGAGAAAAATTTTTGAGGAAAACGGAATCTTGTATGTATGGAAAGGCAAAAGCAGTGAAAACCCGACAGTGTTGATGTCACATTATGACGTTGTGCCAATAGAAGAAAAAAGTTGGAGCAAACCTGCATTTGATGCAATTATAGAAGATGGTGTTTTGTGGGGTAGAGGCACACTTGACACAAAAGCTACGCTTTGCGGTATTATGGAAACAACAGAGCAATTAATTATAAATGGTTTTGTGCCGCAAAATGATGTTTACATCGCTTTTGGCGGAGATGAAGAAATTGCGGGTGAATCACAGCCTTCAATTGTGAAATATATGAAGGAAAATAATATTAAGCCTGCCTTGGTTTTAGATGAGGGTGGCGCAGTTGTCGAGAATATTTTCCCTGGTGTAAGTCAAAAAACAGCACTTATCGGCATTGCAGAAAAAGGCCTTTTAAATGTAGAATTTAAGGCTAAATCAAAAGGCGGTCATGCTTCAGCACCGCCGCCGCACACACCTGTTGGAATAGTTGCAAAGGCAGCTGTTAAATTAGAAAATAAGCCGTTTAAAACACAATTGAGCAAGGCGACACAAGAAATGTTTAATTGTTTGGGCAGACATTCAAATTTTGTCTATAAAATGATATTTTCAAATTTATGGTTATTCAAGCCTGTTTTGGATGCAATTTGCACCAAAAAAGGCGGTGAACTTAACGCATTAATGCGCACCACATGTGCACTTACAAAAGCACAAGGTGGAGAAGCCTATAATGTTATACCACCTACTGCAACAATATGTGCTAACTTGCGTTTGCTTGGGCAAGATACACCTGAAAAAGCAATCGAGTACATGAAAAATGTAATAGCTGACGATGAAATCGAAATTACAAATATTTACGGAATGCCGCCTTGTCAGTGTTCGGATATTGACACAAATGCGTATAATATTGTTCAAAATGCAATTGCAGGCACATGGCAAAACGTAATAATAAGCCCTTATTTAATGATAGCTTGTAGCGATTCTCGGCATTATGCCGAAATTTCAAATTGTGTTTATCGTTTTTCTGCAATGGAGCTTAGCAAAGAAGAAAGAGGCTTAATTCATGGGCATGACGAGAGAGTGCCTGTGGAAAAAGTGAAAAAAGTTGTTGAGTTTTATCATAGAATAATTGCGCAATTATAAATGTAGTGTTTGTGATATTTGTAAATGTTAAAAAAGGTAAAGTGTTTCATCATTATGACGAACATTTAAAGTTTTACTAAATTTTTTTCAAAAAATTTCAGGTTCTTAGGGCAGAGCCCTAAGGTGTTTTCCGCAGAAAACGCAATCTTGGGCCTTAAAAGAGCTTTTTTGAAGATGAATTTGCCAATTTATTGGCAAAGAGGAAACTTTTTGCGAAAGAAAAAGTTTCTTTATTGCTGCCCTTTTGTGCAATTTTATTTTGTACAGGACTTTTTTGATAGTCTGAGGCAGTGATGAAATTAATTTCATCACTGCCTTTTGTTTTGCTTATTAATAGCTTAAATTAAACAATTAATAAAAATAAATATTTTTTTAAAATAATATTGACAATTCAAGATTTAAATGCTAACATATAACTACATCATTACTTAGTTATATAGAGGGGTTGTTTTTATGAGTGAATTCTGTTGCAAAACTTCTGAAAGTGCAAGAAAAATAATAGAAGATGAAGAAGTAAGCGAAAATTTATCATTTTTTTTTAAGACATTTAGCGAACCTATACGAATTAAAATTTTGCTTGCGATGTTGCACAATGAAATTTGTGTAAATGATTTGGCTATTTTGCTTAATGTTTCACAGCCTAGGGTTTCTAACCAATTAAAGCTGTTGAAATTGAATAATATAGTGAAAATCAGGAAAGAAAAAAACAATGTTTACTATAGCTTAAATGATAAACATATTCAAGATATTTTAAGCGTTGGGCTTGAACATATCAAACATGATTAGGAGTTTTTTTATGATGGATTATTTGATGAATTTATGGTCACTATTTGTCGAAATGTCGTTTTATATAGTGATAGGTTTAATTTTCACAGGGCTTTTACATGCATTTGTGAAAAAAGATATTATATTAAAGCAAATTGGTAAAAAATCTACAGCATCGGTTATAAAAGCGTCAGTTTTGGGTGTGCCTTTGCCGCTTTGCTCTTGTGGTGTTGTGCCAACTGCGATGTATCTAGGCAAAAACGGTGGCTCTAAAGGCGCAGTTATAAGCTTTTTAACTTCTACACCGCAAACAGGCATTGATAGCATTATTGCAACATACGGGCTAATGGGGCCATTATTCGCAGGTTTCAGAGTTGTTGCGGCATTTTTTTCAGGCATTTTTGCAGGCATAGTAACAAATATTTTTTGTAAAAATGATGATGCTAATTTCGACAATGCAAAAACAAGTTGCGCATGTTCTACGCAAGAACCTAGCTGTTGCTCTGAAAGCAAAGAAGACACAGCAATCGAAACATGCGGCTGCGCAAGCGAAACAGTGCAAGTGGAAGAAACATCATGCTGTGCAACTAAAACTGCTGTAAATACAACAGAAGATGCGCCAAGTTGTGGCTGTGCAAGCAGTGAAAAAAGTGAAACAAATTTAACTTTTATGCAAAAATTAAAAAGTGTTTTTACATTTGCATTTGGTGAATTTTTGGATGAATTTGCGTTGAATTTTGTTATAGGCTTATTAATAGCTGCGTTAATCAGCACAGCTATACCGGAAGAGTGGTTATCAGGTTTTACAAATCCAATTTTTAGCATGATTACAATGTTAATTATCGGTATTCCGATGTATATTTGTTCTACTGCTTCAATACCGGTTGCGCTTTCGTTAATCGTTAAAGGCATTTCTCCGGGTGCGGCATTTGTGTTTTTGTTCGCAGGTCCAATCACAAATATTGCATCTTTGACAATTTTGGCAAAAACTCTAGGTAGAAAAGTTTTGATAATCTATTTAAGCTGTGCGGCTTTTTGCGCAATTGTTTTCGGCTTAATACTCGATTATATAATTGATTTATTTAATTACACTGGCATTGAAACTATCGCTTCACATGCACATGAGCATGGAGCACCACTTTACATGGTTATAATTGCTGTGATTTTTGGTTTACTTGTAATTAAAAGTTTGTTTAATGTATATATTAAAAAACGCTTAAAAACAAAAGCATAATAGCATTCAGTTTTAAAGCTGTTGATAAACAAAGACCATAAAAACGGAGCATAATTCTTGTGTAACATGACAGAAATTTTGCCGACACTATTGTGAAAGCTACTTTTTCAACAGCTGTTTTTGTAATAATTAAAAGAAAATATTAAATATATTTATAATTCGAAAGGGTTATTGTCTTTATTGCTTTAATTTGACAATTGTCATAATTTAAACCAAGTAAAGACAATAACCCTTTTTTCTATTTCTGAAAAGCTATTGAACTTATGTTAATTTATTGCTATAATCACACTTGAAATGATTATTATATAAACTTTGTAAATATATTTGCGAAATGGAGCATATAAATGAACACAAAACCTAATATAGTTTTAATTGTAATGGACGAAATGCGAGGCGATTGCTTTAGTGCAGCAGGGCACCCGGACGTAAAAACACCATATATGGATTCACTTATGGCACGTGGCATTTTGTTTAAAAATGCATATTCTGCATGCCCAAGCTGTGTTCCGGCTAGGGCGGCGCTATATACAGGGCTTAGCCAAAAAAACCACGGCAGAGTGGGCTATAAGGACAGAATAGATTGGAAATATCCCAAAACTTTAGCAACACAATTGGCAAACGAGGGCTATTACACACAATGTGTGGGCAAAATGCATGTTCATCCACTTCGCAATAATTTGGGTTTTCATAATGTGGAGCTGCACGATGGCTATTTGCATAATTATCGTGGTGAAAACATAGCATATTATGAGAACCAACAAAATGCAGACGATTATTTTTATTGGCTAAAGGACGAGCTTGGCGTTACTGCAGATATCACCGACACAGGTGTCGATTGTAATTCATGGATTGCACGCCCGTGGATATATGACGAAAAATATCACCCAACAAATTGGGTGACATCTCGTTGCAAAGATTTTCTGCGAAGAAGAGATACGCAAAAACCTTTCTTTTTAATGGCCTCGTATGTTCGTCCACATGCACCTTATGACGCACCACAGGCATTTTTTGATATGTATAAAGATAAAGAGCTAGCTTTGCCGCATTATGGCGATTGGAACGACGAGGAATATCTTGAAAAAAACTGCAAGTTTTACAATTCATTAACAGGGCCAAGCGACCCTGAATTAATCAAAGCACAGCAAATAGGTTATTACGCTTGCATAAGCCATTTAGATAACCAAATAGGCAAATTAATGCTTGATATAATCGAGCGTGGGCTTATGAACAACACTGTTTTTGTGATAACCTCCGACCACGGAGAAATGCTTTCCGACCATATGCTTGTAAGAAAAGCAAGGGCATACCAAGGAAGCATACATGTGCCTATGATTGTTTCAGGTAGTGAAAATTTAATTGGCAAACATGGTGTAAGGGACGACCTTGTCGAGTTACGTGATGTTTTACCAACACTTGTTGGGCTTGCCAAAGGTGATGACGACAGCGATATAGACGGCGAAAATATACTAAATGGTGCAAAAAAAGAATATATACACGGTGAGCACGAACAATGGCATTTATCAAGCCATTTCATTGTTACAAAAACAGATAAATTTGTGTGGTATTCACAAAGCGGAATAGAGCGTTATTTTGATTTACAAAATGATGCTTATGAAACAAAAGATCTAATTAATGATGATAAATATCAAGAACGCATAGCCAAGCTTAGAAATATACTTATTAAAGAGCTTGAAGATAGGGAAGAAGGCTATGTCCAAAATGGCAAATTGAAAATTGGAATGAAGCCGCAAACCGAGCTTAAAAGTGCACTTGATAAATTCAATTAATGCCTATTCTCTGTGTGTCATACAAACATCATGGCTTAATTTAAGCGATTTTTCCACATTTTTGTAATCTTGGCTTGCAATGCAAGTAAATAATATATCAAGCACTGTTAATTGTGCAATTCTGCTGCTCATAGCACCGCTCCTGTGGTATATTTCAGGTGAAGAAGTAAACAAATTAAAATCAACGCCATCCGAAATAGTGCTAGAGCCGTATTTTGTCAATGAAACAGTGGTGCAAGGCGTTTGTTTTACTATTTTAAGCAGTTCGATAATCTCTTTTGTTATGCCTGAATTTGTTATGAAAATAGCAATATCGTCTTTGCAAGCGTTGACAGCATAGGTCATTTGTAAGTGGAAATCAGAAGAATAAAAAGCAAATTTACCAATGCGTTGAAGCTTTAAGGCAAAATCTTCCGCCACAATTCCCGAAGAGCCCACCCCAAAAAGCCTGACACAAGGTGCGCTGATTATTTTTTCTGCAATGGTAGAAATTGCATCAAAATTCATAATTTGCACAGAGTTTTGAATGGCTAAAATACTGCTGTTCATAACAGTTTGTGCAATTTCACTTGTGTTTGAATGGTCTGTAATATCTGTGAAAAGTGTGATGTTTGCAGGGGTATCGGCCACGGTGTTAAGCTCCTCAAAAAGTGCCTTTTTAAACTCTTTTAACCCACTAAAACCTAATTCTTTGCAAAAGCGCACCCAGATAACCTGGCTTACGCCGCAATCTCGTGCCAATTGTGCAATTGGCTTTTGAAAAACATTTTGTGGGTTTTTTAAAAAGTATTTTGCAACTTTTTGCTCCCCTGCACTTAATGTACCGCGTACGGATTCAACTTTAAGCTCTAAACTAGTCATTTAATATCGCTGCTTTCATTAAAATTTAAAATTATTGTTGTTTTCATTAAACTACTAAAAACATTTATTGTCAATAAAAAAATACTAAGAAGTAAAAAAGGAGAGATTGTTATGGCAGATATGCTTGTAAATTTACTAAAGCTTCCTGAATTTAATGTAGAGGAAGAAGCAAAGAAAATCGATGTTAAAATTTTTAAACCCCTAGCGCCCGATAAATACGCTGTTTGCGATTTTGTAAAAGAGCTTTCATCTAAGGCAGCCGCTTCGGAATGTGACGTTTGCTTTTCGCGCTTGCCCGTAACATGCTTTGTTGCGACACATGATGAAAAATTAATAGGCTATGCTTGTTATGACGCAGTTGCAAAGGATTATTTTGGCCCGACAGCAGTTTTGCCACAATACAGAGGAAAAGGCATAGGCAAATTGCTTTTGTTTAAAACTTTGCAAGCAATGAGAGAAAGCGGTTATGTTTATGCGATAATAGGATCAATCGGTCCTAGGGAATTTTACGAAAAAACAGTGAATGCAAAGATAATTGACGAACACGATAGTGGAATTCACCAAAATTTCATGAATTTATATGGCAAAACGCCCAAAAAGCAATAAAAGCATTGACATTCTGTGAAATAAGTGTTAAATTATAGCCAGAAACAAAATTACAGTTTTGTAATAATTTTGTAAACAAAATTTACAAAGGTTTCGATTTAATGAAAAACAACATTAAAATTTAGGAGGAAAAACAATGAAAAAACTATTAGCTTTACTATTAGTAGCAATTCTATCCCTAAGCGTGCTTGCAGGTTGCGCAACTACACCCGCAGCTGATACAAGCACAGAGGAAACAACTTCTGAAAGCACAGAAGCAACAGGCGAAGAAACAACAGACGAAATGGCTGAAGACACCATTTTAGTTATGGTTCCACCTATCACAAACACATATCAAGACCAATTAGACAGATGGTCAGCAGATTTCAATGCTATGTATCCAAACCTAACATTAGAGTTTGAAACAGCTAGCTGGGAAGATTATTCAGATAAATTAAGCGTTCAAGTTAATGCAGGTTCACCTCCTGACATTGCTGAAGTTAACTATGGTATGATTGGCACACATGCTGAAAGTGGCCTTTTAGTTGACGTTAGCCAATACATAACAGAAGAAGAACTAGCAGATTATGACGCAAACATGCTTGATTACTATCGTATGGATGGCATGCTTTACGGTATTCCTACATACAACTCAATTCAAAGCCTTGGCGGCAACAGAGCTATGCTTGAAGCTGCAGGCGCAGATGTTGATAAAATCCAAACAGAGGGTTGGACATTTGAAGAATTTGTTGAAATTGCAAATGCAGGCACAACAGCAGATACATTTGGCTTCGTATTCGCAAACGCAGGCGTAGCAGCAGTTGATATGCTTCCTATGTTCGCAGCAAGTGCAGGCATGCCTTTCGCATTTGACGATGATTTAAAATATGTTTACACAAGCCAAGATTTCTTAGCATTACTAGAGAACGTTGAAACAATGATTGCTGAGGGCACAATGCCTGACGTTGCTATCGAAGCTGGCCAACGTTGGAACATGTACCTAACAGGCCAAACAATGATCTTTGGTAAAGGTATGCCTTTATTCGAAGGCATGGCAAAAGCTAACAATGCAGCTATTGAAGCAGATGACGGCACAGCAGTTGAAGGCAGCATCACAAACGATTATGTATTCCTACCAACTCCTACAATGGGCGACCATGAGCAAGGCATTATAGGTAGTGTTGCAGGCTTCAGCATGTTCCGCAGTGCAGATACAACAGATGAGCACCTACAAAATGTTGCAAAAGCATTACTATTCTTAACATCAGGCGAGCCAATCGCTTATACAAATAACGAGCTATATTTACCGTCATTAAGCCAAACTGGTCGTGATGCAATGGCTTCTTTAGAAAGCGCATACCCACGTGATGAAATGAACATTGCAGCTGCAGAATATGTAGCACAATATGCAGTATCACCTAATACAAACATCACTTCTGAACTTTCAGCAGAAGCTAAAAAATTAGAGGAAACTGTAATTGTTCCTAAATTCCAAGCTTTAATCGCTCAAGAAATTTCAGCAGCAGAAATGCACGCAGAAATCGTAGCAGCAGCTACTGAAGTATTTGGCGAAGATGGAGTAGTTTTAGACTAATTTAAAGTTCTAATATAAACAAAAGGGGAAGGCTGCAACAATTTATTGTTGGGCGTTCCCCTTTATTTTAACAAAAACATGACTATATATCACTAAAAACGAATTAGCAGATGAACACGGAGGTAGCTTATGAACAACACATCGGTAAACACAAAAGCAAAGCGTAGAAAAAAATTAATAACAAGTGATGATATTGCAGGTTGGCTATTTATTTCGGGAGCATTCATAGTATTTGTACTATTTATTGTATGGCCCGTTTTAAATGCACTTTTTACATCATTTTACGAATATAAACCATTGGGTAGTATTTTTATAGGTTTAGATAATTATATTGATACTTTTACAGACGATTTATTTTATAAATCGGTAAAAAATACTTTGGTTTACACAATTTTCACAGTGCCATTATCATTGGCGTTGGCTTTTGTGGTTTCAATTCTTATTCTACCTTTTAAAAAGAGGACACAATCTATATTTAAATCAATGTACTATTTACCGGCAGTTGCTTCAGGCGTTGCTTTATCAGTAGTATGGCTTTGGATATATGACTCATTGGACACAGGCCTTTTAAACCAATTGTTTATCGCAATGGGTCTTGAAAGCCAAAACTGGCTGGGTTCTTCAAAAACAGCTATGTTTAGTATGATTTTAATGGCTCTTTTAGCAGGTCACGGCAGTAAAATAATTATTTACATCGCTGCACTTCTTGGCATTGATACAAGTTATTATGAAGCTGCAGAACTTGACGGTGCTACATTCTTACAAAAAGTGCGTTTTATAGTAATTCCTCTTGTTAAACCTACTACATTGTTCCTATTTGTTACAGGCATTATAGGTTCCTTCCAAGTTTTCATGAATGTTTACATGATGACAGGCGGCGGCCCTGATAATAATACTACAATGGTAGGCCTATTAATATTCAACAACGCTTTCAGTTATGCAGAATACGGTCTTGCTTGTGCACAGGCTTTGGTTCTAGCAGCAGTTATCGGCATATTAACCATTGTGCAATTCAAGGTTATGGGCGATAACGTAGAATATTAAGGAGGAATGAAAAATGACAACAGGTTTATTTTCTGCTCACGCAGGCAACCCTAAAAAGAGATTTATCAGAAATGCCGCAATCACAATTGTGCTAGCGTTTCTTGCACTTGTAACATTGTTTCCACTATTTTATATGATAATGTCCAGCTTTGGCGCCCCTGTTCAATCAGGTGGTACAGCAAGGACGATTTTCCCAAGCACATTTTCGCTTGATTCATATGTATTCTTCTTCGAATTCAGTGAATATTCTGTAAGATGGCTTATAAATAGCTTTATTATTGCAGCTGCAACAGTTATCGGCAATTTAGTTTTTGCAAGCATGGCAGGTTATGCCTTTGCTAAAATTAATTTTAAAGGCAGCAAATTAATTTTTGCACTGTTTTTAGGCGCAATGATGATACCTATGCAAGTTACACAAGTGCCTTTATACATGATAATTGTTAATACATTTAAAATGTCTAATACATATCCGGCTATTATTTTACCCGGCCTTGTAACTTCATACAATATATTCCTTTGCAAACAATTTATGCAAAGCATACCAACAGCATTAATCGAAAGTGCAAAAATAGAGGGCTGTAACCAATTAGGCATTTACACAAGAATTATTATGCCACTTAGCAAAACTGTTTTGGCGGTTATGGCGATAAATACATTCCTTGGCTCATGGAATACATTCTTCTGGCCATTCCTTGTTACAAGTAAAGATTATATGTATACAATTCAAGTTGGTTTAAAAACATTCAGATTTGCACACACAACCTATTTTGCACCAATGATGGCGGGCGCTACTATTTCTGCTGTGCCAATGTTTATACTATTCTTTGCACTGCAAAAATATTTCCTAGAAGGTGTTACAATAGGCGCTGTTAAGGGGTAATTTTTATGATTATAAATTTTGATGAACAATATAAAAGAGATATACATAATTTATATAACGAATTTGCAAAAAGGGTAAATTATCAAAATTTAAATGAAGAAGAATTTGACACTATTTTTACGAATAGTAAATTTTTTACTAGCGAACACACGTTTTTGCTGATAGAAAACAACATAGTTCAAGGGTTTATCTGTGGTTGCACAGGCGATGATATACCCAAAGGTGATGTCCGTGGGTATTTCACTTGCCTTGCGCTTTCAGATGAATTTAACAATAGCAAAAATGCTGTAAAACTGCTAAATAAACTTGAACAAAGCTTTGCCAAAAAAGGCAAAACACAATGTGTTGTCACGTTTTTTAATCCCATGCGATTGCCATGGGTAATTAAAAACACGCAAAATCACGTGCACAACAATGCACCCGGCATACCAAAAGATATAGAATTGTGCGATATCATGATAGAAAACTCATACAAAGCCATTACAACTGAATGTGCTATGTATATGGAACTTTCAAATTATAATATCCCACCTAAAATTGTACAAAAAGAAAAAGATCTTGCACAAAAAGACTACACTATAGAATTTTATGATGAAACAAAACACACAGGCTTAAATGAAATGTTAAATGCCCTCAACAGTGAGGAATGGAGCAGAGTAATACCAGAGTCAGTAGAGAAAAACCAAAAAGTACTGGTTGCACTTGAAGGAAACACTGTGGCGGGTTTTACAGGGCCAATTTATCCCGAAACCTCGGGTAGGGCATATTTTGCCGGAATAGGCGTTGCCCCCAATTGGGAGGGAAAAGGCCTTGGCACCGTGCTTTTTTACAAATTGTGTCAGGCAGAAAAAGATTGCGGCAGTAAATATATGTCACTTTTCACAGGGAAAGAAAATCCGGCACAAAACATTTACAAAGGTGCAGGGTTTAATGTCGTGCGTGAATTTGCCGTTATGATTAAAGATATTTAAAGGTGGCTGTGATATGGAAAACAATAGCGTGATTTTATCTATAGGTGGACATGTGGGAGATGCAGAATTAACCACAGGCGGTGTTTTAGCATCGTGTGCAGCAAAAGGCGGTAAAATAATAACGCTTGCATTGACAGGTGGAGAAAAAGGCGCACCACCAAATATGAGCGTTAGCGAATACAGAAAACAAAAGGAAAACGAAGCGCATGAATTTGCAAATATGCTTCGAGGAACAGCCTATGTGCTGCCTTATTTAGATGGCGAATTACCTGATAATGATGAAGTAAGGCTTACAGTTTGCGATATCATAAGGAAAGAAAAGCCGACTTTGATTTTTACACATCATTCAAAAAGTATGCATAAAGACCATGAAATGTGCAACAAAATTGTAAATGATGCGTGGTTTTATGCAAGCCTTTCAACTTATGAAAGAGAGCTTCCTGCACATTTTGCACCGCTTTATTTTGCGGAAAACTGGGAAGATAGTACAGATTTCAAACCATATGCCTATTTTGAAGTAACGAAAGAAGGCTTTGAACTTTGGCAAAAAGCCATTGTGAAACATTGGTTTGTAACAGGCAGCAAAAGTTTTCCTTACATGGAATATTACGAGCACTTAAAGCGTTTGCGCGGCATTGAAAACAGAACAGATTTTGCCGAGGCATTTATGCCAAGGCCTGAAACTTTAAAGGTTAAAATTAAGTATTAATATGTAATGCAAAAATGCTATTTTTATATTGTGGCGTTATTTATATAAAATAAAATTACATTTTTTGCAAGGTATTTTGTCGATAATATATTATTTTTTAAGATTAATGCATTGAAAAAATAATATAAATTAACATATATAAAGTGCTATTATAATATAACTTTATTGTGTTTTATCGACATCATCGGGAAAAGGGAGGGTCATTTTTTATGATCGACTTAGCAATAATTCGAACAGAGCGAAGAAACGAAAACTCATTTGGCATTGATGAAATGTCAACTGCTGAAATATTAAAAATTATTAACAACGAAGACAAAAAAGTTGCAATTGCAGTTGAAGAACAATTGCCGCAAATTGAAAAAGCAGTAGATGCAATTTATGAAAAATTGCACTCAGGTGGAAGATTGATTTACAGCGGCTGTGGAACATCCGGCAGGCTTGGTGTACTTGATGCTGTTGAATGCCCACCGACATATAACACTGACTATGAAATGGTGCAAGCTGTTATGGCCGGTGGTTCTAAAGCGTTTGTAAAAGCTGAAGAAGGCGCAGAAGATAATAAAGCAATGGGCGAAGAAGATTTAAAAAAGATTAATTTTACAAATAATGATGTTCTAGTGGGCTTATCGGCATCAGGCAGAACACCTTATGTTTTGGGCTCGATGGAATATGCAAAAAGCATCGAAGCAACTGTTATTTCGCTTACATGCTGCCCGGGAAGTGAAATGGATTGCCTTGCGGACATCGGTATTGCTGTTTTAAGCGGGCCTGAAGTTGTGACAGGCTCTACCAGAATGAAAAGTGGCACAGCACAAAAGCTAGTGCTAAACATGCTTTCAACAGCTGTTATGATAAAACTTGGAAAAGTGTATCAAAATTTGATGGTAGACGTTAAAGCAACAAACAATAAGCTTGTAGAGAGAACCGTTAAAATTGTTTGTGAAGCAACGCAAACAGACAGAGAAACAGCAATTGAAGTGTTGGCTCAGTGTGGGCAATCGGCAAAAATTGCAATTGTTATGATTTTGCTTGATGTTAATTGCGAAAAGGCTAAAGAATTGATTGAAAATGCCGATGGACATATTGGCATAGCTATAAAAAATAATTAAAATATAATTTATTATACGGAGGTGTCAACAAAACTTTTGCATAAGCATGATGTGTATTTAAAAGCCATTGTGAATGTAAGTTTTGTCGACATCTCTTATATTTTTAATGTAATTTATAAAAGGAGCCATGCAGTGAGCTTTTTAAAATTAAAAAACGAAAATTATGCAATCGGACTTATGAGCGGCACTTCCGTCGATGGAATAGATGCTGTACTTGTAAAAATAAGTGGAAATTATACAAGCACAAAAGTCGAACAAAAATGCTTTATAACGCTTGCCTATGAAGATGCAGTAAGAGAAAGAATTTTGAAAGTTGCCGAGGGAAATTTTGGCGGCTCTAAAGAAATTTGTGCCTTGAATTTCCTTTTAGGAGAACTTTTTGCCGATGCCTGTGAAGAGCTTTGCGAAAAAGCAAATGTGCCAATTTCTCAAATAGATTTCGTCGCAAGCCATGGCCAAACAGTGTATCATATACCGCAAAAACAAGATTATTTAGGCAAAAGTTTAAGCAGTACATTACAAATTGGTGAGGCATCTATAATTGCGCAAAGGCTTAATTGTCCTGTTGTCAGCGATTTTAGGGTTAGAGATGTTGCAGCAGGTGGTTTTGGTGCACCCCTTGTGCCTTATACCGAATTTTTGCTTTACAGACAGAGTGATGAAACTATTGCGCTTCAAAATATAGGCGGCATAGGAAATATCACAATTTTGCCTAAAAATTGTGCACTTGATGATGTTATCGCTTTTGACACAGGTGTAGGCAATATGGTTATAGATGCGCTGGTTTTTAAAATAACTAAAGGTGAAAAGCGCTATGATGAAAGCGGAAATTTAGCGAAAACAGGCAGTGTGAATAACGAATTGCTTAAATATATGCTTGACGATGAATATTTAAAAATGCCACTTCCAAAAACAACAGGCAGAGAATATTACGGTGAGCAATATGTGAATGATTTGTGCGAAAAAGCGCAAAATTTAGGCATAAATTTAATTGATGTGCTTGCAACTGCAACAATGTTTACAGCAAAAAGCATAGCGATAGGCATTGATGATTTTTGCAAAAATAGACCGTCAAAATTAATCATCGGCGGTGGTGGAAGTTATAATTTAACTTTACTTAATAATATAAAACAGTGTTTGCCTGATATAACAGTGCTTACAAACGAAGACCTTGGTCACAGTAGTGATGCAAAAGAGGCAATTGCTTTTGCTGTGCTTGCAAATGAAACCTTGCATGGTAACACGAACAATGCACCTTCTGCAACAGGTGCAAAGCAAGCAATAATTATGGGCAAAATAAGCCTGTGAGGAAAAAATTATGGTTTTAAACGGTATTGATTTAATTGATAAACATGAAAATATTTTTGCAGGACAAAGATTAGGGCTTATCACAAGCATATCGGGTGTCGATGTAAAATTAAACTCAAGTGTGGATATTTTACATAATAAATTTGGTTTAACAGCACTTTTTGCACCAGAGCACGGTGTGCGCGGCGATATTGCCGCAGGTGCAGGCGTTGATACTTATATTGACAGCGACACAAATTTACCGGTTTACAGCCTTTACACCAAAGAGCGTAAACGTTTTACACCTGAAATGCTTGATATGATAGACACAGTAGTGTATGATATTCAAGACCTTGGAACACGCTATTATACATTTATTTCAACTTTAATAAATGCAATTGAGGACTGTGCAAAATACAACAAAAAACTTATTGTGCTCGATAGGTTAAACCCTTTAGGCGGAACAATGTGTGAGGGTAATTTACTAAAAGAAGAATTTAAAAGCTTTGTGGGAATTTATCCATTGACAATGCGCTATGCTTTAACAGCAGGCGAACTTGCCCTTATGGTAAATGAAGAGCGAAACTTAAATTGTAAGCTTGAAATTATAAAGTGTGAAAATTGGAAACGAGACATGCTTTTTAACGAAACAGGCAATATTTTTATACCGCCAAGTTTAGGCATACCTCGTTTTGATACAGCATTAATGTATCCCGGTACATGCCTGTTCGAGGGTACAAATATGTCAGAGGGCAGGGGCACATCTGCACCGTTTGAAATTATTGGTGCACCTTATGTAAATGCAAGAGAATATGCAAAAAAATTAAACGCACTTTGCCTTGATGGTGTGGCATTTATGCCGACATATTTTACACCAAATACAAGTAAGCACACAGCACAAAAATGCGAAGGTGTGCACCTTCATATAACAGATTATAAAAAATTTTCACCTGTTAAAACAGCATTGAATATGCTTTATTTAGCAATTGAATTATATGGTAATGATTTTGAATTTTTACCACCCTACACTGAGGGCGGAAGACAATTCATAAGCCTTCTTTGTGGTGATGATATGCTTTTAAAAGCCGATAGACCTAAATTAGAAGAGTTACTTAACGGTTTCGAAAAACAAAGTGAAGAATTTAATATAAGAAAAGAAAAATACCATTTGTATGATTGAGCGTGTTGGTGAATTATATAAATAATCTACATTTCATTCCGATTATTTATATCCTCGCAGGGGCGATTTTATTGGCGTGAGCAACGGAGTGCCCACATGCCGATTTATATTATGCTCATTCTTCACATGATATAAATAATAAAAGTATAATTTAATAACATAAATGCGAATAAAATGAGCAGTGATGAAAAAACATCACTGCTCATTTTTCAAGTTTAATATAAATTTGTATTAAGCTTTTGTATTACACTGCCATAATTTCATAAATATATGCACATGTAAGTAAAACGCTGTAACCCAACATTACTGTAGTGTAAACACGCTTTGTCCTAACGCTTTTAATTTTATTCGAGAATATCACGAACAAAACACATGTTAAAGCCAAAGAAAAAACATGAACAAAAGTGAAGATGATTCTAGGCTCAAGCGGTAAAATTATCCCAAGCAAAAAGAAATATGCGGCTGATGCAGCTAAATGCATGAACGGGATTATCAGCAAAGGCGCAACGCTGACAGAATAATCAGCATGTTCGCTTCTAAGCAGGGCAAACAATATAAATACAAGTATTATTAATATTGCTATGCTTTCTGTAATAATTGCACTCACCTCTTTGTTAAAATATTTGAACCACTTATATTTTACAACAAAAACAAGATTAAGTCTATATTTTATATAGATTTAGCGTAAATTTTACATTTTGTCAATAAATAATTCTTGACAAATATTCTTTATGATATTATAATGATATCATAAAGAATAAACACACTTTAATATTTTGAATGGAGAGTTTATCATGGAAGAGAAAATTATTAATGCAAAAAATGGTTTAGCAATATTGTTTTTAATTATTTTAGGTTATATTTTATCGATTGTATTAGTTGCTTTGGGTGCGATGGAGCTTTTTGGTGCTATATCAGGGGTGATAATATTTGTGGCAATTGTATATATGGCACTTGGTTGGATTTTGCTTTTTGGCATAAAAGTGCTTAACCCACAAGAGGCGCTGGCGTTAACTTTATTTGGCAAATATATTGGCACATTAAAAAGTGAGGGTATTTATTTTGTAAACCCATTTTGCAGTGCGGTAAACCCTGCTTCAACAACAAAACTTCGTCAAAGTGGAGATGTAACTACACGTAACAACGCACTAGCAAGGGCAAATGGTGCAAATGATATCGATTTAAACGTTGTTCATAATAAAAAAATATCTTTAAAAGAGATGACATTAAGCAATAATCGTCAAAAGATAAATGATTTTTTGGGTAATCCTGTAGAAATTTCAATTGCAGTTATTTGGCGTGTTACAGATACAGCAAAAGCTGTTTTTGAAGTTGATAATTATAAAGAGTTTTTATCACTTCAATGTGATGCATCGCTTCGTAATGTTGTGCGCCTTTACCCATACGACGTGGCTCAAGGGGTTGACACAACAGGGGACGGCACACCTGATGAAGGGTCTTTAAGAGGTTCAAGCGATATTGTTGCACAGCGCATTAAAGAGGAAATTCAATCAAAAGTTACAATTGCGGGCATAGAGGTAATTGAAACTAAAATAACATATTTAGCTTATGCACAAGAAATTGCTGCGGCAATGTTACAGCGTCAACAAGCAGCAGCGTTAATTGATGCTAAAAAGCTTATTGTAGACGGTGCTGTTGGTATGGTAGAGATGGCATTGACACGAATCGAGGAAAATGAAAACATTAAATTGGACGAAGAGAGAAAAGCTGCAATGGTTTCTAATTTATTAGTAGTGCTTTGTTCTAATAAAGATTCTCAACCGGTGGTTAACACAGGAAGCCTTTATTAATTATGGCAGATAATGATAAAAAACAAATACCGCTAAGATTGTCACCCTCACTTTATAAAGCCATTGCAGCATGGGCAGGGGACGATTTCAGAAGCGTTAACGGACAAATAGAATATTTACTTACACAATGTGTTAAACAACGTATAAAAAGCGGCAAATACGTGCCAAACGATTTAGAGGACGATTTCCTACCGGAAATATAGTGCGAATTGATTAAAACTTGTCATTCTGAACAAAGTGAAGAATC
>CAYJGV010000002.1:8345-10836 GCA_964369715.1 uncultured Bacteroides sp. | reverse complement strand
AAACTTGTCATTCTGAACAAAGTGAAGAATCCGTAAAAAACTTGTCATTCTGAACGAAGTGAAGAATCCGTAAATACACAAAAAAGTCATTGTGCATAAACGCACAATGACTTTTTTATATTTAATTCTGACCTTTTAAAGCTTGCATCGCATTTTCTTCTGCAAACTGCTTTGAATATAAATCGTAATAATAACCTTTTTTAAGCAATAATTCTTTATGTGTGCCTTTGTCCACAATTGTGCCGTCTTTTACAACTAAAATAATATCCGCATGTCTAATTGTGGAAAGCCTGTGCGCTATAATAAAAGAAGTTCTGCCCTTAAGCAAATGCGAAATAGCGTCTTGAATTAGTTTTTCAGTTTGCGTGTCTATCGAAGAAGTTGCTTCATCAAGCACAAAAATGGCAGGGTTTGCCAAAACCGCCCTAGCAAACGAAATAAGCTGTTTTTCACCTGTTGAAAGGTGGTCGCCACCTTCGCCAACTAAACTTTGATACCCTTTTTCAAGTTTATCCACAACTGTATCGGCACTAACTGCCTTTGCAGCTGCAAAAACTTCTTCGTCACTCGCTTCAATACGTCCATAACGTATGTTTTCCAAAACTGTGCCACTAAATAAATGTGGGCTTTGTAAAACATAGCCTAAATTGCTGTGAAGCCATAATTGGCTGCGCTCTTTGTAATCAACGCCATCAATTAAAATTTTGCCTTTTGTTGGCTCAAAAAACCTACAAGCCAAGTTTACAAGCGTGCTTTTTCCGGCACCTGTCTCGCCAACAATTGCAACAGTTGTTCCGGCAGGCACATGTAAATTAAAGTTTTCAAGCACATTTTCAGTTCCATCAGGGTATTTAAAGCTGATGTCATCAAAAGTGATATCACCTTTAATTTCAGGCCAGTTTTCCTTTTTAGGGTTAAAACAATCGCCGTATTTTTCAATTACTTCACTGCTGTCCACAACATGTGGTTTTTCATTCAAAAGGCCGATAACACGTTCAATATCTGCTTGCATTGAAATAACTTCCGCAAGTGTTCTCGCCATGCTTTGAATAGGGTCAAATATTCCGAGTGCATAAGTTGTGAATGCAGATAATGTTCCAAGAAGCATTAAATCTTCGCTTACTAAAAAACCACCACGCATTAAAACAACCGCAAGCAAAATCGAACTTATAAAAACAACTAAGGGTATGTAAACCGCAGATAATTGTGCAGCTTTTACGCCTGATTTTTTTGTATCAGAAGTTAAAGTTTTAAATTCTTCAAAATTAATATCTTCCATAACAAGCGTTTTTGCTGTTTTTGCGCCCATAATCCCCTCGTTAAAAGCACCTGTAATTTTACTGTTGTTTTTTCTAACTTTTCTGTTCCAAAATAAAATGCGGTTTTGGAAATAATAAGTTAAAAGTGAAATTGCGGGCATTACAACAATTAAAATTAATGCTAAACTTGGGTTTAAAATAAACATTGCAACAAATACGCCAATTACATAGAAAAGTGACCAATACATGTCCATTAATGTCCATGCAATAAGGCTCGATATACGGGTTGTATCGCTCATTGTACGTGATAAAATATAGCCCACAGGCGTAGTGTTAAAAAATGATAGTGAAAGCGTTTGCAAATGGTAAAACAATGCTTTTTTTACATCTCTGCCATAGCGCATTTCAAGTTTCATGGCGCATCGTGTAGAAATAATAACAAATGATGATTGTAATAATAATGCCGATAAATAAATTATACAAAACTGAAAAATTCCATTTAAACTTTGTGTTTGAACAAAATTATTTATGGCGTAACTTTGAAATAAAGGCAGCATTATGTCTATGCCTGCACAAACTGTCATGCAAAGTGAAGCGCCAATAAACAAATTTTTATAAGGCTTGAAAAAGGGAATTAAAGGTTTCCAAATTTTAAAGTCAAATGCATTTTTATACTCTTTTTCTTCAATTATCATTAGTTTCACCACCTTGCTTTGCTAAAAAATCTCTGTCTTCGCTCAACATTTGAATATCGTATATTTTTTTGTAAATTCCGTCTTGATTTATTAATTCGCTGTGCGTTCCCAGTTGTGAAACATTGCCGTCTTCCATAACAAGAATTAAATCAGCATGCATTAATGTTGTTATTCGGTGAGAAATTAAAATAATAGTGCTGTCTGTTTCGTGCTTTAAAAGTGCTGTTCTAATGTTGGCATCGGTCTGTGGATCAACAGCTGAAAGCGAATCATCAAATATTTTTATAGGTGTTTTTTGCATTAACATTCTTGCAATAGCAACACGTTGCTTTTGCCCACCCGAAAGCGTTACACCGCGCTCGCCAACAATTGTGTCGTAGCCAAGGCGCATTTCTTTCAAGGCGTCATCCACACAAGCAATAGAGGCCGCATGCCTTATATCTTCAATTTGTGAATGAGGGCTTGAGGCTGATATATTTTGCGCAATTGTACGAGAATACAAAAATGGCTCTTGTAAAACAATGCCAATATTACTGC
>CAYJGV010000002.1:0-8245 GCA_964369715.1 uncultured Bacteroides sp. | reverse complement strand
GCAATTGTACGAGAATACAAAAATGGCTCTTGTAAAACAATGCCAATATTACTGCGCAAATGCTTAAGCTCAATATCTTTGATATTTACACCACTTATCGTTATTTTACCGCTGTTTTCAGACAAATCGTACAGTCTATCTATCAAATGCATCAAAGTGCTTTTTCCGCTTCCTGTACCACCCAAAATTGCAAAGGTTTTGCCGGCAGGTATAGTGAAATTAATATTTTTAAGCACTTCTTGCTCTTTATCGTATGAAAAACTTACATCTTCAAAAACAATATCACCTAACATGTCAGGCTTAACACAGTTCTTTGCACTTTTTTCATCATCTTCGTGCAAAATATATTTTACACGTTCAACCGAAACGCTCGCCTTGCTCATGTTTGCGAAAAGCCTGCCAAGCGAACGAACAGGGAACATCATTGCTGTGTAATATGTCATAAACGCAATTAAATCACCTGTTGTTATATTGCCGTTTAAAGATTGAAACACACAAACAATAAGTACAGTGAAAATTTGAAGGCCTGTTATAAAATCACCAAGAGACCAATAAATACTTGAAAGTTCGCCAAGTTTTATCCAAAGGCTTGCCCATTTTTGGTTTTTTTCGTCAAACTGCTCGGTTTCAAATTTTTCTCTTCCAAATGCACGAACAACCCTGACGCCTGTTAAATTTTCTTGTATAACTGTCATTAATTCACCTTCTGCTTCATCGGCGAATTTAAAACGTTTTGCAATTTTACCATAAAAAATCAATGAATAAATTACGATAACAGGTAAAAATAAAAGTGCGATTAAAGAAACAGTAAAGTTCATCGAAAACATTATCGTCATATAAAAACCAACTAAAAATAATGTGCGAAAAACCTGTATTAGCTGCACTGTTATGAATGTTTGAATAATTGAAACGTCCGATGTACACCGCTGAATAATATCACCTGTGGGGTTATTTGTGTGCCATTCAAAAGGCAAATTGTGTATGTGATTATAAAGCGTGTCACGCATGTGCTTTATTATGCTTTCGGAACATTTTGCTGTATTCATCCGTGCGAAATAATCTGAAACACCTGCAAGAGCTGTGCTGATTAAAATTGCAACACCTGCCAACACAAGCGCATTAATAAGCGATATATCGTTTAAATTAAAAATTTGCACAACAAAGGAGGGGAAAGTGAAAGGTTTATTCCCCAAAACGCTGTCAACAGTGTTTCTTAATATTTGTGGCATTAAGCTGTTGAAAATTGTGCTAATCATTGTAAAGATAAGCGCAAGTATAAAAAGTCCAAAAAATGGCTTTAAAAATCGCCATATAAAATGAAACATACTGTCATTTTTTTGCATATAATGCTCCTATAATTAAAAATATTATGCGAAAAAAGAAGTAGGGGTGATGATTACCATCGACTTAAACCGATGAACAAATTCATCAGTTTAAGCACCGACCCCTACATAAAAGAATATTTAAAATAAATCGAGCTTGTCCTTGCCGTTATAATTAATGCATGTCTTTAAGTAAATTAAAATAATCTAATTTTATAAATATCATGCTTTAAATATAAGGTATTATTTAGCCAAACCGATGCAATTCAAATTAGGACTACATCGGCCTAGTTATAATAATGTGCTAAAGCGGTTTATTTTTTTAACCAGCTCATCATTTTGCGAAGTTCAGCGCCAACTTTTTCAAGTGGGTGTTCACTTTCAACACGACGTGTTGAAAGGAATTTTGCTTTTCTTCCGCCTTTGTCACTTAATTCAGTAACAAATTCGCTGGCAAAAGTTCCGTCTTGAATTTCACGCAGAACTTTTTTCATTTCTTTTCTTGTTTCGTCGGTAATAACTCTTCTGCCTGTGCGATAATCGCCATACTCAGCAGTGTTTGATACGGAATAACGCATCATTGCAAAACCACCATCGTTAATTAAATCAACGATTAATTTCATTTCGTGGATGCATTCAAAATATGCCATTTCAGGCTCGTAACCTGCTTCAACAAGTGTGTCGAAACCGGCTTTCATAAGTTCTGTAACACCGCCACAAAGCACAGCTTGTTCGCCGAACAAATCTGTCTCTGTCTCTTCACGGAAGTTTGTTTCTAAAATACCTGCACGGCCGGCGCCGATGCCACAAGCATAAGCAAGAGCAAATTCTTTAGCTTTGCCACTGAAATCTTGATGTACAGCAATCAAGCTTGGCACGCCTTTGCCCTCTACATATTGGCTGCGCACAGTGTGGCCCGGGCCTTTAGGTGCAACCATGATAACATCAACATCTTTAGCAGGTGTGATAAGATTAAAGTGAATGTTAAAGCCGTGTGCAAACATTAAAACATTGCCTTCTTTCATAAAAGGCGCAACTTCATTGTTGTAAATGTCGGCTGCAACTTCATCAGGAACAAGCATCATAACAAGGTCTGCAATTTTAGCCGCTTCGCTAACTTCCATAACTTTTAAGCCGGCATCTTGTGCTTTTTTGCAGCTTGCACTGCTGCTGCGAAGACCAACAACAACATTAACTCCGCTTTCGTGTAGGTTTTGCGCATGTGCGTGTCCTTGGCTACCAAAGCCCATAATTGCAACGGTTTTGCCATCTAGCAAACCTAAATTGCAGTCTGAATCATAATATTTTTTAATCATTTTACTTCTCCTTTTGCTTTATGCTATTTTATTTTACAGTCAGGCACAATTTATTTTTACAAAATATCAGTGCCGAAAGTTTTAATTAATTATCTCCTCTTGAAAGTGCTGTTATGCCTGTGCGGCACATTTCAATAATTCGATAAGGGTTTAATACATTTAAAAATGCATCAATTTTGTCGGGTTCTCCGGTCAATTCCATAACCATGCTTGTGCGTGATAAATCAATTATTTTCGCATGGTATACCATAGCAATTTCACGTATAGCTGCACGAGTTTGCTCGCTTGCTTCAACTTTCACAAGCAATAATTCGCGAAGCAAACTTTTGCCGTCAAGCACAAAAATATCCTTTGTCTCTTCAAGCCTTTGTGTTTGTTTAATTATTTGTTCAAGCACAGTTTCATCATCATGCACAACAATTGTAATACGTGATATAGCAGGGTTATCAGTTGTTGAAACAGTTAAACTGTCAATATTAAAGCCTCTTCTTCCGAAAAGCGAAGTAATGCGTGTCAAAACGCCTGAATGATTATCTACCAAAATGCTCAGCACTTCTCTATTCATAATTTCACTCTCCTCAGCTCATCATAATATCGTCGATTGTTCCGCCAGCAGGTATCATCGGCAAAACTTTTTCGTCTTTATCAATTATACATTCTATCCAAACAGGTGCGTTTAGTTTAATTGCCTCTTGCATAGCATTTTTAAATTCATCTAAATTTGTGCATCTAAAGCCTTTTAGGCCAAAGCCCTCTGCAAGTTTAACAAAATCTGTTTTTCTTTGTGGGTCTGTGCTGGCATATCGTTTGTCGTAAAAAACAGTTTGCCATTGACGCACCATGCCAAGAACGCTATTGTTAAAAATAATTGTAATTATCGGTAAATCGTAACTTACAGCGGTGCAAGCCTCTTGTAAATTCATGTGGAAAGAGCCATCTCCGGTGAAATGAATAACTTTTCGCTCACCTTTAACTGCAATTTCTGCGCCAATTGCCGCACCATAACCAAAGCCCATTGTGCCAAGGCCACCGCTTGTTAAAAAGCTTTGTGGGCGAGTGTGCTTAATAAATTGAGCCGACCACATTTGATGTTGGCCTACATCTGTAACATAAACCGCATCTTCGCCTGCAAAATCACACGCTGTGCCAATAACTTGATGTGGTGTCAATTTGCTGTCATCGTCTTTAGGGCGATAATCTTTGTCTTGCCATTCTTTAACTTGTTTTAGCCAATTTGGCCTTTCTTTTTGTGCTACAAAAGGCAATAGGGCAGACAATGTTTCCTTAACATCACCGATTAAACTAAAATCAACGGCTATGTTTTTGTTAACTTCGCTGGGGTCGATATCTATTTGTAAAATCTTTGCATTTTTTGCAAATTTTTCTGTGTTAAGTGCAACACGGTCTGAAAACCTTGTGCCAATGGCAATTACAAGGTCGGATTTATCCACGGCTTTGTTAGTTGTACGGTTGCCGTGCATGCCTAAAAGCCCTAAATTAAGCTTTTCGCCATAACCTAAAACGCCTGCCGCCATCAATGTGTATGTAGCCGGCATCTCGCTTTTTGCCATAAATTCGCGCAATTCTTCACCAGCGCCTGAAGAGGTAACACCACCGCCGAAATAAATGATGGGACATTCTGATTCGTTTATCATATTTGCGGCGATTTTTAGGCTTTCTTCATCTGTTTTAACATATTCGGGAATTACAACTGCACCTTGTGGCTCAAATTCAGCAACACCTGAAGTGATATCTTTTGGAATATCTACAAGTACAGGGCCTTTTCTGCCTGTGCCGGCAATTCTAAAAGCGCTTCTTAAAATTTCTGCAAGTTCGCTAACATCTCTAACAACAAAATTATGCTTTGTGATAGGCATTGTAATACCTGCAATAAAAACTTCTTGGAAACTGTCTTTGCCAATTAAATTTGTGCCGACATTGCCTGTTATGGCAACCATTGGGATGCTGTCCATATAAGCGGTTGCGATACCTGTTACAAGGTTTGTTGCACCTGGGCCACTTGTTGCTAAAACAACACCTGTTTTGCCTGTTGTTCTTGCATAACCGTCTGCCGCATGAGATGCACCTTGTTCATGCGCTGTCATATAGTGGGTGATTTTGTCGCTATTCTTATATAATGCGTCGTATAAATTAAGAACAGCTCCGCCGGGATATCCAAAAATAGTGTCTACGCCTTGTTCTATTAAAACCTGTGCGAAAATTTCTGAACCAGTTAGTTTCATATTTACCTCCCCAATAAATTATGATAATAAAAAAAGCTTTGTCTTCTGTAAAACCAGAGACAAAGCCATAAACTGCTCTGCGGTACCACTCCGTATTGTCGCTTAAAAAAACGACCACTCAAGACGCTTTAACGTGCGCTAATCCGACAAATGCTACTATGTTTCACATTTGCTGCTCCAAGATGACTTTCATGCACAACACATACTGTTTTACACCCACCAACAGCTCTCTTTAATGTGAAATATACACTAATTTTCTCTTCACTGCATTTATTAATACTATTATATATGTCAAATTATCTTTAGTCAATAGGTTTTTCAAACTTTAACAAAGTAAAGTCGACATAAAATGAAATAATTCTTGTTTAAATTTAAGATATGCTGTGATATAATTAAAAAAAATGCTTTGGAGGTGCGAAAGTTGGAAATTCGCGGACAATTAAGAGCTCTTCAATATTTTAGAAAATTAATTACAGGTGAGACGCAAAACATACTGCCCTATACTCCTGTGCCACAAAAGCCATTTTTAGTGCAAAAATCAGGCACAAAAATCGAAAGATGTGCCCCACATAAAGTAGGCATCAATAGTGGAGACATAACAAATTATTTAAAAAAGTTAAATAATAGAAAAAATGCAAATGTGCACACGGTTCAAATTGTAAAGGAAGGCAAAATGATATGCGATGCATCTTTTGCGCCCTATAGCACAAGCAATTGGCATGTTAGCAACAGCCTTTGTAAAACGATTACAGGTATTGCGATAGGAATGCTTATTGATGATGGTAGGCTGAAATATGACGATTTAGTGTGTGATATTTTTCCCGAAAAGTGCAATTTCAGAACCATGAGACGAACAAAACTTATAACAATTAAGCACTTGCTAACAATGATGAGTGGATCTAATTTTAGGGAAGCTGCAACAGTTGTAGAAAAAGATTGGGTGGGTTCATTTTTAACATATGATTCGCATTACGAGCCCGGAACAAAATTTGAATACAATAGTTTGAACAGCTATATATTAAGTGCGATTGTGAGAAAAATTACAGGGCAAAACGTGCACGAATTTTTAAAAGAACGTTTGTATGAACCACTGGGTTTTGGCAGTATAGAATGGGAAAAGTGTCCGCTTGGAATTACCAAAGGCGGGTGGGGCATGTATATTTTACCCGAAGATTTAGCCAAAATAGGTTTGTTGTTTTTGCAAAAAGGCAAATATATGGTAGATGGAGAATTAAGGCAAATAATAAGCGAGGACTATATTAAAAGAGCGACGACACAATATGGAAGCTTTTCGCAAGGGCAAGGGTATGGTTTTCAAATATGGGTGCAGGACGACGGAGAATTTTTTGCAATGAATGGAATGTTTGGGCAAAATGTGTTTGTGCACCCAAGGCTGTCTATGGTTATTGTGACAAATGCAGGCGGGCCTAATTTGTCTTTAGCAGGGCAAGTTTATAATATAACAAAAGCTTTTTTTGAAAGCACGAAAGATAATAACGCATCAAAATCGGCACTTAATGTTTTAGCACAAAATTATATACAGGCAAGCACATTGAAAAAATTAAAATATAACACGGTTTTAGATGCAAATATAAAAAAAACACCGATATTTTTGAGTGCTGAGCAAAAGCAAATATTTAATTTTAACAGCCAAATAAGAGAAAACTGCCAGAAAATAAATGGAAATACTTATAAGTTTACAAATTTTCGTTTTGGGTTATTGCCAATAATTATGTGTGCATTAAATGATTTTTACTCGTTTGGACTAAAAGGTATAAGTTTTATTTATAATAAAAATACCGATATGTTTTATTTGATGTGGACAGAGGGTAATTCTGCACTTAGAATACCCGTGGGATTTGAAGAGCCTATAAATTGCAATTTGAATTTTGGCGGAAACGTTTTTTCGTGTGCTGTTTGTGGTTGTTTTACAACTGACGAAGATGACAAAATGGTATTAAAAATCAGTATTTATTTTACAGAGTGTCAAAGTATACAAAATTTGAAATTTTATTTTGAAGAAAATTCTATCAAAGTTTCAATGAACGAAACTCCGGATTTTATTGACATCATAGAGAATATGCGTAAAAATTACCCCAGTGCTATAAATAAAGATTTGATTAATTTTTACCAAAATGAAAATGCACAAAAAATAATAAACAGGCTAAGCAATCTATCACAAATTGGAATTAAGGTTGACGCAATTTAAAATAAATTGTGATTATAAATCTAATTTGATTTTTAAAAAGCATTCAATGCAAAATTAATAAAAAAACGCTGTAACGAGATAAATCTGTTACAGCGTTTTAAATTTGTATAATAATTTTAGGCAATATTTGTTTTGCCGATTTTCGTAAACATTGTTTTCACTTTGTTTAAATTAATTGTGTGGGCAACAGCCTGTGCTTCTGTTAAAGGAATATGAGATAAACGTCTTTCTGTCATAATAGATTTGTTCATCAATTCAAAAACAGCTGTGAATTTATCATAAAACACAATTATGTAAGATTCAAGATATTTTGGTGGAGTTATTGTAACAGGCCACATGTGACGTGCAATTATATCTGCCTCAATTTCATTTACTTCAAAATGTTTTCTCGCTGTGGCTAAAGCTTGCCTTGGGTGTTCAATTGCATGGGCTTTGCTGCCTTCAGGCAATTGGGCAGTTCTCCAATCATAGAGGAAGAAATCGTGTAAAAGTCCTCCTCTTGCTGCGCTAATGGCATCTAAACTTAATTTTTTGCACATTTTATAGCTTAAATAAGAAACGTTAAGGCTGTGTTCTAAACGCGTAAAATTATTGTGATGTGTGAAATTCGTAAGTTTTTGGAATTCAGGGTTGAAAATAATATCAGAAACAATTGACATATATTCACTATCTTGTGATATAATTTTCAAGCATTCTAAAGCCTTGGCTTTAAGTGGCATTGGCAAAATCCTCTCTTTTAAACGAAAAGCAACGGTATAATGTTAAATAAAATAATTGAATGTAATCTTTAAGTAACATTAATAGAAACTGTGTTAATTATAACAAATATACTCGATAAAAGCAACAGCTTTTTAAGATATTTTTCATAGTTTTTTCAAAGTTTTCACAAAATAATGATGTATCATTATTTTGTTATAATAACTATACTTTAATGTATTATAAAGTATATCTAAATTGTGATATATAAATATAAGACATAAAGGTAAATATTGTAAAATAAAATAAAATAAAAAAGTTTTAAAAAAGGTATTGACATATTATGAAAAATGCAGTAGAATATAATTCGTCGCTTGAATGCACGCGACAAACGGAAAAAAGCCTGCGGCTTTAGCTCATCTGGTAGAGCGCCACCTTGCCAAGGTGGAGGTAGCGAGT
>CAYJGV010000001.1:46291-89315 GCA_964369715.1 uncultured Bacteroides sp. | reverse complement strand
ATAATCACAAAGCCATAGTTTTAGCTTAAATAATTTTTGCCAAATAACCAATAAAATTTACTTGCAGTTTTTCAAAACACAACTCGCTGTAAAGACTTACACCAAATATGTGTTTTTCAATGGTTTTACATCACATTTTGAATTTTTTAAAACGTTAAACCCAAATTTGCACTAATAATATAATTTTAAAATGACATTTTCAACATAATGGCATTTCTAAATTTTCAACTTATTTTCAAATTCAAAACAGTGTTTTTCTCAAAATTCACTTTAACAAAAACCCACCAACAAACTTGCCTTACTTCTTGCTGTGCGCTCTAGCCAACTGAGCTAATGGCGCATGTTTTTATTTTCACTCTCTAGTGCGAGAGGATAATAACGCAATAATATATAATATTCACAAACTAATAGTATACAACTACATTATTATAATATATTTTTTATAATATGTAAAGATTTTATAACGATTTTTGGCGCAATTATTTTTCTTTCGCTCTAATTTACTTCTTTAAAGAGCATAGAACTTGCAAAAAAATTGCATACTCTTTATATAAATATATTTTTGCACGTATAATTTCATGATACACTTTTAAAAATCATTATTATAATTTTATTCTGACAAATCGTAAAAAACCCGTTGTCTCCGTATGTTAGAAGCTTTTTGCACAAAAATTATTTGTGTTTTTCTCGTGACTTTATCCAGTTGTTGTGCTATACTATTTTAAGGTTAACTTGTAATTATTAAAGATATTATCAAATACTAAAACTATATATTTTTATAAGGAAAACATAATATGTCGACATTAAAATGCGGTAACAAAATAGTACTCCTATGCTCTAAAGCTTTACGCTTTTTTGATGAGCGATTAATTAGCCATGGAGAGCGCGTTGCTTATATTGCTACTAAAATAATGCAAGAGCTTGATGACAACTCAGATTTCAATCCCTCATCTATTTATCTAATGAGTATTTTTCATGACATTGGAGCGTACAAAACTGAGGATATAAACAATTTGTTGAAATTTGAAACAGCCAATGTAGACGAGCATTCTGTATATGGCTACCTTTTTCTTAAATATTTAACTCCAATAACAGATAATTGCGAGGCTGTTTTATATCACCATACGCCTGCCGCTTTATTATCTGATGTTGAGCCTATGGTTGCTGCGTATTCACAGCTAATTAATTTGGCCGATAAAATTGATATAGGTTATTTGAAAACCCATTCTTTCGAAAAACTTTATTATAGCATATCTAAATCTAAACATATTGAAGAAAAATATATGCTAGCTTTTAAAAAAGCTATTGATAACAAAAATTTAGATGAGGCCAGTTTTGCAGAAGATTCCAAACATTGGTCGGATAATATGGTCGATTCTTTAGATTTAAGCACAGATGATTTAGTCAAGTATCTCAAAATGATAATTTATTCTATGGAATTTAAAAGTCCTGTTACAATGCTTCATTCTGTAAATACAACTACCATAAGCGTGTTTTTGGGCACGAAGCTAAATTTACCTCCGGAAACAATTGAAAAACTTTATTACAGCGCACTATTACATGATATTGGCAAAATAGCCATACCTGAATCTATACTAGAATTCAAAGGCAAGCTAGATAGCGACAAAATGACAATTATGCGCACACATGCCTCTTATACCGAAGAAATACTGAACGGCTTATTCGAGCAAGATATAATAGATTATGCTGTTAACCACCACGAAAAGCTTGACGGTAGTGGTTACCCTAAGGGGCTTAACGCAAATCAGCTTACTACTGAAATGCGCATTGTTGCAATAGCTGATATTACAAGTGCTTTAATTAGCCGAAGAAGTTATAAAGGAAAATACGACTGGCAAAAAGCTGTTGGCATTTTAGAAGATATGTCGCAAAAAAACTATATTGATGCACAAATAGTAAAAATAATAGCAGATAACGAGATAGAATTACAACAAATGCTAGATGAAATTTCAAAACCCGTTGAAGATGTATATACTGAAATTTTCACTGAATACGACAGATTATTAGAACATATGAAATCACTGAAAGCTAAACTTAAAGTTAACCACAAGGTTTAAGTCAATCTGATGATATTTTAAAGATGCCTTACCGTATATCTTAAGGTGCTTTTTATTCTCTGCCATTTGCCCCTTGATTTATTCTTCTATATTCTTCGCGGTTTTCCTGCGGTGTTTACACAGTAAACCACTGCATTAAAATAAGTGATTTTTTAAAAAAACTTAGTTTATATAATAAGTTAAAGCCTCCATTGCACACAGTGCAATGGAGGCTTTTTTATTATTTTAATGACATTCAACTAAGCCATAAATGCTTATAACTTATTCAATCACAAGGTTCACATCATCACCATCTAATATTGCATATACATGTTTTCCAATGATATCATGTAAACTTTTTATATCATCAAGGTCTGGTGCTGCAAATTCAAGGTAACATTTATTAGAACCCTCACCATTTAAGTCACTATAAAAATCGGAAATAAAACAAAAATATTCATCGAGCAAATCTTCTAATGGATGCTCTGAAATATCCTCATTATTTTCACTTTCTCCAAACTCCGGCTCTTGAACAAAAGATACTGATGTCACAAATAATTCGTTTTCAGCATCTGTTACCTTATAAATATCTTTAGTTATAAGTTCATACTTTGCACTACTGTATTTTTCAGGAGTAAAAATTTCAATTTCTTTCATAAATCACACCGTTTTTAATTGGCATATAAGCCTTTTTTGTTTCATTATATTTTTTTAAAAAACCACTAACAAACTTGCATTAGCTCATTTTGTGTTCTCTATCCGAACCCATTTTGTAAAAAAAAGTGGGCTTTTAGGGAGGTGCCCCCAAACAAAGGCTTTGCAAAAACTAGAGCAAAATTTTTGTCAGATAAAACAAAAAGCACAGACAATACTGTGTGTATTAACGAGCATTTTTGTAAAATATGACGGAAATTTTAAAGGCGTTCTTTTGTGAAGTCGACTTTGGGGGCAGCTCCTTATTGGATATGTCCCCAAAATTAAGGTTAACGCTTTAACTACAAGACTAATTATTGTAACCCATCTCTTGCAGCACCTCAAACATTAAATCAGGACGGTCGGTTATAATACCATCACAACCAATTTCAATAAGTTCTTGCATTTGCTCTTTTTCATTTATTGTCCAATAATGCAAAAACATATTGTTGTGATGAGCCTTATAAATAAGATATGAAGTGTCCAGTGGTATTTCATACATAGAGCTCGGCAATTGCAAGCCTGCATGTTCAAAACCTGCAAACATTCCAAACCCTGCGTAATTTAATGCAACAAACACTGCCGCAGTGTCAAAATCCATCGAAATATTTACATCGCTGTCTTTTATTGTGATAAAATGTTGCATAACTTCATTGTTAAACGACGCAACACAAACATGCTTTTGCAAATTATACTCGTTTATCAAATTATTCAACTTTTCAGCGGCGGCAATTCCCGTTTCACCTGAATCTTTTATCTCCATAACGTAAAGCGTGTCTTTGCCGAAAGCATCAAACATTTGCTCTACCGTCATTGGCACAAGGCGGCTTAAAATTCCAGTGTCGGTTTCGTTTTCAAAAGGTTTATTTCCGTTTATATCTACAAAATTATATCCAAAATTCATTTGTTGAATTTGTTCAATTGTAAAATCATTTACGTTTCCGATTTCGTTTGATGTCGCATCTACTGTTAGATTATGATGCGTTATCAGCACACCATCTTTTGTCATACAAAGGTCCATTTCCAGCACATCTACACCCATTGCAAAGCTCTCTTCAAACGCCATAATTGTGTTTTCGGGGTAAAGATGTTTTGCACCCCCATGTGAAATTACAAGCGGAGCCTCACCGTCTTCTATTTTAAAATTAGACTTACCATCAAACTCATTATACGGCAAAATTTGCAAAAGTATATAAACTATAAGCACTATGCTTAATGTGATAAAAACTATACGCTTTTTGCCTTTTTTATTTGTTTTATTTTCTTTTATTTCTTTATTGTCCATTCCTTTATCCATTCTTTTTATTTTAAATTATCTAATGCAGTACCTAACCCGTTTTATGACAAAGGAAAAACCAATTCAAATTAATTAAAATGTACTGTTTGTAGGCAATTTTTTAATAGTTGAAAAATCGCTTTTTATAAAACACGAATAATATATGTCGTACCTATATTCATTTAATATTTTATCTATTTCATCATACAATTTCTTGTTTTCGAAAACAACTTTTGTTAATACAGGGTTATATCGTGTGTTAATTTGTGACATCAAGTCTTCTTCCATATCACATAAAAATTTTTCGTTCGCATAGCTTCTTCCGACGCTGTCGGTTGCAGCATCGATTGAATCCGCTATTGAAATCATGTCAATTATTAATTTTACAGGCGATTCTAAATTGTTAAAATCATCAGGATACCCAAATTTACCATCATAACTTTTATGATGCCCCAGCGCAACATCCCCAAGGCAAACAAAAAGCTCCGGATTATTTTTCAATTGCATACTTTCAACATTTTTCGAACTATTTTCATAAATTACTCTATCTATGCTTAAATTATATGAAGTTTTAAGGAAACCTTCAGCTTTACTTGAATGTTGCTTTATCATTTCAAATTCTCTATCGTTTAACTTTCTTACATAAAACGATACCAAATGTGAATAACTTATTTTGCCAATATCATGTATAAGCCCGGCATACCAAACAAACATCAAAATTTCATCTGCTTTGTTTTTCACATCTTCTTTTGTGGCAATCCCAGGCAAACCAATAAGTACTTCAGGGGCAAATTTTATTAAATATTCTGTTATTGTATGTGATATTTTTGCGACCATTATAGAATGAACATATGTTGGCAAATGTCTAAAAACAGTAAGCGCCAACAATAAGTTTAAATATGATGTGTCTTTAAATGCATCTTTGCTTCCAAGTGCAAAATTAGTAATCATTGCAGTTATGTGTGCACTTGCCATATCATCAGGTATCTTTCTGATATAATCAAATACATCGCCTTCTATTTCTGCGGCAATTCGTTCTTTTTCGCTATCGGAAAAATCCTCGGGTGGTGCCTCATGTAAATATAAAAGAAAAAGCCCACCTACATGCAATTTTTTAAATATATCGTCATACGAATAATCATCGTCCGCCTGTTTGTAAAGGTCATACAACGCATTTATAAGCTGCCAGTTAGAATTAATTCCATTATAATATTTAGCAGCCTCGTAATAATAAACATATTTTGCTTGCGTAGAGGTATAATCGTGCGAATCTAACAATTCATTTTTAACAGCAGCATCATATAAATTTTTCGCATATTCCAGCAATTGTTTTTTGTTATCGCTTGTTAAGCGATCTCTATGGATTGAACGCGAAATAGTTAAAGTTGTAGAGCAATAATTATCATGCAAATTTTGCAAATATGCATTTAAGTTAAAATCATCATCTTCTTTTATTGCAATATTTTCCCAAAATTGTTTTGCTCTTTCATATCTTTTATAAAATTCTTCAACTTCTGAAGTTGGATTACTTATATAAGAATTGCCATATGCTCTTGCTATCAAATTTCGAGATTCTTTATTTAATTTATCATAATCAACACTAAATTTAATTACATTATCATAGCATTCCGACATGTTTGATTTAAAAAGCATTCTGTCAAGATAAAACAGCGCAATTCCCTTATAAAACATATTGTTAATATACATGTCATCATCGTTTACAAATTGCGCATATTTTGTAAGCGCATCTCTTAAGTCATACGAAAGTCCTGTATCTATACTCACTTTATATCCGGATAATTTTTCAGCAAATTCTTGAAATTCTAATGCTTGTTCTTTGGTTATTGATGTTGGGTCCTTTAAAAAAAACGAAATATTTTCGCTAATCAGTGCATTTGTTTCATTAATTACTCTTCTTATTTCAACACTGTTTTTTGTAAGATATTCTTTAACATTCTTTCTTTTAACATCAGAATTATGTGCAAATTGTTCTGTGGACAATCTTGTAAACAGCAATTCATTTTCAATTATTTTTTCAAATGCTTCTTTCAAAATTATCCACTCCCCTCATAAAATCAGTTAGATTGCAATTATATCATACAATCTCGACCAAAACGTTATGTTTACAAAATCACATAGCTTTAATTAATTACAAATAATCATTAAACGCTTTTTTCCATTCATTTGCAATAAATGCATGTCCTGCATGCGTGGGATGAACGCCATCAATTAGCCAATATTCCGGGTTTGCTTTTTCGCACATTTTATCAAGTGGCACTTGCACTTCAAGCAACGGAAAATTATATTTTTGGGCAAGTTTTTTTACAATTTCTGCCCTTATTTTTACCTGTTGTTTAAATACTTGTAGCCCACGTAAATTTGTCGCTGTGCCCTCTAGCACAAACGGTGCAATAAGCATAAATTTACAATTGGGCAAGCGCTGTAATGTGTCGCAAATAAGCATTTCATACATTGTTTCAAAACGCCTAGCGCCAACTCCGTTTGGCACTTCGTTCAATTCATGCCAAACATCATTTACACCAATCAAAAAGCTTATAATATCAGGCTCATAATTCCAAACATCTCGCTTTATCCTAGCGTAAACGTCGACTATTCTATCACCGCTGACACCTTTATTATAAAAAGTGTATTTATTAGGGTTTAGATGCGCAAGTTCCCCTGCCACCATAAGGGCATACCCTTCACCAAGTGAAGTATCTTTTTCCCTGTTTCTATTGCAATCTGTTATCGAGTCTCCTAAAAACATTAATTTCATAATTATTTACCAAATCTTTTTAATTTCAAGGCATAAAATTTCCCTTTTTTATACCATACTACACTTAATTTGATTATATCATATATTTATGTTCATGCAAACTGTTATTTTATAAATTTTTCCAAAATATGATAAAAATTTAATTGCAAAACGTGAATATATATATTAGTAAAAAACAGTGCGCCATTAAATGACGCACTGTTTAAAATCAAATTATTTATTAAATAAATTTATGCTTACATTAATATTCTGCATCAAAAAATCCGATACCTACTGCGCCTGAACCTACATGTGTGCCGATAACCGCACCAATTTCATTTGGCTCACCTGTTTTAATATTAAGCTTATTGTCAAAAAATTGCACAAACGGCACAGCAGAACTTTTATCACCTGCATATGCAAGACGCACTTCAGGGAATTTTTTAGAAACCCCGCCCATTTCCTCAATTGCTTTAAAAATATGCAAATATGCACCGGGTAAGCCTCTTGCTTTACCTGCAACGCTAACAGCACCTGTATTTTCACCTTCAGATGGTAAAGTTGGGTTTACTGCAATTACAGGTTTAATGCCAAGAACAGAACCGGCAATTGCCGCTGCGCCTGATAAACGTCCGCCTTTGCGTAAGTTTGTTAAATTGTCTACAATTGCAAACATGTGTAGGCTTTCACGTGCTTTAAGTAAATCCTCAACAATTTCCCCTGCACTCATGCCTTTATTTGCTAAGCTGACAGCAAGCTCTACCAATAAACCTTCAGCTACAGTAGCATTTTTGCTATCCACAACATGAATTCCATCATAGTCAACTTCATCTTTTGCTATGCAAGCGCTTTGGTATGTGCCTGAAATTGCACTGCTAAGTGTAATACAAATTACTTCATCACCTTTTTGCTTTGCATCTTCAAAATGAGTAATAAATTCTTCAGGGCTAGGTTGGCTTGTTGTCGGTAAATTTGCGCTTGATGCCATTTTTTCATAGAATTCTTTATTTGTTAAATCAACGCCATCTTTAAAAGCTTCATCACCAAACATAACATTTAAAGGAACTATTGTTAGGCCAAGTTTTTTCGCATCTTCAGGGCGCATATCTGCTGTTGAATCTGTAATAATTCTTATCATTTCTAAACTCTCCATTATCGTAAAAAATATGCTTAAAAAATTTTAAGTAAGTATATATTACAATGCTTTTCCAATATTGTCAAGTGGGTGAAATAAATCGATAAAACGCTAAAAAGAAAACAAAGCTTAAAATTTTTTAATTATTTGTCGATATACCACAAAAATTAATAGCGCTTAATTAAACTTATGTGAAAAAAATAAATTTTATCATTTAAATATTTATTTAACTTATTTTTTCATATTGGTTTAATTAAGCGCATGAAAAAATTTAATTTTTGCTAATTTTAGGGCCGCTTGCTGTGTCTTCCACAGTATAACCTTTTTGTGTAAGCTCTGCCCTTATAGCGTCTGCCATAGGCCAATCTTTTGCCGCTTTTGCCTCTGCTCTTTTTTGCACAAGCTCTAATATTTCAGGCGGTATTTCATCTTTTTTTACGTTTTGTACTATGCCCAAAATACCACAAAGTTCATCAAAAACCTCTGCTGTTTTGCAAAGTGCCGCTTTGCTGCAATTAGGCGCATGTGTGTTCACATCACGCACAAAATCGAAAATAGCCGCCAATGCATTAACAGTGTTTAAATCGTCGTCTAAGGCTATTTCAAATTTTTCTCTTGCTGTTTTAATGCTGTTTAAAATTAACTCGTCCGCCTGTGCTGCTTTCCCCTCGCTTTTTTGTATTGCAAAATCAAGGTTTTCACGGCAAGTGTAAAGCCTTTCCAGTGCCGCTTTGCAAGCCTCAAGCAAATCCGCTGTGTAATTAAGCGGCACACGATAATGCCCTGTCAAAAGAAAATATCTAAGCGGTTCATAGCCGTAATGCTCGCTTATTTCACGCACAGTGAAGAAATTGTTTTTACTTTTGCTCATTTTTTGGTTATCAATATTTAAAAATCCGTTGTGCATCCAATAACGTGAAAATTCACAGCCGTTTGCGCATTCACTTTGCGCAATTTCGTTTTCATGATGCGGGAAAATCAAATCTTCTCCGCCGCAATGTAAGTCTATCGTTTCGCCCAAATGTTTGCGTGCCATTGCACTGCACTCTATATGCCAACCGGGGCGTCCTTTGCCGTAAGGGCTATCCCAATATGGTTCGCCCTCTTTTGCGGCTTTCCAAATTGCAAAATCGGCTGAATCTTCTTTTAAATCCTCTGCCATCTTGCTTCTTAAAGAGCGATTTCCGCTCTCTAAATCTTCAAGCACCAAATGGCTTAATTTGCCATATCCCTCAAACTTTTTCGCCCTGAAATAAACATCACCATTTTTTGCAATATATCCATATTCTTTTTCTATAATATCAGCAATAATTGACAATATTTCATCAATATGCTCAGTTGCTCTCGGGTGTGCGCTTGCAGGTTTAACGCCCAACCCTTTTATATCTGTCATATATTCGTTTTCGAACTTGCGTGCATAATCCTGCATGCTCATTCCTTGTTCGTTAGCAAATTGTATAATTTTATCGTCAACATCAGTGATGTTCGAAACAAAATTCACCTTATCGCCTTTATATTCAAGATATCTGCGAAGTACATCAAAAATTACAACAGGCCTTGCATTTCCTATATGAATATAATTATAAACGGTGGGGCCGCAAACATAAATGCTGTACTCACCTTTTTTTTGCGGTATAAACTCTTCTTTTTTTCTTGTCAATGTGTTAAATATTTGCATTTTCTTCCTCCGTTTTTATCATTTTATTTGCACCTATCAAAATGCCTGCCCTTGCGGCATTAAAATTAATTCCACCTTGTAAATAAACCGTATATGGTTCTCTTAATGGGCCATCGGCTGAAAGCTCTATGCTGCTTCCCATCGTAAATGCACCTGCCGCCATTATAACTTTATCTTCATATCCCGGCATATCGTCAGGAATTGGCGCGGCAAAACTGTCCACAGGGCTTGCACTTTGTACGCCCTCGCAAAGTGCACACATTGCGCTTGCACTTTTTGTCTGCACACTGGTTATAATATCGTTTCGCTCTTCGTTACAATTTGGCTGTGCACTATAGCCCAAAATTTCAAACAATGCCGCAGAATAAACGCTTGCTTTTAATGCCTCGCATGTAACGCCCGGCGCATAATAAAGCCCCAGATACATTTGACGTAAAACATCAAGCGTGCAACCTATCTCACCGCCAACACCCGGCGCTGTCAGCCTGTGTGCACAAAGCTCTACTAAATCTTCCTTGCCTGCAATATAACCGCCTGTCGGTGCAATACCACCGCCCGGGTTTTTAATAAGGCTACCTGCCATTAAATCTGCACCATGTTGTGTTGGCTCTGTTATTTGTGTAAATTCTCCATAGCAATTATCAACCATCACTATAATATCTGGGTTTACAGCTTTTACTGTATTTGCTATTTTTTCTATTGTATCAAGTGATAAAGCTATGCGCTGTGAATATCCTCTGCTTCTTTGAATATAGCACATTTTAGCATTTTTGCATTGCTTTTCAATCTCGCTGTAATTTGGCTGTTCATTATTAATAAGTTCTATCTCTTTATATTCAATGCCAAAATCGCACAAAGAACCTTGCCCTTTTTTGCCAAGGCCAATAACGCCGTGCAAGGTATCGTAAGGTCTGCCCGTTACGCTTACCATTACGTCGCCCGGGCGAAGCACCCCAAAAAGCGCCGTTGCCAAAGTGTGTGTGCCGCTTGCAAAATTATGCCTAAAAAGCGATGCCTCACTGCCTGTCAATTTTGCAAAAACTTCTTCTATTTTTTCTCTGCCTATATCGCCTATCCCATAGCCTGTAGTTCCCACAAGATGGCTCATGCTAACACGGCAATCGGTGAAAACCTTAAGCATTTTTAACTGGTTATGTTCTTTTATCTGTTCTAAATTTTCAAACGCATTTTGACACATTTCCAGTGCTTTTTCATCAGCAATAAGTGCATTTTGAGATATATCAAAAAATTTTGAAATCGATGATTTATATTGCATATTCTCTCCTATAATTAAACTTTTGCCGGTAAATACATGCACACAGGCCTTACAAATGCAAAACCTAAGCGCTCGTAAAATTTGTGTTTATTTGGTTTGCAAAGCAGATAAAAATCTTTTTGTTTGTGCGCTTTTGTCAGCACGCTTATCAATGTGCTTGCATATCCACATCCACGATGTTCTTCTTTTGTCTCTACCGCTGTAATATACGCATTGTTATCATCTAACGCATATATACCCGCCGTTGAAACATATTGTGCTTTGCCTGCAATTGAAAGAGCTATTGCACGAATATCCGCCTGTTTTGCATTTGTTAAACGTGTCGCTTTGCCATACCATGCTTCGCTGTCAATATCGCTAAGCACATCGCTTTTTGAAAGCTCCCAAAAATCGGGCTTATCCATAACAGGTGCAACATACACACCTACATCACAGCTTTTCTCACGCTTCATTATATAAAGCGGCACAGCCTCCCACCCGGGTAAAAGCATATTATTACTTTTAAAACATCTTATTTTTAAAGCTCCTAAAAAGCTTTCCATTTCATCTGCATCTTGTAATTCGCCTGCATAAAACGCATTTGCACCATCTATGCAAATTATTCCATCAGGCTCGTTTTCGCCTTTTGATACCATGTAAAATTTACAGTAAACGCTGTTAATTCCGTTTGCTCTATAAGCTGCACGCATACGCATAACAAATATATCATTCGGCATAGAAAGTGGCATAAATTCGTCATTTTCTATTTTTAAAAAGCTTTCAATAAGTTTTATGTCATGTGTATTTGCTTCTTTTATCATTTGTGTGTTCCTCTTTCATATATCGCTTTTTTTCGCTTATGTTTAAGCTTAATTATTGTTTTGTATTGATATTTTTATAACTTGTATTATTGGCGCAATAACCGATTTTGTAATTTTAAATTATTTATCTCATTCAACAGGTTTTCGAAACATTTTGTAATATTATCTCACCTTAATACGCAAAGTATAATTTTGCTCACCCTCTGACGTAACAGCATTGATAAGCATATCTTGTGAATTTTCTGCTGTTTTCTCATCTCCGGCTTGTCCATTTTCATCTGTGTATTGTGTGCTATTATCATGTGCCCAAATTGTTAGGTTTTTATCATCACTGTCACCTAAATCTATTGTGACAGTGTAATTTTCGCCTATATCCAAAGGAATGCTTTCGTCATCTTCACGGTGAATAAATGTAAAATTATTATCTTTTACATCTTTACCATCAATTGTATACTGCGATAATATTTCGCCTGTTTTATCTTTTGTAAGTTTGACATTAATCTCGCCGGTGTAAATTCTGCTATGAGTACCAAATTGTATTGATAAAGTTTTAAGCTCGTCTCTATTTGCTGTGAAAGTTTGCGAAATTTCACCATTTTCTAAAGCTGTTCCACATGTTGTATTGGCAAAGATCGTCCCAATCATATCCTCATCGTTTTCAGGCAACATGCTCAAGGCTTGCTCATAAAAATCATTATGCACATATAAATATGGCGCGTCTTCATATAAAAGCGTGTAATTTCGCATTACAAATTCGTCTAACTCAGGTGCGAAATCTTTAACGACATACCCCATTGAAGCATAATTACTGCTGTAAATCGCAACATTAGGAGGATTTTCATTTAAAAATTGCATGGAAGCTTCGCTTGTGGCTATCCACCACCAAGGCGACATGCCTGTGTGATATGGCGCCATTTTTGCATGTGTAGATAAGAAAATATGTTCCATATTTACATTTTGTAAAATGTATTCATCCGGTTTGGTGAGTGTATTCACAAGTGTTTCATAGCTGTGCGCATCGTATTCAATTACAAATTCGTTTGGAGAAACTATAATATTGTTTCTCCTTTGCCATAAGACATCCCCTGCTATAACAAAATATGTTGAAAGTAAAATTACCGCAAAGCTTCCACAAGCAAGCTTAATGATTTTTTTCTGATTAACTTGTACAATTTTATCAAAAAAGCCTTGCGCAAACATCGCAAGCATAACAGCGCAAAGCGCAAAACATTGCAGTGCATGAAAATTAAAAAAGCCTCTGCTACCGCACATAATAAAAAATGCACCTATAACAAAAAACGTGTATAATTTACGTTTAACAAGCAAGGCGAGCATGTAAATTAAAAACATTGCATTTAAAAAAATCACGCCGCCACTTAAAATATTTGCACCTTGAAACAATGTTTGTATATTCTGCTTTATAAAATCTATATAAAGCTTTATTGCACCAAAAACAGCACCGATAGGACTTTCACCAAAGCCGCCTTGATAATCACTGTATACTTCCATGTTGAAAATGATTGCCCTATAAAAAAAATCATCAAAAGTGCTTGTAATTACATAATAAAGTGCCAATAAAACCATTGGGGCTAGGGTGAAAATAATTGTTAAGGCGTATTTTTTCCATAGATAAGTTACGCTTTGAGCAAATTTAAATTTGCTTTTTAAGCAAAAGCACACTTCTTTAACAACAAAGCCCATTACGATAACAGCACATGCAAATGCGCTTACAAACGCACTTAAAAAAGAAATATTAATGCCAATTGCAATAAATGCGGCACTTGTTTTGCTTAACTTGTTAGTTTTTATGAACAATATAAACTCTAAAAGCAAAATAACCATGCCGATTGCTTGCAATTGTTCAGCTAAAATGGATGAAGCTAAATCTACTTGCGATATGCCAAAAATATAAATTATGGGCCAGAAAAACAATGTAATTTTGCCAAATTTATCGCCATATCGAAAGAATAACACAATATATAAAAATGATAAAAGTGCATACCAAGCCAGCCTAAAGCCTAAAACAGAGCTTACGCCCAAAAGCGACATCGCCATATTTATATAATACATAAGTGGCATATGTTGAGAAAAAATATCACGATACAGCATGCTTCCTTTTGCCATTTGAACGCCGTTTGCAAAATTGTCCATCTCGTCCATAAACCACACATTCCCACGTAAAAGCGAGAATAATGTAAAACAAATTACAAACAATATTAAAGCTATTGAGCAATTTACTATTAATTTTTTATTTATTGAT
This sequence comes from uncultured Bacteroides sp., assembly GCA_964369715.1. Lineage (GTDB taxonomy): Bacteria > Bacillota > Clostridia > Oscillospirales > Ruminococcaceae > Ruthenibacterium. The sequence continues at coordinate 75,385 of CAYJGV010000001.1, read as the reverse complement.
TTTTTTATACTATTTGTCATTTTATCCCCGAATTTAACAATTGGTATTTGTTTGATATCTATGTTTTTAACTGAACCATGGTGTTTCTTGTTGGTGGCAAGCCTTGTTGTATGGCATAGCCGTGTTTGTTTACTTTGCTTGGAATAACAGTTTTACAACTGCCAATTTATTTATATTAGGTGTGCCAAACTTCACCGTTTTGTCATTCCGAGCGTATGCGAGGAATCCGTTTTCTAGGCATCTGTTAAATGATAAGTTTGTGAATTACACTTTTCGATTTATTTAAAAGCTTGATTTTTTATTAACTTTATAAATTCCACTCAAAGCGCAAATTATTTACATCACACCCACTTACACTAACGCATTTACGATATCCTTATAATGCCTTCCCCTTGCTTCGAAATTAACATAAGCATCAAAAGATGCGCACGCAGGTGAAAGCGAAACAATATCGCCTTTTATTGCAACGCTTTGTGCTTTTTGCACTGCGTCCTCCATGCTATTCGCACGAATTATATTTAGTTTTTCTTTGGCATAATCTTTGTTTTCCACTATAGTTTTTTCAATTTTATCGGCTGTTGCACCCATTAAAATTATTGTTTTAACGTGCTTTAACAGTTCTGGCACCAGTGGTTCAAAGCTTATGCCTTTGTCAGAACCACCTGCTATAATTATCAGCTTTTGGTCAAATGCACGAAGACCTGCAATTACCCTTGTAGGGCTTGTCGCTATGCTATCATTATAATATGTTACGCCGTTTAATTCCCTTACAGTTTCAATTCTATGCTCTACCCCTTTGAAAGTTTTCGCTATTTTTATAATATCATTTATATTTACAAGACCCCAAACAGCGGTGGTGGCAGCAAGCACGTTTTCTATATTATGCACACCTTTTAATGCAATTTCATCTTTGTGTAAAATTTCTGTTTCAACGTCATTTTCAGCGAAAACAAGCATTCCATCATGTCTTAAATATGCACCATTTTTTATTTCATCATGCCTTGTGAAAAACTTCAATTCACCTTTTACATCGCTTTGCATATTGCGCGATGTCTCGTTTGCATAACCTAAAACAGCTTTGTCGTTTTGTGTTTGATACAAAAGTATATTTCGTTTTGCATCTATGTACTCTTGCATGTCTTTGTGGTGGTCTAAATGGTTTGGTGTTACATTTACAACTACAGCAATTTGAGGGCTCGCTTTCATTCCTGTCAATTGGAAGCTTGAAAGCTCTACCACTGCTATGTCTTTTTCGTTCATATCTTGCGCTACAGGCAAAAGCGCACGCCCTAAATTGCCTCCCAAATGAACTGTTTTGCCGCTTTCTTCCAGCATTTTTGCAATCAAAGTAGTGGTGGTGGTTTTTCCGTCACTACCTGTCACGCCTATGATGGGGCATGGGCATAGTTTAAAAAACAATTCCATTTCACTTGTAACATTAGCACCTTTTGCAATTTGATTTTGCAGTTTTTCATTAAAATACGCAAAACCCGGTGTGCGCATAATAATGTCTTTATTTTCAAGACCATCTAGGTAATTTTCGCCTAAAGATAGCTTGACATTTTTATCGCTAAGCCATTCTTTAGTGCAACAAAGTTTCGAAGCATCATCTTTTTTATCACATAGCGTAATATTTGCACCATGATTTGCAAATAACTCAATGCATGGCATATTCGTCACACCTATGCCGATAAACGCCACGTTTTTTCCATTTAAACTATTGTAAAAGGCAGAAATTTTATCTGTCATAATTCACCTCAAAATTAATAATGTACAATAAATTTTACTGTGCTATACATATTTACTGCAATTTCATATCTATTTATTATACCATATTATTATATGCAATTAAAGTGTTTTTAGTTGTTAAATTTACCGAGATTATTATAAATTATCAAGTTGCTTTCGCTAATTTAAAAAAGTCTTTCAACGCTTTTTTTAATTTACAAAATATCTATTTTATGCTATAATTACTTAACTTTAGCTATTTTGAATAATTTCAATGAAAGGGGCAATATATGCTTTTTAACTCGGGACAATTTTTGGTGTTTTTTCCGATAGTTTTAATCTTATATTATGTTTTACCGCAAAAATTCCGAAAATATTTTTTGCTTATTGCCAGCTTTTATTTTTATATGTGTTGGAGCGCACAATACATCGTTTTAATTTTAATTTCAATAATCATCACCTTTTTAGGCGGCATTTTTATACAAAAAACCAACGACAATAAAGCAGAGGAAAATATAAAAAGAAAACATAAAAATTTAATTTTATTTGGTGTTTTAAGCTCAAATTTACTTATATTGTTTGTGTTTAAATATTTCAATTTCTTCTTCTCAAGGCTTTTTCAAATACTGGGTTTTATCGGCTTAAATTTTGATGAACCTGTGTTAAATTTGCTTTTACCTGTCGGTATTTCGTTCTACACTTTCCAGGCATTAAGCTATACAATTGACGTTTACAGGGGCACTATTAAAGCCGAAAATCGTTTTGTAAACTATGCTCTTTTTGTAAGTTTTTTCCCGCAACTGGTTGCAGGGCCTATTGAGCGCAGTGGTAAACTTTTGCCACAAATTGATAATTTAAAAGGCTTTGATTACAGCAATTTTACAGACGGCTTAAAATTAATGCTATTCGGCTTTTTCCAAAAAGTTGTCCTAGCGGATAATATAGCAATTGCCGTAAACACTGTTTACAACGATGTAAATAATTATTTTGGGGCACAAGTTTTAATCGCAACAGTTTTATTTGCAATTCAAATTTATTGCGATTTTGCAGGCTATTCCAATATTGCAATAGGCTGTGCAAAATGCATGGGTATTAAGCTTATGCAAAACTTTAACACGCCTTATTTTGCAAGTTCTGTCAAAGAGTTTTGGCACCGCTGGCACATATCTCTTTCAACATGGTTTAAGGATTATTTATACATTCCGCTTGGTGGCAGCCGTCGTGGCAAGCTGCGCACTTATATAAATGTTATAATAGTTTTTGTTGTAAGCGGCCTTTGGCACGGTGCAGAATTAACCTTTGTTTTTTGGGGTTTGTTGCACGGAATTTATCAAGTTACAGGAGAGATTTTTAGCCCTGTAAAAGCAAAAATTTCAAACACATTACAATTTAATAAGCACAGTGTTATTTATAAAATAAGCACATGTTTAGTCACCTTTATATTTGTTGATTTCGCTTGGATTTTTTTCAGAGCTAACAATTTAAGCGAAAGTTTTATTGTGATAAAAAATTTGTTTAATTTAAATTATTACTCTTTTGATTACTTTAATTTAACGCTTTTAGGTTTGACAAACACACAAAGTATTGTTATAGTCATTGGCATTTTAGTGCTGTTTATCGCATCTTTAATGCAGTATAACAATACCATTACAAGCCTTAGCCAAAAAATCCCCTCACCGCTTAAATGGGCGGGGTATATTATTGCGGTTAATGTCGTTTTGGCTTTTGGCTCATATGGCACAATGCCCGGTGCCGGGGCTCAATTTATTTATTTTCAATTTTAAGGAGGGCAATTTTGACAAAGAAAAACCTATTAAAAGTAATTGCCTTTGCACTTATTCTGCTAATTAGTGTGTCACCTGTATTGTTTTCGGGCGAACTTTTGCCTACACAATTTGTGCCGCATATACAAGATTTTTTAGGCGATGATTTCCTTTACGGCAAGGCATATACAAACGATATGACATATTATAAATTTAATATGATTCACGAAAAAGATGCCGAACTTTTAATAGTCGGCACTTCGAGGGTACTGCAATTTAAAAAATATTTTTTCAATGATGATGTAAATTTTTACAATGCCGGCTCACTTGCGCCTACATTGCCAGGTTTAAAAGAAACACTTTACGCAATTGAAAAAGACGCCTTGCCGGACGTGCTTGTTTTAGGGCTTGATGAATATTTTTTCAACCCAACATGGTATAACAACACTGCTTATACAACATGGAATGAAGATTGGCTTTATATAGGTGACACAAAATCCTACAATTCTATTTTCGAGCTTATCGCCTATGATTTTTTTGAAGGCAAATTGCAATTGCACGAATTAATTTTCAATTTTGACAAAATTGGTGTAAACGCTAAAGTTAATGGAAACGGCATGGACGCTTATGGCTCTTATGTTTATGGGAGCGTTTATAAAAATCCAACGACAGACGAAGAGCGTGTTTCACAATTGCTTGACGACATAAAAAATGCAACAGGGCGTTACCCTGTTGCAAATGATGTTGAACAATTAGCGCTGAATGATTTAACAGAAATTGCACTTTTTTGCAATGAAAACGATATAAAGCTCATCACCTTTACACCTCCACTTTCAAACAGCGCCATGAGCGCAATTGAAAGCCGTGACGATATGCAATATATTTCTAAACTAAAGGATGCCATAAGCAAAATTGCAAGTGAAAACGGCTTTGAGTTTTATGATTTTACAAACCCTGAAACACTTGATTTAAGCGATTCTTATTTTATTGACGGCTATCATGGCTCTGACAGCGCATACCTTTTAATTTTAAAGGCGATGCTTGAAAGTGACTCTATTTTAAACAATTACGCTGACATTAATAAAGTGAACGGGCTTTACAGCAACAGAGTTTCTGATTTACAAGTAATTGAATAAATATTGTCCTGTTTTACTTATCTGTTTTAGAAAAAACTCCCCACAAAGTCAATGCAATTCCGGCCAAAAGCAAAACTACTCCCAATATTAATAGCGGAAACAAACCCATATTGAGCATTGTTTGCCAATATCTACCCATTTGCGTATCCCATGATGTTGTGTTTTCTAATGACATGCTTACGATTAACGATGTACACAAAACAGTTAATATTCCTGTTATTTCAAAGCCTAAGCCTGCTATTATTTTTTTCATTTCTTTCTCCTTTAACGCATGTTCAAACTTTAATTTATTTAAAATAAAACAATAACAATGTTTTAATTTCTGATATGGCAATTTAAGCTGCCTTTAATGCGAGATTAAAAATTATTAATCATACATTAATTTTGGCTCTTGTTTTAACAAGAGCCAATTTGGTATAAATCGTGCTGAAAGCACATAATAATTATCCGACATACTCCAATAAAACCGCTGTGAAATTATTTAAAAAATGAAGAATCACAGCAGGGAAAATGCTTTTGCTTTTATATGTCACAAAACCTAAAACCGTGCCTAAAACAAGCCCTGTCACAAATTGTAATACATTCATATGAAACACTCCGAACATCAAACTTGTTATCAAAATTGATGCTACAGGGTGTTTTTTCACGTTTAGTGCATGTAGGACAAAGCCTCTGAAAAACATTTCTTCGCAAATAGCCGGCATAACGCAAATTACAATTATCTGTAAAATCAAGCTATCAAAAGCCACAGTGTCACCTATTAATTCCACCATCTCTTCAAGCGTTGGGAAATAGGCTATCATAATATTTTGCACTAAAGTTGTCAAGGTTAAAGCTGCGGCTGTCAGCGGTATTCCTATTAACAAATATATAATTTTAAAGCGGTTTATTGCAAAAGTTTTTATGAAATCTGCTTTGATATAAACGCAATATAAAATTGGAAGTACAAGCACAAAAAGCTGCTGTAAAGCAAGCACTGTTTCGGTCGATTTTATAAATGAGCTAAGCACACCACTGAGGTAAAAAAGCATGACAATGCCAGCTGTAAAAAGCACGATACCGTCAGTTAATTTAGGTGTCCCGCCCTTTTGCATAGTGCTGCGTGATTCTATCAGCCTAAAGTTTCTTTTGTTACCAAACATGATGTTTTCATTTGAATAAACCTTGCCCAAAATAATAATCGCCAATACACTATATATAATATTTGACACTATAACAATAAATATATCTGTAATTTGCGCATTAAAATTAAATAAATCTTTAATCAAAAGCGATATATTTACAACAGGGATAAAACTTGTCACATTGTTTAATTCAAATGTTGGTATCATTGTTACATATGACGGGAACACTAAAACAAGCATTAATGGGCCAACATAATTTTGTGCTTCTTTGAATGTTTTTGCCATTGATACAATTGTCATTGTCAACGCACTTACAAAAAAAGTGAATGTGATAAGTGCGAGCGATGTTATTAAAACAGGCATTGCAAGTTGTGAAAATTGCAACCCTGAGAACATACTATTTTGTGTATCACCTTGAGTTAAACTTAATAAAATATATCCTAGCGAAAGCGCCATTGAAATTATGTTTGCAAGTGCCGTAGTTATGCCTATTATTGAAATAGCTATGAATTTTGCGCTTACAATTTCAAGTGATGTAACAGGCAAACTTAGCAAAGTTTCTATGGTTTTTCGCTCTTTTTCGCCTGATACAATGTCTGTTGCAGATGTTATTATACCGAGTGTTACGCCAAGCATTAAAAGCATTGGCAGTATTTGGCCTAAAAGCATACCAAAAGATTGTGTATTACTTGCAATATCTGTGAAATTCACCTCATTGAAAGTATCAACTTCGATATTATTTTCACTTAAAGTATTGTTTAATATATATAAGCGATAATTATCAAAAAACTCTGTAAAATCTGAACGTGTAAAGCCTTGCACTTCAATTGTGGAATCATATTCTATCTCAATATCGCCGTTTTCCTCGAAAACCAATGTATATTCGCTTTCTTGTTCAGCTGTTATGCTTTCAACAAATTGCACAAGTTCATTTTCGTTTTCTTCCCTTATATAATTTTTAAATTCTTGCGGTATTTCCCCTTGCATTAAAATAACAGTGCTGTCACTTTGTGCTTCTGCTGTTGTAACTTGCATTATAAATAAAAACCCAATCATCATCAATGGGTACATTATAAGTGGTATGCCTATCATCGCCATAAGCGATTTTTTATCTCTTACAATATCTGTAATCTCTTTTTTTAGCAATGCAGAAATTATTTTAATTCTCATCGTTTTCCTCCGTTATATCTGCCAATTTAAAAAATAATTCCCTTATGCTTTTCACTTCATGTTCTGCTTTTAAATCGCTTACTTTGCCACGTGCCAAAATTTTTCCGCTGTGTATCAATAAAATTCTGTCACACAAAAATTCGGCTTCTTCCATATAATGTGTCGAATAAATCACACATTTGCCTTTTGCCTTTTCTTCATGCATAAAATCGACAATGTCTTTACTGCTTAAAATATCAAGACCCAAAGTAGGTTCATCTAAAATATAAATTTCCGGCGAGTGAATTAAACAACGCGCAATATTTATGCGTTGTTCTTGCCCTGTTGATAGGTTTTCTATCCTGTTATCAATGAATTTTTCAAGTTTCAACTGTGTTGTCAACTCAATTATTCTGTCTGATATATCATCTTTATTCATGCCGTAAAGTTCACCAAAAGTATAGAAGATTTCTCTTGCTGTAAAGCGTGAATACAATTTTGTATTGTTTGAAATATATGCAATTTTTTGCCTAATTAAATGTGTGTCTTTACCATAATTTAGCCCACATGCCTCTACAGAGCCACTTTCGGGTTGCATAATCCCTCCAAGCATACGAAGCAAAGTTGTTTTGCCTGCGCCGTTTGGCCCAAGTATGCCCAAAATTTCTCCTGTATTCACTTTTAAACTGATGTCATCAACTGCATAAAAAGTTTCACTTTTTTTGATGCTTTTATTTTTTTGTTTTACGCTTACTGTTCTTGTAAAACTTTTTTTAAGTTCTTTTGCACTTAATAATTGCATTGTTTTTTCCTTTCGGTTTTTTATTATAATGCCCAATGTATTAACATTATATCATAATATTTTACAATTACATTAATATATTTCCAAAAAATTAGGCGAGCAAAAATGCTCGCCCGAATATACTATTTTATTATTCTCACATTAAATAAAATATGTAAATATCCTTACAACAAACAGTGCAAAAACAACCCACATAACAGGGTGAATATCTTTAACTTTGCCACGTGCAATTTTTAAAATCATCCATGTTAAAACGCCGAACATAATGCCGTTTGCAATTGAATATGTGAATGGCATCATTATAATTGCGATAAATGCGCCTAAAACGTCTGCCATATCGCCTTCAAATTTAACCTTTTTAATGCTGCTCATCATAAACAAGCCAACAATGATTAATGCCGGTGCTGTTGCAAAACCTGGAATTGCTCCAACTATCGGCCAGAAGAACATCGCTAAAACAAACATACCTGCTGTTGTAAGTGCGGTTAAGCCTGTGCGGCCGCCTTCTGCAACACCGGCAGAGCTTTCAACATAGCTTGTAACTGTGCTTGTGCCGAGGCATGCGCCTGCAACTGTACCAACTGCATCTGCCATCAAAGCTTTGCCAACGTTTGGCAATTTGCCGTCTTTGTCAAGCAAGTTGCCTTTAGCTGCTACGCCAACAAGTGTGCCTACTGTGTCGAATAAATCTACAAATAAAAACGCAAACACGATAATTGCAAATTCAACTGCGTTTTCAAGCATGAATGTGAAATTGAATTTAAATGCAGTTTCGCCAAGTGCTGTGAAACTTGGGATGAAATCTGCTGCTGATGTAATTTGCGGAATTAATGAATATGCGCCTGCATCAGGGTTGACAACATACCAACCTGTAAGTTGTGCTGCAATGCCTAAAAGCCATGTAACTAAAATACCCCATAAAATAGAGCCTTTAACTTTATAAAATTCCATAATTCCGATGATTACAACGCCGATAATTGCAAGAGCAACAGGGGCCGATGTAATATCGCCAAGGGCAACTTTAGTTGCTGCATCTGTGCCTGCAATGCCTGCATTTTGTAGGCCGATAAATGTTATGAAAAGGCCGATGCCTGCTGTGATACCGTATTTTAAATTTTCCGGTATGCTGTTTACAAGTGTTTCGCGGAATTTAAAAATAGATAGCACTATGAAAATTATACCCTCTATTAAAACCGCTGTAAGTGCAATTTGCCATGCATTTTCGTAAGAGCCAAGTTCACCAAGGCTTATAGTGTAAGCGAAATATGCATTTAAGCCCATGCCGCTTGCTAGAGCTATTGGGTAATTTGCAAAAACTGCCATTACAACAGTTGCAATTGCAGCAGCTAAAGCTGTTGCCAAAAATACACCTTGTGGGTTCATGCCTGCATCCCCAAGCATAGCCGGGTTAACTGCAAGTATGTAAGCCATCGCCAAAAATGTTGTAATGCCCGCCATTACTTCTGTTTTAACATTGGTATTATGCTGTTTTAGTTTAAAAAGTTTTTCCATGTTATCCTCCAGTTTTTTATTTTACGAAACCTCTTCTATTATACAATATAGTTAAAAAATTTGCAATATTTTGTAAAATAAAAAACAATCGGCAGTTTAACACTGCCGATTGTATCAATCTTAATTATCGTTTTTTGGCTTACGCCAAATACTGACAAAGAGACTTTATTTAATTATCCTACGATTTCTGCTTCGTGGAAGAAGAAGTAACCTTTAGGATTGTGCCATGCACCTTGCATGTCGTCGCTGTATAGATAGAAGTCAGAGTAGTAAGCGATAGGCATTACAGCTGTGTCTTCAACAAGCATTGCTTCAGCTTCGTGCATTTTTTCAAAACGTACTGTTTGGTCAGCTTCTGTAGCAACTTCAGCCATTAAAGCGTCATATTCAGGGTTTGAATAGCCGCCGTCATTGTTGCCGTTTGTGCTAATCATAAGATCAAGAATTGATGATGGGTCTACATAGTCGCCAATCCAACCGTTACGAGCGATATCAAATTCGTCGTTACGACGTGAAGCTGTGAATGTGCCCCATTCTTCTGTTTTAATCTCAATTTGGATACCGATTTCAGCCCAAGCTGCTTGTAGGTATTCAGCTACTTGTACGTGGTAACCATCTGGGTTAGTTTTGTATTCGAAAATTGCTAAGCCTTCGCCTTCTGGATAGCCAGCTTCAACAAGAAGTGCTTTAGCTGTTTCTAAGTCAGCTTCATAATTATCAAGTGAATAGTATTGTGTTACTTCGTGGAATTCGCCACCTGCTGGATCTGGGAAGCCAGGGCCAACAAAGTTTGTAGCTGCGCTATATGTGCCACCAAGAACTACATCAGAGATGTATTGACGGTCGATAGCAAGCATCATAGCTTCACGAACTAGTGGGTTGTTTAAACCTTCAACATTGTGGTTGAAGTTTAAATAGTATGTGCCGATTAGTGGATCAAGAGCAAATTCAGGATCTTCTAAAAGGCCTGCAACTTCATTTGAAGGGATGCTTTTTAGTGCAAGTAAATCGCCACTTTGGTATGCGCTAAATGCAGCATTTTCATCAGCCATTAAAGCAAATGTTAAAGTGTTAAGTTTGATAGAATCTGCATCACGATAGTTAGGGTTTTTTGTCATAACTATGTGTTGATCAGGAACATATTCAGTAATCATGAATGCACCATTGCTGATATATGTTTCAGGGTTGATTGCCCAAGATTCGCTATTAGCTTCGATTGTAGCTTGGTTTAAAGGCATGTATGTTGGGAAAGCAACTAAAGCTTCAAAGAAAGCTGTTGGTGTGTTAAGAACAACTTCAAGAGTTAAGTCATCGATAGCTGTAACAGCTAAAGCGTCAACATCGCCTGCAATTGCTTCTTCATAGCCTACGATATATTTAAATAGTTCTGCGTAAGGTGCTGCTGTAGCAGGGTCTACACCGCGTTTCCAGCTGTAAACAAAGTCGTTAGCTGTTAGAGGTGTGCCATCAGACCACAATAGGCCTTCACGTAGTGTAAATGTGTAAGTTAAGCCATCTTCGCTAACAGTATGGCTCTCTGCTTGGCCGTAACCAAAGCTGCCATCTTCTTCGTAAGTCATAAGACCTTCGAATGCGTGGATGATCATAGAACCACCGTCAGAAGCGCTGTTTAGTGTTGGATCCATTGTTTCAGGTGTTGGTCCAATACAAACCACTAAGTCTTGTGTTATTGCTTCTGCACTTTCAGTGCTTTCTGATGTGTCAGTTGTTGTTTGCTCTTCTGAAGTTGATTCTGTTGTAGAAGAACAAGCTGTGAATACCATCATGAGTGCCATCATGAGTGCTATTACTAATGCTAGTTTTTTCATTTTTTTATCCTCCAAAATAAATTTATAATAACCATTATTGTAATGGAAATCACTTTTTCAACACATATAATATATTGCTGTATATCATTAATAAATGCAACAACTATATATTATACCCAATTATTTACACTTTGTCAAGATGATGACAAGCAACGTAATGTCCTGTGCTCACTTCTTTCATTGTCGGCTCTTGCTCTGCACATAGCTTATCAGCATATTTACACCTTGTGCGGAAACGGCAACCTGACGGTGGGTTAAGTGGGCTAGGTACATCACCTTCAAGTATAATACGCTGTGTTTCACGGCTTGTCTTAGGGTCTGCAATAGGTATTGCAGAAATTAAGCTTCTTGTATAGGGGTGCAAGCTGTGGAAAGTAAGCTCATTGCTTGGTGCAAGCTCTACTAATTTGCCAAGATACATAACGCCTATTCTGTTTGATATATGCTTAATTACGCTTAAATCGTGAGCAATGAACAGATAAGTTAGGCCCATCTCTGCTTGTAAATCTTCAAACATATTTACCACTTGTGCCTGTATAGAAACATCAAGTGCTGAAATTGGTTCGTCACACACAATAAATTCAGGGTTTACCGCCAAAGCACGAGCTATGCCAACACGTTGACGTTGACCGCCTGAAAATTCATGCGGATAGCGATTGGCGTGTTCGGAATTCAAACCTACTTTTTCCAAAATTGAAATTATTCTATCCTGTCTGTCTTTTCTGGAATCAGCAATTTTGTGAATGTCAATAGGTTCACCTACTATATCGCCCACAGTCATACGTGGGTTAAGGCTTGCATAAGGGTCTTGGAAAACTATCTGCATTTTCCTGCGATAAGGTTTCATATTAACCTTTGTTATGTCTTCGCCATTATATATAATTTGTCCGCCTGTTGGCTCGTACAAACGCAACATTGTGCGTCCTGTTGTGGTTTTGCCACATCCGGATTCGCCAACAAGTCCAAGTGTTTCGCCTTCATTGATATAAAAAGATACATCATCAACAGCTTTCACATATTTAGCTTTACGAAAACTATTATTTGAAACATTAAAATATTGTTTTAAATTTTTGACTTCTACTAATCTTTTTTCCGACATTATTTTGCCCCCTTCATCTCAAACTGCGCTTTTTGATTTAACCAACACGCAGAATAGTGCTTGTCTGTAATGTCAGTGTATTCGGGCATATGTGTTAAGCAAACTTTCATGCAGCTGTCACAACGAGGTGCAAACGGACATCCGGCCGGTGGTTTAAGCATATCCACAGGTGAGCCCTTTATCGGTACAAGTCTTTTATGTTCTTCCTCGGTAAGTACAGGAACGCTCGCTAAAAGCCCTTTAGTATATTCATGATTTGGATTATAGAAAATATCATCTGTTGTGCCGCATTCTATTACTCTGCCGGCATACATTACCGCTATGCGTTCGCACATGCTGGCAACAACCCCAAGGTCATGTGTAATCATAATAATTGCCATGCCAAGCTTGTCTTTAAGCTCTAGCATTAGCTCTAAAATTTGTGCTTGAATTGTAACATCAAGCGCAGTAGTAGGTTCGTCTGCTATTAAAAGCTTAGGCTCGCACGCAAGCGCAATAGCTATCATTATACGTTGGCGCATACCACCCGAAAGCTCATGTGGATATTGTTTAAGCCTTTTTTGGGGTTCGTTTATGCCAACTAGCTCAAGAAGCTCCTCTGCTCTTGCAATTGCTTCTTTCTTGTTTTTTCCTGTATGCAGTCTTATAACTTCGCAAATCTGATTTCCCACAGAAAAAACAGGGTTAAGGCTTGTCATTGGGTCTTGGAATATTATTGATATTTCATTGCCGCGAATTTTCTGCATTTCTTTTTCGGTCAATTTTTCAATTTGGTGACCATTAAAGTTTAACTCTCCGCCAATTAATTTACCCGGGTGCGCAGTAAGCCCCATAAGGCTGTATGCTGTAACGGATTTACCGCTGCCCGATTCGCCAACTATGCCAAGCACTTCGCCGGGCTTTAGCTGAATTGAAACATCATTTAGCGCCTTAACTTCACCTGCAGGTGTAAAAAAAGAAAGACGTTCATTCTTAATATCTACGAGAAATTCACTCATATTAGTTCTCCGAATTTAAATTATTTTTTTAGTTTTGGGTCGAATGCATCACGAAGTCCATCGCCAAAAAGATTGAAGCTGAGTATTATAATTGAAATCATAATAGCCGGTGCAAACAAACGATGTGGATAACTTTGAAGGCCGTTAAGCGCGGCGGAAGCAAGTGAACCAAGTGATGGAAGCGGCGCCGCAACACCAAGACCTAAGAATGATAGAAAACTCTCAGTGAAGATTGAAGATGGAATTTGCAAGGTTGTTGTAACGATAAGTGTGCCGATACAGTTTGTAAGTATGTGTTTTCTTATTATTCTGCCTGTGCTGGCACCAAGGGCTTTAGCCGCTGTTACAAACTCTTGCTCTTTTAACATAAGCACTTGACTGCGAATGATCCTTGCCATTCCCACCCAGTAAAGCAGTGCAAAAACTATAAAGATGCTTATAAGGTTTACACCTACAATATTTATCCATGCAAATAATGGGTTTTCTGCAAGTGCCTTAAGCGGATGCTCAAGAGAAACTGCAAGTAGTATAATAATTAGTATATCTGGGACGGTGTAAATCATGTCGACAATTCTCATCATAATAAGGTCGACCCAACCGCCAAAATAACCTGCTATAGAACCGTAAATACTGCCTATAATAAGTATAACTACTGAGGCAACAATACCAACTATAAGTGATACCCTTGCGGCAACCATAACACGAATTGCATAGTCACGTCCTAAACCGTCCGTGCCTAAAATATGTGGAAAAACTTCTTCGCCCTCTGCCATTCTTTCATGTTCTTTTTCTGAATATTCCATAGGGGAAAGATTTTCTGAGTATTTAATTTGTTCTTCGTAAGAATATGGATAAAATGCTGGCACAATAAATGCCAATATCATTATAATTATAAGTGTTATCGCACTAGCAACTGCGATAGGGTTTTTGCTAAGACGTCGAAATCCGTCCTTCCAAAATCCCACGCTTTCGCGCATCACTACAAGACTTTCTTTTTCGCTGTCTTGCACCGGAAGAAAACTCTCAACCGACAACTGAAGCGATAAAGGGCTTTTTTTAGACATATGGGGCAATCTCCTTCTTATTTAAGTTTAATTCGTGGGTCAATAAATTTGTATGCAATATCAACTAAAACATTTAAGGATATCATTAGTACCGATAGGAAGATTGTAATACCCATTATTAAAGTATAATCACGGGAGGTAATTGCCCCAATAAGTTCTGATCCAAGTCCTGGAATTGTAAATATTTCTTCAGTTACAAAACTACCAACTAAAATATATGCAAGTAGTGGACCTAAGTAAGTGACTATTGGCAAAATGGAATTTCTTAGTGCATGTTTAAATATGCTTATCATTTGGGAAAGACCTTTTGCTTTAGCAGTGCGCATGTAATCTTGTCCAAGTACATCAAGCATGGATGTACGCATAAGACGTGTAATATACGCTGTGGGATAAAATGCTAATGCCATAACCGGCATAATATAATGCAGTGGTGTATCTAAGCCGTACGACGGCAACCATCCAAGTTGCACCGAGAAAAAGTAAAGTAGCACGGTACATAGAACAAAGCCGGGAACAGCTATGCCAAATGTTGCCACCATTATTATAATATTATCAAGCCATTTTCCACGATTAACAGCTGCTATGCTTCCAAGAGGTATGCCAATACATAGTGCAACTAAAACCGCCAAGCCACCAAGCCTTGCCGAAACTGGGAATTTGCTTGTTATTATTCCACTAACATCTCTGCCGCGCTGTTTAATGCTCGGGCCCATGTCACCATTTAGCAAATCACCCATATAAGTGAAGTACTGCTCGCTAAGAGGTTTATCAAGTCCGAATTTTGCTTCAAGTGCAGCCTGTGCTTCGGGACTTATCGCTTTCTCTGCAAGGAATGGTCCACCCGGCACTAAATTCATCAAAAAGAATGTAAGTGTGCTTACTAAAAATATTGTGAGCAACCCCAGGCCCACACGTTTTAAAATATAATTAATCATCTTTTACTCCGCATTATATTATTTTATGGTATTTGAGTATTGTATCAAAAAAAACATCGTTTGTCAATGATGTGCGCTCATTTGTATTCGTATTGACAACAATAAATTTTGCAGCAGATACTATAACAGAAATAGTGTCTAATCCGCTATCAGTGCTTATTTTCATTTTAAAATCGAATTGAACATTACTTATAATGTATATATCATTAAACCTATTTCGCTAAATTAAACGCAATACCATTATTTTTATAAAAGAGCTGTATAAAACAAAAACAAAAACGCAAATTTAAAACAACCTTTTCACACTATTGCTAAATAAACAATCGCAAGGCTTTCGCACCCTGTAATTGTTTTTAAATTTATATGTTTTTAATAGTATTTACCAATATTTTGTGTTGAAATTGCCGTTCATTTTATGATAATTTTTGTCAATTTTAGTTTATTTTTGGCATAATCACATTTTGATACTGTCTTTATATCACAAGTTTTAACTTAGAAATATTATATTAAACACCTGTATCAACATTGATACAAACAAAAGGGTCAACGCATTGCGCCGACCCTTTGTTTATATCAAAATTGTTCTGGCTTTGTTTAAAATTTGGCTTTGTTTGTGATTATTCGCACAGCTTAAAACGACAATTCTGCTTTAAAGTAATATTAATTGTAATTAACCAAAGCAAGCATGTTTATTTTAAGCATAACAGGTCTTGTTATTTTGTCTTCGCCATCAATACTTGTAACTAAGCAAACCCCGATTGTAAGTTGATTATTTACTACATAATCCATCATGTCTTCTGTCATATTAAAATAATATAATGTGTTGTTTTCAGGATTTGTTACACCAGTTGCACCACCTGTTGAAGCTACACTTGCCGTTAAGTGATCTACTTTTCCTTCATTAATTAATTTCTGATATTGATCATATGAAATTTCACCATCAGCATTTACACCATACTCCTCAAATTCACCATTACCATTTTGGTCAATAAGCAATATAGGAGTAACACTTCTGTCTGTTAAGCTATCATTTTCTATATAGAACTTAATTCTTTTTTCTTCTTCGCTTAACATATTAAAAGTTGTTGTCGTAAAATCGTCAAGATTATTAGGCACACTTACAGAACTTACAAGCACTTCTGTTACAGGATCACCACCGACAGAATTGCTAAACGTAAACACCGGCAAAGTTTCTGAAGCACGATAAGCTGCTATCATAGTATTAACAAACAATTGCGCCTCTGCCTCTCCGACATTAGTTACTTTTGTGGTAACACCATGGCCAGAACCAGTGTAGGTTACATTGCCTACATTATAAATGAAATAACCATTTGCTCCATCATTATAATGGTTTTCAAAACCAATATTATTGCTGCTTTTCCCATCAAGTGCTAATGTGTACCAAACAACAACGTCATCTTGGCTTAAGTTTAATTCATACCATTGATGGTGGGTTGTGGCAATTTTTAATGTTTCACTGCTACCTTCACCACCGAAAATTTCGCCAACGTTTACATCATATGGATAAGAAGTAATTTGGCCTTTATTAACTTGCGATACAGCACTAGTTGTTAAGAAGCCACTTTTTGGATAATTTGTATTTGTTGGGTCTGTTGATGATACTTTATTTGCAACATTAAACAAGCTAAACCCTTGTGTTTCTTCAAGAAATTCCGTTTTATCACTACCCGGTTGATATGCAATTGCATAGCCCGAATCTTCAATCATTCTTTGAAGGTTTTCATTAATAGTATTATTACCCAAACCGGAATACTCGTATTGGTTTGCTGTTATATAAGAATATGGGTTCAATAAACCTGCTACATATGTTTCTGAAATATATGATTTTTTTGCAAATCCATAGTCTAAACTGGAAACACCATATTTATCTTGTCCTGAGTTTCCACGTAAAAATACATTTAAATAATACCCTGAATAATATTCTGCGCTTTGACCTGTGCCATGTCCGGTTTGATTTGCATATGGAACATTTTCAACTGAAAGGTTATCATGGCTGAACAAAGTGGGTTTTCCTCTTTCAATTTGTTCGTTAATTAAAATTGCAACCTCTCTTGAAAAACCATTGTTAGTATCTGCCCTGCCATATGACTCTTGGAAACCAAACATAAGCATGTTATGTTGGTCAAACAGTTCGACAACCGCAGCCTCGCCCTCTTTTTCATATAAATCGTTAAGCTCGGTTATTGAATATGCGTTTGTTTGTATATCATATATTTTTTCTTCTCTTAATTCATTAAACAGTTTACTATAAACATCATTTTCACTTAATGCCGGTTGTGGGCCACCTGTAGAACCATAACCTGCTGTCGTCCCACTAATTGATGAGCCAACTATTTGCATAACTTTTATTACGATTGCTTCTTGTGGCTTAATATAAGTTATACCGGTTTGAGAATTGTGTGCATTCGCATTGTCTGTTTCAACTACTTCAAGCTTCCACGGAATTGCACCTTTATATGTTTCAGGTAAAGTTTTAGATACAGTATACTCTACCCCGGAAAGTAACTCGCCATTTTGCACAGCTTGATCTCCATTAACAATATGCAAACCAGTCAAATCCTCATCATCATCATGTCGTCCATCTGCATTTAAATCAACGTAAAAATTGATTGTGTATTTTGTTTGTTGAGGTGTAGGGTCTGTATCATTATTAATCGTAAAGGTATACTTAACCTCTTGACCATTTACATGTTCTTCCTCAAAGCTTCCTGTGTATTCTTTTGGTATGCTATCAGCTTTTGTAGAGAAAACGATCTCAGGCTTTGATAAGTTTAAATACTGCACCAAAATTGCTCTGTTATCTTCTTTATTAGCATCACTTTCCAACATAGAATAATTCATTACGTTTGTCTGTTTAGCAATAGAAGTTAGAGCTTCGTACATATTAGAACTATTGTCTACAGTTTTTTCGTTGATAATATAATTGGAAGTAGTCTTTGGTATTGTAATACTATTAGCATTAGCTAAATCTACGATAGTAGCTGATGAATCAAGCATTGTAGTAAAATAAACTGTTTCATATATTGCATCATTACCGTCAGAAATCACACATGCATAGTTTACGCCTGCTTTTAAATTATTACTTATATTAATAAAACTATCTTGCTCTAATAAAATTTCACTGCCTTTAAGAATAGTGCCAGCGCTGTTTTGAGAATATTCATACCAAGTAAAATCGAATAAAGGTGTTACTTCATCCGGGAAATCAACAACATTCGGAGTAATTTTAAGTGTTAATTCCTCACTGTCAGCACTAACTTGTTGATCTACGGTATATTTAAGTTGATAAACAGATGTCACTTTACCGGTTGGTTGAGATTTATTCACACCGGAAAGCTCTGTAAACCCACTATTACCGTTTAACATATAACCAGAGGCTCTAAACGAACCACTGGTGCCAGTGTTCGCTCCCTCACGTAATGAGTAAAATGACATTGGTGTTCCATCTACATTAAAATTAATCTGAGATGAAAAACCGTTTGTAACGGTTGCACTTTCATATGTGAACCAATTATTACCAACTATTGTGTTTTTCAAAAAGTCAAAGGTATCATCAGTTATTATATTTACTTTACTTTGTGTATTGAAAATAAAATCAACATTTGACATGCTTGTTGTATCAAAATTGGCTTGTGCGATTACTTTATTAAGTGATCCATTTTCAAATATATTTGTAATTGGATAAAAATAGCCACCGTCATATCTTGGTTCGCCTTTTTCAGAGGTAACAGGAACGCTTACATTACCCGGTCTATTAGTGCTGGATTTAACAACTAAAGAGCTTTCGCTTACTTCAATTTGCATTTCGTTACTATTGACAGGCTCTTGTGCTACTTGTGTATCATATGCTGTCAATATTACTTCACAATAATAGACGCCTGTTTCATTCACCGTAAGGTCTCTAAATGTTTCTCCTTCTATTGCCTCACCGTCTTTATACCATTGATATGATAATACATGAGGATATGCATCTTCTTCGCTTGGGTTTGTTAAAGCTAGATAAACCACACCCATGTTTTGGTCTTTTGTGGCTTCTATGCTAACTTGTTTAACCGCTTCATCTCGCACAACATCATCTGTTATAACAAGTTTATCACTTAAAACAACAGGAAAGCCCGACATGGCAAAATTTATTATATCTTGCGTTTTTCTGGGTGTCAAATCAAGCCCGGGGAACCTTGTTTCGTAAACGCTACTTGAATATGTTCTTAAAGGATATACACTCTGAACGGTTCCGTCATATATTGTTACTTCATCCTTGCTACTAGCATAATCACTTTCAAGTAATCCTGCTAAAATTCTATCATATGTTGTAACATCACCAATATTGGTATAATACATACCGTCCATTGCATCGTCATTATAATCCGGATAATCATTTACAATTTCATTATAACCATTATTATTAGTTCCAATATAGACTAAATCGTATATTTCAGTGATATCGTCAATTTTTGATACAAATTCACTTATTGACATCATATCTATTGTAATATTTTCTTCGTCTATTTCTCCGCCTAAAAAGTCTTCTGAAACAATTTTCGGTGTTAAATCACCCTCAGATTTTTCTAAGCTACTATTAACAGTAACAATAGGCTGTATTTCAAGCACTCTTATTTCTTCTTTTTGCGGTATTTCTACTTTTAATTTGTAATCTATTAAATGCCTAATAGCAGCACCCATTGTTATTTCTTCAGGTATACCAATAACATTTGTAAGGCTTCTCATTAGGTTTTCTTCTTCTATTGTTTTTAAAATTTCATCACGGAAACTTTCATCAATTATTTCGTCATCTTCAATTACATCTTTAAATCCAGATTGTACAATGCCGGACGTATCATCATCGTCATCCCCATCGTATATTATAACATTTTCAGGCGCTACATCTGCATCATCTTCTAAGCTTTCCCATGCCTCATCCATCTCTTCGTTAAAAAGCACAGGTGTTTTGCTAGCCGTTGTTGTGGATAAAACATCTTCTAAATCTGTAACTTCAGCGTCGTCAACATTAAAGCCATCGCTAACAATTACTAAATCGAAGCCATTGATAAACTCTGATGTTAATTCTGCATCATTTGAATTTCTTACATCAACAGTTATATCAGGCATTGTTTCGTTTGCACGTCCATCAAGTGCATATTTAAAGAACCAATTGTTGTTAGTAAATCCATCGATATAAATTTCGTCGTATTGAATTGTAATCGCAACTGAATCACTTGCAAGGTTTTCTTTATTATCGACTAAATCACCATTGCCCTCGCCAACATATTCATAAATAAGCTCTGATTGCTTAAAATATGCATCTGTTACATTTTTTTCGCCATCTGTATTTTCTACAGAAATATAATCCTCGTGTGTGCTAAAGTAAACCTTTTTTCCTTCTGTATCTGTTGGGAAAGTTAATGATGGTTTGCCATAATCTGCAACAATGAAATAATTACTTAAATCTGCCAGACTTAACTCTGCGCTAAAACCATAACCATCAACGCCAAGTGTACCGTCATAAACTAATATGCCGTCAGCATTCGCTTTATAAATATCTAAACCTATGTTATCAGAATTGCTACCATACTTGATAATAGCTTCTTTTATTTTATCCTCACTTGTGTCTTCGGCAACAGCTCTAACCTCTTCTTCAATTGTTTGGAATGTCGGCACGTAATAATAATTGTTTAAATCTAACGAAATTCCAAAAGCTGCATGTGTCAACCTTTCAACTTGTTGCCTTGAATATTCAATTGTGGTTCCAGGTGTATCAACAATTCCCATATTATCATGCTGTATAAAATCACCGTTTTGTTGCGGAATAAACCTAATCTCTGTTGAATTAGTTAAATGTTCGCGCAATTCACCCGTTAACGGAATTTGTATTGCAGATTTAGATAAGCCACTAATACCTGCCGTAGGATAATTCCACGGGTAAATTTCTGTGTAAGAGGAATAATATATTGGTTTTACATTATCATTTGTTCCACCACTTTGAACAACACTGCTATAAGCGTCAATGATACTATTAAACTGTGCTTCTCTTTCAGCTGAATCAGCACCTAAACCGATTGCGTCAATATTGGCTTGGCTTAAAATAATTTCTTGCCCGGGAATATAAAAACCTATACTACCCCTGCTCGCATTGTTTGGTATAATTTCAAGTATATTAATTTGCCCCGAAGCTGTAAGTTTTTCAACACCAGAAAAAGACTCATAGTCTGCAGAATATCCATCGCTATCCCTTGTTCCCAATACTGTCGCGGCATCAACATTAAAACCCAATGGCGTATTAGCCACTAAGCCTAAAATTAATGCAAGTGCCACAGAAACAGAGCACAGCCTTTTTAAAGTGTTCTTCCAATTGATTTTGCCCATATTTATTATCCTCTCTTAATGCAATTGTAATATAAATTTATATAACCATCGGCTTATTTCTAAGCGAAATTCGTTGTGTTGCTGTATGAGTTCTTCCATAGTTTTCAAGAATTAAGGTATAACTTAATTCATCTATTACCGCATATGCATCGGTAGCCTCGTTAATATCACCATCACCGTCAAAGTCCTCATCGGTTATGCTTAAAGCACTTGGTAAAACAATATCAAAACTTTGAACATCCCTTGCGACTACTGCGTTTGCAATACCTGCCGGAGTAGCGTCAACAACACCTTGCCTTACTTCCATCGGAGTATCAGAATGTTCTATATGGCTATATACTTGTGTGCCGTAATACAATGTATTATCTGTGTTATCTAGGCGAAACACATGGTAAACAAAATCAAAATCCGCATCGCCTTTATTAACAATAGTTAATGTATTGTCCGTATCGTTCCAATTGATAGCATAATTGCAATCAATAGCATACTCTTGTACTTGGGCAAGTGCCATTTGCGATTCATACTGCAAATTAACCAAGGTGTTTACAGTTGAATAATTCCTTGCACCTGTTGTCATAAGGCTTGTGACACCAATAGAAAGCAGGCTTAAAACCGCAATGGAAACCACCAACTCTACCATTGTAAAGCCTTTGTTATTTTTCAACATAAATTATACTCGCCTTTCCAACTATTGTCAATTAAGTTCATGATATCCTGTTGCAGGATAAATTGTAATTTGTGAGCTTCCAAAATCTACTATTATTTGGCTGACACCGGTTAAATTTGCAGGTGTACCATTTTCAGCAAATTCTGCAACAGCGCCGGTTTCATTATTATATGAAATTGATATTCTCGTAATTGCTGATGTATCGTTAATTTCTTGCGATGCATTCGAGCCTATAGTATATGAAACACTAAGCGAACCATCGCCTAAGTCTTCTACATTACTCGGCGTTGTTCGAGAAACAGTGTAAACATTACCGTAAAAAACATCATCGCCCGTACTGTAAGCTAGCTCTATCATCGGAGAGTTAATTTTAATATTGTCAGGGTCTGAGTCATCTATTTCAACTTCACCGCTCATCGTCGAAATTTTTGCTGCCGATAAAAGGGCGGAAAAATCACTTGCTGCTTCTCTTGAACGGTTTCTTGATACAATACCTATCGAATAAGTTATTATGGAAGCAAGCAAAGCCACAATAGCAATTACAACTATTAATTCAACAAGGGTGTAACCTTTATTATTTTTTTTCACACAAAGCGCCTTGCGAACCGTTTTAAGCAAATTATATTTATAAATTTGCACGGTGCCGCCCCTTTCTTAAAATTTATTTCTTTGTCCAATCGCTGAATTCTACAATTTTGTCTAAATCCCATGCATCAGAACCTGAATCCGAAACAGTTGATTCTGCATTACCAAACTCGACCAAATTGCCCATTGTGTTGCCACCATTCATAGCCGATAAAGCACTTCTAACGCCTGTTCCATCCGATGTAATAGTAACGCCATTTGTAATATTTACATTGCCGTTTGACATTATTAGTCCGCTGAAATCTGTGTCAATAGTCAAAGTATTAGCTGCGCCATGCATTATGATAAATTTAACATCTGCTGATGCGCCTGCTGAAGCTAAAATATTGCTTAATGCAGCATCTGTATTTTTTACAACTACACCAGCGACAGTGCTTCCTATACTATAATTTGTATATCCATCGGATAAATTTTCTATTTCATCTATTTTAACCCAGTTATCATAAGGGCTTCCGGTTAAACCGGAAGGATTGCTTGCAGAAAGAGATGTTGTTAAATTTGAAAAAGTAACTGCATGATTATTGTTTGAACTTAAACTTTGATCATTTTGTATCAGAGAATTTGTAAGTGTGTTATCTCTGTCAATCATCAATCCATCAGTGTTTGAATTTACTGTATTAAGCGATAATTGTGTTAAATATAAATTTAAATAATGCACAATTAAGTCCGGTTTATTTGCAAAATAATCCTCGAAGAATTTCTCTGAATTTTCTTCTGTTGGAAAGTTAAAGTAATAATATACAATACTATTCGACCCGCTCCATTGATAATGAACCGGCTGCACACTGTCTTCAGTAAGCCCATAATCCGCTAAATTAAACCCCGACCACAAATCATAACTACTATTTAATTTTGGTGTTGTAGGTGCAGAACCTGTTGCATATACAGAAGGGTTTGAAGTTGTTGTTGTAAACATATCAGCAGGAATAATATATGCACGTTGGTTGCTGTTAACAGCCAATGATTCCGCTGTCATATAATTGCTGCTACCAATAAAGCCTTTACCCGATAAAGTAAGGCTGTCTGCATTACTTAAATCAAGCTCGTTACCAACATTATTAACAACAATCGCACTGCTTTCACCTGCACTGGAATCACTGCCCATATACCCAATATAATCGCCTGATATTAATGTTTGTGAGTAATCATTAAGGGTTAAATCATCGTAAACATATGCGGTGCCACCGATTTCTATAGAAACCTTATTGCTATCATTTGTACCGTCTAAAACAATGTCTCTCACCCATAAATCAACATCATCATCAATTTGCAAATTGGAAACATTTGTCACACTTAATGTGTCTCTTACAATAACCGTGCCACCGGAAACTTTTGTATCCAAAGTTGCTATATTTGATGCAGTGCTGCTTGCAAAATTGCCTGCGAACATACTGCCCTCAATATTAACGTTTGTGGCTTGTGAATTTAAAGTGTCCTCTACAATAAAAGCAAAATCGGG
The DNA here is from genome assembly GCA_964369715.1 of uncultured Bacteroides sp. GTDB lineage: Bacteria > Bacillota > Clostridia > Oscillospirales > Ruminococcaceae > Ruthenibacterium. The sequence continues at coordinate 51,091 of CAYJGV010000001.1, read as the reverse complement.
CACACTTGAAACATTATACGGTGTGAAAGAATAAGCCAAATTCGGCACATTTATAACAATATCCGAAACAACTGTTGTTGTAAAACTTGTTTCAGGGTTTGTGTGTGTAATGCTTATATTCTGGATAGTAATCTTATTTTTTTCATTTACAATAACATCGCTGTTATCATGTGCAATTGTCGGTGCATTTACAAGTAGTGCTTCCCTCTCAGCCTCTGTAAGAGTGGGATCTGAATACCCCGGATACATAACTTCATAAACATATGCGCGCAAATGGTCAATATTAAGCTTAACCTGTGAAGCACCTGCCCTGTCATAATCAAGCAATTCAGCAGTAAGTAAATCAACTGTTGCGCCGTCATAGCCGGTGAATAATGTTGTAGATACTACGCCAAGGCTACTGGTATTTACAAGGTTTTGCTGTAAAAACCTGTGTTTAAAGTCTCCGCCGAAAACATCGACAAAGTCTTCGTTTGCGTCAGCCGTAATAAAATTGTAATACACGAAGTTTTTATAAACATCGTCATATGCAATTTTTAAAGCATCGTTAGCGGCATTTTGGAAAGAAGCCCTAACTAAATCCATAACTTCTTCAGCTTCATAAAAGTTTTGTCTGCCCTCGCGCTCTGTCATTTTAATAACAACGCCCATATAAGACGAAAACAACAGCGCTGAGCCCAAAATAGCGACAAACAGCATGGTTATAATAACCATAACTACGCTCGAGCCTTTATTCGATTTTAAAGCTATTAAAGCATTTTTAAATCTCGTATTCAAATCCTATCTCCTTATGCCAGTTTAGATGATTGCAAACTAAAAATAACATCTGTGTTATCATCATCATCTAAAATATCTATTTGAACATTGTACATTCTGTATTGTTGCTCTGACTTTTGCAAATTACTGCTTGTTGGTGGTGTTGCACTTGGGTCCAGTGTTACAGGCGCTTCCTCCCAATTTGTGGGGTAATACGCACCAAGGCCGTTATAATATCTAAACTCGGGGTCAAGTGGTGTTGTGTGACCTTCGCCCGCATTGGAATAAATCATCATATAGTCTGTGTTTTCATTAGCTTGATAAGATTGCACAAGCTGAATTTGCGCCCTATAGTTTTCATCGTCTTTAAATGTGCCAAAAAGTCTATCTCCGTTGGGGTTTTTCTGTTTAATAATATATAAATTTACAGGTAGTCTTTGTGGATTTGTTAATCCTGTTTCGTCTATATTGTTATTTATGGTTATGATTTCATCAATACTTCCAGGAGTGCTTCCCGGTTTATAATACGCATGATAAAGTATATAAATTGTTGGATATCTTACAGAATAATCGTACGGTGTTTGAAACAAAGTCATAGTTCTTTTGCATTCTATTGGGTTAGTGTCAGCGTTTAATGTGATTTTTTCACCATTTTGCGTTGTAAAAGTAAACTCATATTCATAAGTTATATCCGCATTTAAAAGTTTTTCGGTATCGCTGGCACTATATATATTTATAACAATGCGCCTATCTCTTTGTACAACTTCGTCTTTCCATCCTTTCTCATAATACCCTGTATCTTCGTTTATTTTATCTCCTAAATAAATGCTGTCGCCGTCATCAACCATTCCTTCTGCCACTTTCAATGCATCGTAATAAGACATTAAATCAGGGTCTTGTGAATTTGCAATGTCTGCAATGTTTGTAACATCTCCACTTGTGCCTATACCTAGCTCTTCATTCGTAATAAATTTTAACTGTGAAAACATGGCGTCCATATTATCATAGTTTACAACATCTTGCATGTTAATTGTTTCAAAAACAGTATTTCCCCATGTTATAGAGTTTGCATCAAGAATTGTATCATAGTTTCCTTCAACTGCCACATCTCCTGCTGTCAATGTAACTCTTGCATCGAATGTAGAATCGCCATTGTCGATATCGCTTACATCAATTACGATATTATCAGTAGTTCCTGTTAACGGGTCAATGCCTGTTACATTATCAACTTGACCGCCTAATAAGGTCGAGCCATTTGTAATTAACTCTAGTTCGTTGCCTTGCAGCATTTCAGAAATATTTTGCGCGACATTTGTTGCTTCACCAATTTCACGGCTTTTTGTGGCAGTTCTTGCGCTTACTGCAAAAGAGTTCAATAGCGGCGCAACAATTATGCCCAAAATAGCAACACCAATTAAAAGCTCAACAAGTGTCAATCCTTTGTTGTTCTTTAAAAATTTCATCAAAATATTTCCTCCAAAAAAAGTGATTTCATTTCATCACCTATTCATCTGTTTCAACTTCTGTCGGTGACGCTAAAATTGCGCCAAATGGGTTTGCATTGCCTAGGTCTACGCTTGGCATTGTGATAGGATTATACGGCGCACCAGGGTAATTGATATAGTATTTCGAAATGGCAAAGTTGCCCATCAATTCGCCTGTTTCCGCATTAAACGAAACAGCCACATTATCAAGTGAGGTTTCGTGTTGATATCTGTAAATATCATCTATTGAATTTTTAAGCTCATCATAAGTTAAGCTGCCCGATGTTGTAATAGCGGTTTTACCTGTTTCAACTTCGGTTAAAACCTCGGTTTCGCCATTGCTTATAAAAAGCGGAAATTGAGAAATTGGTGTTGTGCCGGTAAACGCAATATTAGTTAATTCAAGGCCATTTGCCTCTTCCCAACCAAGCATCCAAATTAAAAATTCTTCATTTTCAATTTTAGGTGGGTGTGTTTGTAAATTTGTTGCAATGTTTTGTTTTGAAGCCGCAATACTATCCACATATGTTTGATAATTTACCTCGTGAGACCTAAGTTCTTGCAATTGAGGCTCTAACATATTAATTTCTGCTTGCACTTCTTCGCTTGCGGTTGTTAAATTATTATACACTAAGAAATAAAGTGCGATAAATGCTAATAGGCCTCCGAAAACTAGCAATAATTTTAATTCATTTTTTGAAACTTTCACAATACTACATTCCTTTCAATATTAAGATAATTATTCGGTTACTTGTGCGCTTGAGGTATCTTGTAGTATTGGTTGCGGTAAAGCAACTTCCTCAACCGGTGGCACTGTATAAGTTGCGGTTACGCTGAAACTTACGTTTGATGCACCAACCTCGTTCACGCTTTCGGTTGCACCCGAAATTGAAAGTATTTCTATAGATTCAAACTTTCTTAAATTAGCCAAAGTGACGGCAACTTCTTCAAAGTTTGACACTGTTGCATTAATTGTTACGCCTGTATTACTGCAAATTGCACTCATCATTAATATATTAGAGGGAACAGCTTTTTCAAGTTCTGTTAAGAAAATGGTTAAGCCCTCGTTTTTATTATTAGCATTTGCATTAAACACTTTTAAGTTTTGGTTCATTGCCTCGTATTCGACATAGGTGTTATAAGTGTCAACTACATATTGCAATTCTTCAATTTGTGTGTTTATGCTGTCAAGCTCTGAATTAAGTGCTATATTTTCAATTAAAGCTGTTGCAGAAAGCCCAAGGCCTGCAACTACTGCCAAAGTACAAACTAAAATGCTTGCTGTTAAATTATCTTTTTTCTCGTTAGCCGCGCCTTTTTTCATTTCAAGCGGCATTAAATCAAGCGGTGCAAGCAAACTGCCTATACATGAAATATAGCTAACAATACTGCCTTCAAGTGCAACAATGCTTTTTTCGTGTTTTGGTATTGCTGTTAAAATTTCTGTTGGTATAGCTGTTGCTTGTTCAATTGCTTCTTTTAAGCCGTAAAGGTTTGCAGAAACGCCAAGCAAAACAATTTTATCAATTGGCATACCTTTTTGGTTCGAGCGGAAGAACTCTAAAATTCTGCCTATGCCCGAAATTAAGCGACCCATTGCCGCAAGACGGTTTTCAGCAGGCAATGCGGTTTCAAGCCAATTTGTGTTTGTGCATTGTTCTAAAACTTGCACATATTGTGAGCTTTGTGCGCCTGCATAGCGCATTGCAGCTGTAACAAGTTCATCGCCGCCAATTGGCACATTACGTTGTAATAAGAAATTGCCGTTTTGCAAAAATGTTGCAGTTGTACTGTGTAAATTAACAGATAAGTACATTACAACACCTTCTTCTTCGAAAGAAGAAAGTATTTGATATTGACTGTTTGGTGAATAATCAACAGCAACAACTTCTAAGTTTAAAAATGCTGCAAGCTCGAAATATCCTTTTAAAAGCACCAAAGGAACAGCAGTAACCAAAACCCTTAAAGCAGGTTCCGGTTTTTGAATTCTTTCTAAAATTGTATGTGTTACATGGTAGTTTGAAATATCAACAGGGAAATATTCCGACGCATTTGTTTGGATAAGTGCGCCTATCCTGTCGTTACGTGCAGGTGGCACGCTAACTTCACGAACGGGAACTTTTGTTGAAGAGAAAACAAAAGTAACTTTTCTAACATCAGAAACTCCGTTTTCTTCAAGGCCAACTTTAATTTGTTCACCAAGCGAGCTAACGTCAGTTATTTGACCGTCGTTTACAACACTGCCAAGGTATTCGAATTGGAACCCTTTTAAAATTTTATAATTTTTTGCAGTTCCTTGAGACACACAAACTTTTATAAACTTCTCGCCGACTTCGATATTAAGCATTTTTTGAGCCATTTGATAAAACCCCTATCTGTTTTATTGTGAATAATTTATATTATAATCCGTTAAAGGATATGTTTACGCATTTATATTGCTGATTATTTGTCTTTCCGAGGGCACCGAGGAATCCGCTTTCCTCCCCCTCGTCATTCCGAGCTTGTCGAGGAATCCGTTCCCCCTACCCTGTCATACCTAATATATTAAAATACCATGTTA
>CAYJGV010000001.1:16810-46191 GCA_964369715.1 uncultured Bacteroides sp. | reverse complement strand
CGAGGAATCCGTTCCCCCTACCCTGTCATACCTAATATATTAAAATACCATGTTAAAATACTCTCGCCCCATAACATGGCACAGAAAACGCCAATTGATAAATAAGGCCCCATTGCAAGCTCTCGCTTTGCACCAAAAAACCTCATTCTTATTATGTGTATTACACTGCCCACTATACAGGCAAAGAAAAACGCAAACAATGTGTTTGCAAGGCCTAAATAAAGGCCACAACCTGCCATAAGTTTAACGTCGCCGCCGCCAATTGCACTGCCGCCTGAAAGAAACAGCAAAAGCATTAAAAGCGCAGTTATAACGCCAAACCCAAGTAAATAATCTTGCCAATTGCCATTGTTTAAAACTAAATTTATAATTGCTAAAACGCCGATAAAAATTGTAAATTGCGGTGGTATTTCTTTTGTTCTTGCATCTATTATGCTTAAAGCCAAAAGTGCGCTTGTTAAAAAACAAGCAATAATTGTGTTGTAATTAAAACCGAAAGTGTAAAAAACTAAAACGTACAAAATTCCGTTTACCGCCTCAATTAAGGGATATTGAGGCGATATACGGGTTTTGCATTTAGAGCATTTGCCTTGCAAAAAAACATAAGAGAATATGGGAACAAGCTCATACCATCTAAGTTTTTTATTGCAAGACATACAGTGAGAAGAGCCAACTACCACGCTTTCCCTTTTAGGAATACGATATATGCAGACGTTTAAGAAACTGCCAAAGCAGATACCAAACAAAAATACTATAATGTAGACTGTAAGCGTGGGTGTAAAAACCATGATGTAATTAGCCCTTTCACCGATAATTGTTTAAATGTTTATGTTTATGTTTGTGTTGCTAGGGATTAGTCAAGCCATTCATTGCTAAAATCATACAATGCTGCGGTTGCTGGTGTAGTAGATGTTCCGTCTACAGCTTTGACCGTGATAAATCCACTTGCATCTTCAACAATATAAAATGTAATTACATCTGTTGCAGTTGGAAATGCAGTTGTTGCGTTATCACTTGTTGCGGTTAAATCTGGTGAGCCTGAAGTTGTATTTAATTGTGCCAATAAATCTGCTCCGCCCGCACTAGCTGTTAATGTTCCATTAAATGGCGCCCATGTTACAGTGCCGCCAGTAGACATTGTGCCGTCAGCAACTAGAACATTTACTGCGCTTTCAATCGCATTAGCTTTATCAACGTCTGTTGATTCACGTGAATCTTCTACGAAACGTAGGTATTGAGGTGCTAGAACTGCAGCTAGAACTGCGATGATTGCGATAACGATGATTAGCTCTACCATTGTAAAGCCTTTGTTGTTTTTAAAGAATTTTGTCATTGTTTAAAATCTCCTTTTAATGTGTTTGTTTTTCTTCTTATATTTTAAACCTGATTGTCCCTTACCCAATCAAGAGTTTAACTAATTAATAGCCACTTGTCATTCCAAGCGCGCCCCTCGTCATTCCGAGCCTGTCGAGGAATCCGTTCCCCACGCCCCCTCGTCATTCCGAGCTTGCCGAGGAATCCGTTCGCCCAAGGAGTACGGATTCTTCACTACGTTCAGAATGACAGGGGTGCTTCACCTTTTGTCATTCCGAGCTTGCCGAGGAATCCGTTCGCCACGCCCCCTCGTCATTCCGAGCCTGTCGAGGAATCCGTCGCCCAAGGAGTACGGATTCTTCACTACGTTCAGAATGACAGGGGTGCTTCACCTTTTGTCATTCCGAGCCTGTCGAGGAATCCGTTCCCTCTTATGCCCCTTTTGCCTTGCAATAATATTATCGCACAAATTCCAATAAGATTAATAGTAAAACATTATTTGTAACCAACATGTAACACTTTTGGTAAAATACCAATTTATTGGAATTTTCACACTTTTGAAAATGACAGGAGTGCTTTACCCTTTGTCATTCCGAGCTTGCCGAGGAATCCGTTCCCCATCGCTCTTTACAAATTATCAAGTCCGTTCATCATTTCTGCCATCGGTAGCATAACCGCCATAACAATAACGCCAACTACACCTGCCAAAACAACTATAATTGCAGGTTCCATTGCGCTCATCAAACTTTGTATCGCAACTTCAACCTCTTCTTCATAATAATCGGCTGTTTTGTCCATCATTCCCTCAACGTCGCCAACTTCTTCACCAATTTTAATCATATGCTGAACCATCGGTGGGAATAAACCGGATTTAATAAGAGGTTCTGATAAAGTGGTACCCATTGCAACGTCTTCTTTTGCATCAAGCAAACAATCCTTAAACAATAAGTTAGCCATAACATTAGACGTAATATCAATTGCTTCTATAATAGGAACACCGGCAGATAAAAGTGTGCTCATAGTGCGGCAAAGCATTGCCGACGCTGTTTTAACCGCAAGCACTTTTACAAGCGGAATTGCAAGTTGCATTCTTGCAAAGAAATATTTGCCGGGCATTGTTCTTGAAAACAAATATACTGTATAAGTTCCTGCGCCTATAACACCAATGACGATATACCAATATTCTTGCATAAATTCACTGGCGGCAACAACCATTTTTGTAAGCGCGGGAAGTTCTGTGCCTAAATCTGTCAACATGCTTTCAAACTGTGGCACAACGAAAGTTAGAAGTAACACAACAACAACCGTTGCAACAATTAAAATAGCTGTGGGGTAAATTGTTGCTTTTTGCACCATTTGCCTGATTTTTGCGTCTTTTTCAAACTGGATAGCCATACGCGTAAACGCAACGTCCAAACTACCGGAGGCCTCGCCCGCGCTAACCATTGTAATTAACAAACTTGGGAAAACTTTTGGGTGCACGCTCATCGCTTCGGATAAAGATGTACCGCTTTGAATACTTTGTCTGCATTCAACAATTGCATCGGCAAGCATTTTGTTTTCGGTTTGTTCGCCAAGCATTTCAAGTGCACTTGCAACAGGAACACCGGCGTTTACAATACTAACAAACTGTCTGCAAAAAACCGATAAATCCCTTATGCTCGGTTTCTTTTGTAAAAAAGAAATATTAATATCTTTGTTCATCGCACCTACTTCATTTACATTCATAGGTATTAAGCCTGTAGATTTAATCCACGCTACAACTTCGGCTTTATCTTTTGCATCATAAGTGCCTTTTTTCTCTTTGCCGCTTTTTTCAACTGCAACATAAGCAAATGTTGGCATTAAATAATCATCCTCTCACGCATTTGTAATTACTAATATTAATAAACCATTTCGCCCAAACGCTTTTTAATTGCAACACGGTCTTGCGAATAGGCAATTGCGTTTTCTCTCGAAATATATTCTTGTTGGTAAAGTTCAAGCAAGGCATCGTCCATGGTTTTCATGCCAAGTTGTTGGTTTGTTTGTATAACGCTTTGAATTTGGAAAGTTTTGCCCTCGCGTATATTATTCCTTACAGCGGCATTTGAAAGCATAATTTCAAATGCGCCTACACGGCCACCGTCCAAACGTGGCAACAATTGTTGTGATACAACACATTGTAAAACGTCGGCAAGCTGTGTGCGAATTTGCTGTTGCTGTGCCGGTTCAAAAACGTCGATAATCCTATCTATAGTATTAACAGCGCCAACTGTATGCAAAGTTGAAAAAACAAGGTGTCCTGTTTCTGCCGCTGTTACCGCAATTGCTATTGTCTCATAGTCACGCATCTCGCCAACAAGTATAACGTCCGGGTCTTGCCTAAGTGCACCACGCAATGCGTTAGGAAAACTTAGCGTATCTGCGCCAATTTCACGTTGATTAATAATGCTTTTATTATGGCGGTGCAAATACTCTATAGGGTCTTCAAGTGTAATTATATGGCTTGAAGTTGTTTGGTTAATTACATTAATAAGGCTTGCCAAAGTTGTGGATTTACCACTGCCTGTTGGGCCTGTAACAAGCACAAGGCCACGCTTTTTACTTGTCATTGAAACAAGCGCAGGCGGCAGGCTAAGCTCTTCAGGTGAGGGTATGCGAGAGTTAACGCTACGTGCCGAAATTGCAAACGAGCCACGTTGCCTAAATGCATTTACACGAAAGCGCCCTTTTCCCGAGGACGAGAACGCAAAATCGATTTCGCCTTTAGTTTCAAACGCTTGCATTTGTTTTTCACTTAAAAGTTGCTTGCAATATTGCTCAATTGTATCGCTGTCAAGCCTTGTGTCATCTATAGCCATTAATTTACCATCAATACGTGCAATTGGCGGAACGCCAACTGTCAAATGTAAATCAGACGCCTTAAGCTCTAATGTTTTTTCTATCAAATCAAAAAAACTTAGCATTTAAAAATGGTCCTTTCATTTTTAGCAGTTTGTTTTCATGTTTTTCTTTTAAAAGTTAAATTTTCAAGGTAAATTATTTCTCTACCGAAACTTTTCTCATTTCCCTAACAGTAGTAACACCTGTTAAAACATAATATGCCGCACTCATTTTAAGCGAGTACATTCCATTTTTAAGTGCCGCCGCTTTAATTTGTTCTGTCGAGCCTTTTGTGGAAACAATATGTTTTAATTCCGGAGTCATCTCCATTATTTCATAAACGCCTATACGTCCATAATATCCGCTATCGTTACATTGAGAACAACCGACAGCATCATAAATAGTATAATCTTTTTCAGGATTGCAACCGATGATCGCTTTTTCTTCTTGTGTTGCCGCCCTAGGTTTTTTGCAGTTGGGACACAAACGGCGCACAAGCCTTTGTGCAATAACGCCCACGATGGAATCGGCAAGCAAGAATGATTCAACACCCATATCCATAAGCCTTGTGATTGTTGCCGAGGACGAGTTTGTATGCAATGTGCTTACAACAAGGTGACCTGTAATCGACGCTTGAACAGCGATTGACGCTGTTTCATAGTCCCTAATCTCGCCTATCATAATAATGTCAGGGTCTTGACGAAGAATTGACCTTAAGGCATTTGCGAAAGTTAAATCTGCCCTATTGTTAACTTGAACTTGATTAATGCCGTCGATATTAGCCTCGACAGGGTCTTCAACTGTTATAATGTTAACGTCTTCTTTATTAAGCTCAGAAAGCGCTGTGTAAAGTGTTGTACTTTTACCGCTACCTGTAGGGCCTGTAACTAAAATTATACCGTTTGGATTAGCTAAAATTCTGTCGAAAACTGCAAGTTCTCTTTTTTGCAAGCCAAGCTCATCTTTTGTTTTTGAAAAGCCCACACTGGAGGCTAAACGCATAACAATTTTTTCACCGTAAGATGATGGCAAAATAGAAACACGAATATCATATTCGCTTTTATCGACAATCATTGTTACACGTCCGTCTTGCGGTTTACGCTTTTCGGAAATATCCATGCCGCCCATAATTTTTACACGTGTTACAATCGCAGGCAACAATTTAATGTCATAAAGCATTTTTTCGCTGAGAGCACCGTCAATTCTATAACGTACACGAACTTGTTTTTCAAGTGCGTCTAAGTGAATATCACTCGCCCTTTGTCTGACAGCTTGTTCTATAACCGAACGCACAAGTTGAACGATAGGCGCGTTTTCAAGCTCTGCCTCTTGGGCAATTTCAGCTTCTTCAAGCAAACGCATTTGCTCTTCACGCTCTTTGGCATATTGTTCTGCCGCGCTCATCGCTTCGCCTGTACCGAAATATTTATCTAAAACAGCATTGATTTCGCTCATGGTGGAGATTTTCGGCTCTACCATACACCCCGATACCATTGTGATGTCATCCATCGCATGGATATTTAAAGGGTCTGCCATTGCTAAATCTATTGTGCGTTTAGTGTCATCTGTAAAATTAAGCGGCAAGACATTGTGTTTTCTAAGAACACTGCCGTTAAACATACTTATAAGTTCAGGGTCTACCCTAAATCCACGCAAGCCAACACGAGGTATTCCAAGTTGTTCTTGAAGCGCATTTGCAATGTCTTCATCTTGAACAAAGCCAAGTGAAATTAAACAATCGCCCAATTGCCTGTGCAATTTTTTTTGCATCGACAACGCGTCTTCCAATTGCTTCTCATTTATAACACCTTGATAAACAAGTAAATCGCCAAGACGGAATTTTTTGCTTTCGCTTTGTGCTTGATTTGGAGTTGTTTTATTTTCTTGCATTAAATTTCTCCATTTCTGTTATAATTTGCATTATATCAATCAAATCACGAATTAAAAATTTCTAACCATAAATTTATAATAATAATTCATCAAATTTATTTTATGATGAATGTCAGCAGTTTATGCTTGAATTTTGATTTATTTGATTGTAACACACTTCAACCAAATTCTTACAAAAACTTACGAAATCGTAAGTTAAAATATTTGAATAAAATTCACAAAAAAGTTAAAAAAATTTAACGAATTAACAAAGTAAATACATATTGACTATACACAGGCAAATTCCGCAATATCTTGTATTGTTCGAACATTACACAAATGTAATGTTTTATTATATATTTGAAATTGTCAAAGATGAATTGATAAAATTTGTATGCCTTTTATTGTTTTATATTATTTTTACTTATACATTAATTATTTGCAACGCAAATGTCCGGTTAATCACAATAACATTCAAAATTAACAGGGAATTATTTCATTTTAATAATGTATACGCACTTATTAAGCGTCTATAATCACATTTTACCACTACTCTCACAATATTACAAGACACAAATGTAACAATGATGTAAGTTTGTAAAAATTTTACAGTGATTTTTATATGTGTTTTTGTTCACATTCAACAAAAAAAGAATGATAAATAAATTATATGCTTATTATTTTTTTATTTTGTGGGTTTTTCATCAATTTTAAAAAAATTTTATTTTTAACTTTGCTTGATAAGCCCTGAGCTATACGCTTCTACCAGTAGTTTTAGGTCTGCGATTTTATTCATTATAACTTCACCACTGTCGGTATCGGCAATTGTGATTCTTCTGTTATATTCCTCTACCAAAATATTCTTCGAATGCATGTCATTATCTGTTTGCAAAACATGCTCTACGCCTTCAAACGGGTGGTGCTCTGATATAAGCAATTGATAGCTGTTTGAAACCAACGTGTAACCTGCAATGCCTGTAACTTTTTGGTAAGCCTTCGCAATGCCACCATCAATAATCAGCACTTTGCCGCCGGCTTTTATGGGAGATTCTCCTTTTTTGATTTCCACCGGCACATGCCCATTAACAATATGCGCACCATCGACATTTATTCCAAATTCATTCAAAATTCTTTCGGCGGTTTTAAGCGTTGTTATATGCCTGTAATATTCATCTTTGGGCTCTTTCCACGTGTTTTTGTCTTTTATAAAAGAGCGCTCAAATGTTGTCATTTTTGCCTTGCCGTTAAGCGGCGAAACCGGGCCACACCACAAATACCACATAAAATCCAGACCAAATTCTTTTTCTTCGCCTGTGCTATGGGCGGCTGTGCGGCAAAGTTTATCACTTAAACTTAGCAGATTTCTTCCCGAATACATCCCGTGACCGTATCGGAATTCGGCAAAAGAGCCATCTTCGTTCATTGGTATACAACCGTGGTATAATAAATTGCTGTTGTTAACTTTATAAATTCCACCGTTTTTATAAAGAAATTTAACGTGTTTTTTCAATAATTTACTGTGCATGAAAGAAAGCTTTAGCTGATTTACAACGTTTTGCTCTTCAGCAGTTAAAGCATATGCGTCGTTTAAATCGACAGTTGGCAAATCTACATCGCAAACTTCAAATGTTTCACCGTCAATCGCAATGTTCTTTTCAATTCTGTTAATTTTATCAAGCAGCAGCCTGTTTTGCATATTAAATTCAGGACGGTTTTTAATTATTTGCCCTTCTAATTTTAATTGAATTATAGTTATTGCTTTGTTTACTTTTGCGGTAAGTTTTGTGTTTTGCTCTTCAATATTGTTTTCGTTATTCTGTGCATTTAGTGATTTTGGCAAGAAATTTTCACAATCGTCATCTTTATACTGTTGCATTGCAAAAACTGCCAATGGACGAATATTTATGCCATATCCGTCTTCAAGGCTGTTAAAATTGTTATATCTTATACTGTTCCTTACAACATTCGCAATGCTTGCAGTGTGGCCATAAGCGGCTGCCATCCACACTACATCGTGGTTGCCCCATTGAAAATCGACATTATTGCGTTGGCATAAATCCTCCATAATTAAGTGGGCACCAAAGCCTCTGTCGAAGATATCGCCAATTATGTGAAGCCTATCCACAACCATATTTTGAAGTAGATTTGAAAGTTCAATTATAAAATGGTCTGCACGATTAATCTCTATTATTGTATTAATTATCTTCAAGAAATATTCTTGCTTATTTATTTCGTAATTATCTGTATATAAAAGCTCGTCTATTATGTATAAAAAATCTTCCGACATTGTTTTTCTAACTTTAGAGCGTGTATATTTTGACGTTACAACGCGACAAATCAAAACTAATTGCATTAGAATTTTTGTATACCATTCTTTTGTGCAAAAGTTTTTCGATTTCATATATGCAAGTTTTTCTTGTGGGTAGTAAATCAATGTTGCAAGCAATTTTTTCTCATCTTCACTTATTTCGTCTTTAAAGCATGCATCTATTTTGCGTTTAATTGAACCTGATGCATTTTTGACAATATGTGTGAAAACTTCATATTCACCGTGTAGATCGCTGATAAAATGTTCTGTCCCTTTAGGTAAGTTTAAAATTGCAGATAAATTTATTATTTCTGTGCTTGCAGATTGTATGCTGGGGTAATTTTGCGCCAATAATTCCAAGTATTTTTTTTGCTTGACTATATAATCCTGGCTGTACATATGATATCCCCTCCATTTTTATTCACTATATTTATAGATATATATAATTTATTGTAACATTTTTACTGTTTTCAGTCAACAATTATCCATTTTAATGTTTGTGTCTCTTAGTTCTACAGGTTTTATGGCAAAAGTTTTTGGCGTGCTGCTGATTTGCTAAGGGCTCTGCCCTTAGAACCCGAAATTTTTTGAAAAAAATTTAGTGAAACTTTTAACAAAAAATCCGGCAGTTTTACACTGCCGGATTATTCTTTATATATTATTGTTTTCATATTATTTTTCGGGATTGTTTTGTTTTGCGATGTTTTTTGTTTTACACCGATGATTGGCAATAAGCAAAAAAAATCGGTGGTTTAACACCACCGATTTTTATCATTTTTAAAAATTGTCATATTATTGACTAAATCTAAAATTATTGTACCATTTTTGCAATTTCAGCTGCGAAATCGTCTGTGCGTTTTTCTAAGCCTTCGCCTTTTTCAAAACGTACAAATTTTACAATTTCAATGTCGCCGCCAAGCTCTTTAGCACAGTTTGCTGTGTATTGAGCAATGTTTAAATCGCCATCTTTAACGAAAGCTTGCTCTAACAAGCAATTTTCTTTATAGTATTTGCCAATTCTGCCTTCAACCATTTTTGCCTTAACTTGGTCTGGTTTACCTGCAAGTTTTGGATCGTTTTCAATTTGTGCTTGTAAAATTTCTTTTTCTTTTTCAAGAACTTCTGCAGGAACATCACTTTCTTGAATGTAAGAAGGGTTAACAGCTGCAATTTGCATTGCAACGTCTTTGCCATATTCTACAAAAGCATCTTTGCCGGCAACGTCGTCGCTTGTGTTAAATTCTACTAAAATGCCATGTGTGCCGCCACCGTGTACATAAGCTGCACAAACGCCTTCATAGCGCTCGAAACGACGAATTTGAATGTTTTCGCCAATAACCAAAACTTTATCTTGACGAGATGCCTCAACTGTTGTGCCATCAGGCATTGTGCAATTTAAAAGTGCTTCTACATCAGCAGGTTTTTGTGCCATAATTACGCCTGCAAGCTCTTTAACAAAAGTGCGGAATAATTCGTTTTTAGCAACGAAATCTGTCTCTGCATTAACTTCAACAACAACACCTTGTTTGCCTGCGATGTCAGCCTCTGCATAAACCATGCCTTCAGCTGCAATACGGCTTGCTTTTTTCGCTGATTGAGCAAGGCCTTTTTCGCGTAAATATTCAACGGCTTTATCAAAATTGCCGTCAGATTCTTGTAAAGCTTTTTTGCAGTCCATCATACCGCAACCTGTTTGTTCACGTAAATTTTTAACGTCTTGAGCAGTAAATGCCATTATAATATTCCTCTTTTCTAAAAATAAATGTTTTTATTGTAATTATTCAGCTGCAGCTAATTCTTCTGTTTGTGCTTCATCAGCTGAATCTTGGCCTTGACGACCCTCGATAACTGCGTTTGCCATTGCGCCTGCAATTAATTTAACCGCACGAATAGCATCGTCGTTGCCGGGGATTGGATAATCGATTTCGTCAGGGTCACAGTTTGTGTCAACAATAGCCACAATAGGGATATTAAGTTTAATAGCCTCAGATACCGCAATGCGTTCTTTGCGAGGGTCTACGATAAACATAACTTTTGGCAATGTGTTCATATCTTTAACACCGCCAAGGAATTTTTCTAATTTCTCAAGTTCTAATTCAAGTTTAGCAACTTCTTTTTTAGGTAGCATTTCAAAAGTGCCGTCTTCGCGCATTTTGTTAATTTGCTCCATACGGTCAATTCTGCGACGAATTGTACGGAAGTTTGTAAGCATACCACCAAGCCAACGTGCATTTACAAAGTGCATGCCGCAACGTGATGCTTCTTCACGAATAGAATCTTGTGCTTGTTTTTTTGTTCCAACGAACAAAACTTCGCCACCCTCTGCCGCCATGTCGCGAACAAAGTTGTAAGCGTCGTCTAATCTTTTCACAGTTTTTTGTAAATCGATGATATAAATACCATTGCGTTCTGTGAAAATAAATCTCGCCATTTTAGGGTTCCAACGGCGTGTTTGGTGTCCGAAATGAACACCTGCTTCTAAAAGCTGTTTCATTGATACTACTGCCATAATTTTTAGCCTCCAATAATAATTGTTAATCCTCCGTATTGTCACAAGCATTTTCCCACCTTATACGGCTATATAAGGCACAAGAAAACGAAACAATACGTGCGTATTGCTGTAATAGTATATCACAAACACTTTTAAAATTCAAGTGTTTTTTTGTTTTTTTGCAATTTTATTAAACTTAATATCTAGTCAAAAAAATCTAACCAAAAAGCCTTTGGCTAAAGCCTTGCTTTTCTACAGGCAAACTATTATGCGTAGTTATATCTATAGTGTTCACAAGCAAAACATCTTTTCCAACTTTTTCTATGTCTTCCCACGGTATGTAGATATCTTCTGCCCTTCCCATTAAGCCAAACCATTTTAGTCGCCCGTAAATTATCACATGTGTAATTTGTGCATTTTGTGCATTAAACGCTATATCATCAACATTTCCCATGTTTTCACCATTTGTAACATTAATTACACTGCGCTCGCAAAGTTCGCTCATTGTCATAATAATCCACCTTTCATTAAAAAAACACCTAATATATATACCGATTTTAACATCCTTTTAATAAATAAATATTCACATTATGTTGTTTTGTATTCCGATTTTGTGTATAATGTATTATATTAATCGGTGAATTTATTACTAAATTTGCTGTAAAAAAGCAGGTGAAATTTTGTATAAAAATATTTTGTTTGATTTAGGCGGAGTTTTAATAGAGTTTAACCCTCGTTTGTTTTTGCTAGAGCGCTTTGCGAATGAAGAACTTGAAAACAAACTGTATGACATAAGTTTTGGCAGTGACACATGGTTGCAACTTGACCAAGGTGTGATTACAAGGCGTGATGCAAATAAAATTATGCTTGAAAAAGCTATCGCCATGGGTAAAAAATTTGAAATGAACACCATTATAAATGATTGGCAAGACACACTTAGAACCAAAGAGGACACGAGTAAACTTTTGAAACTATTAAGATTTAACAATTATTCGTTATACTATGCCTCGAACATGGCACCCGACACATTAGAACTAATTAAAAAAAGGCATTTTTGGCCGTTTTTCAGAGGCGGCGTTGCGTCTTGCGACATAAAAATCAACAAGCCGGATGAAAGATTTTTTAAATATTTGCTGATAAAATACAATTTAAATATTAATGAAACAATTTTTATAGACGACACTCTCGAAAACGTTTTTGCTGCACGAAACCTTGGGCTTTGTGCCATTCATTTTACCGATTGCACAAAACTTATAAGCGAACTTGTTGAGCTTGGTGTAAATTTGAAAATCGCCAATAAATAGCAGTTTAAAGTGTAAAATCCACTTATAATTTATAGTGCAAAGTCATATTATTATATTGTGTAGTAAATTTTACTATTTGTCATTCCGAGCGAAGTGGAACACCTGTTCTTTGTGCTTTAAAAACGCAATAGAAACGGATTCCTCGCTTCACTCGGAATAATAGAAAATATAACTACCCATTATTATATTTTGTTTTAGATGGGTTTATATTGTATTTT
Organism: uncultured Bacteroides sp.; assembly: GCA_964369715.1. Lineage (GTDB taxonomy): Bacteria > Bacillota > Clostridia > Oscillospirales > Ruminococcaceae > Ruthenibacterium. The sequence goes on along the minus strand of CAYJGV010000001.1, from coordinate 33,822 downwards.
ACTCTACAATTAAATGATGTATACGTAGTTTAAAATGAGTAAGTTTTCACAAAACGCACACCATATAAATTTGCAAAAACGCATAAAATATGTTATAATATAATGCATTGTTGCAACAGATAAATAATTAATAAGGAGATATTTTACTTTGAAATCGTTTATTAATTTATTAAAAATTCTCTTTTTTGTTTCACTTGCACTTGTAATTTCCCTTTTGGCAATCGGTGGTGCACTTTATTATCATTATTTAAATGTTGATGCAACTATTGTCCCCGACGTTGATATAACAATCAACAATGAAATTGCTGTGGGAAACGAATATCTTGCATGGCATACTCCTGTTTTTGGTGGGTATGTTTATAAAGATTATTTTAGCTCGTTTGATACCATGCCTGTTGAAGGCAGCATGATTTACACCACACCTAACATAACTATCGCTTACCCACCCGAGTACCAAAGTGTAATCACTGTAAAGGACGAAAGTGGGCAAAAGATAAACGCGGCTGAAAGCCCCGGCACATGGAATGCGCTTATGTCAAAAAACGGCGTTTATACTTATTCGGTTAAGTTAAGCCGTCCAAAAACTGTCGGAAATAATTATGGCGATTTTAATTTCGAGGGTAGTTTCACTGTAAATGTCACACCAAGTATAGATATTTCTTCAACGACAGTCACACAAGGTGATATAATAAGAATCAATGTCTTTGGCATAGGTGAACTTGCACAGCCAACAATAGAGCAATCTATCGCAAACGCATATTTTGCAAAGGATGGTCAAAGCTATTCTATTCAAATAGGAACCGGATATTTAGTTTCACCCGGAACTTATAATATTAAAGTTATTTCGGGCGATGTAGTATTGCAAGAAACTATAACAATTTTAGCGGCAGAATATGGCAGGCAAGATTTAACCATCAGCTCCAGCACAGTTTCAAGCACATCCGGAGCAGAGCAATTACAAGCTTACAGAGATGCAATTTATCCATTATACGAAACTTATGACGATGTGATATATTGGAAAGAAAATTTCATCAAACCTGTTGACGGCGATAAAATTAACACAGAATACGGAATATACCGTTACACAAACGGTTCTAGCACATATGAACGACATGCAGGCATTGACTATGACGGCGAAGAAGAAGACAATATTTATGCCGCAAATAACGGCAGAGTTGTTTTTGCACAGTTTTTAGACGTCACAGGAAACACAATTGTAATAGAGCATGGCGGCGGATTAAAAACATATTATTATCACCTTAACAGCATTGATGTTGCCACAGGTGACATGGTGGAAATTGGCGAAGTTATTGGCGGAATGGGCACCACAGGCTATTCCACAGGAGACCATTTACATTATGAAGTGCGCATAGGTAATATCAGCATAAACCCACATTTATTACATGACGGCACCTCGGGCGTTTATTTGCAAACTATAAATTAAAAACGCACAAAACTTGGCACTACTTTAAAAGGAGACTCTATGGCAAGGAATTTTGGTAAAAAGAATAATAAAAATGTTACCGATAATAAAATTGCAAAAGAAACTGACATAAATACCTCAAACAAAGATAAGGCGAGCGCAAAACCCACAAAGGATAAAAATTTTCAAGTGAAAATGCAATATAAATTTGTTGAGTTAGCCAAACAAATGCAACGTGGCGAAAACGAAGGCGCATTGCTTTATAAAAAAGAGCGAAAAGGCCTTTTTATAAATGCAATCGGTCAGTTTTTATATGAACTTGGTTATTATGTAGAATACCAAATTTTACTTTTGTGCAGGGCGATTAAGGCGGCATTTTTCAGCATATTAAAAACAATACAATTATTGTTTTTAGCTTTGCTTCGCCCTTTAATTGTATTTTTCCGTGGCATACTGTTAGATTTATTATCACCATTTGTTGAACTTTTTAAAAATATAGGCAAAATAAAAAAAGGCAGACACACACCTGAAAAGCTTTCAAGAAAAGAATTGTTAAATGTTTTTTTACGCTCTTTAAGTTATCTGTTGCCTATATGCGCAAGTGCTATTTTGGCACTTACCGTTTATTTCACTTTATCTACTCCATATTCCCTTGCGGCAACACAAGACGGTGTTTTGCTAGGCTATATTGAAAACGACACTGTGTGGGACGATGCCGCACGAACAGTTGAAAGTCGTGTTAATGCCGCAAGTGAAGAGCAAAGCTTTGAAAGCACACCAACATTCACACTTGCTTCTGTCAACCAAAGCGAAGTCATAGACTCGCTTCAATTGGCAGATAGAATTATTGAGGAAAGCAGTGACCAAATTAGGCAAGCGACAGGCATTTATGTTAATGATATGCTTGTAGGTGTTAGCGAAAACAGAGATGCACTGCAAACAATTATAGATAATAATATAATACCGATTCAAGAGGCTAACCCTGATGCAAGAGTAAATTTTGTCAATAATATTTCGCTTGTAGATGGACTTTATTACACTGAATCCATAACGAATGCAGCACAAATTGAAAGCCAGTTAGAACTTTCAAATCATTTACAAGTAATGCACACTGTAACGCAAGTGCGCGAAGAAGAAATACCTTATCCTGAAGAGGAGCAAGACAGCGAGCTATATTATTCCGGCACACAAATTATATCACAAAGCGGTAGAAACGGCTTGAAAAACGTCACTGAAGATGTCAGCTATATTGATGGCGTTGAAGTTGGCAGAGTGTTCATCTCGGAAGAAATCACACAAGAGGCACGCACACAAATCACGCTAAACGGCATAAGGCAAAGTTCTGACAGCACAAACTCTTATACCGGCGATGTTGTAAGCGGCTCAGGCTCGTTCATTTGGCCGGTACCGGCATATACCCAAACCACAACCGAATTCGGCGCACACCGTGGACTTGATATTCCGGCGCCTGCCGGCTCGGCAATTTTAGCGGCAGACACCGGCACAGTTATCGAAGCCGGCTACCACGGAAGTTGGGGCTATTATGTTTTAATTGACCATGGCAACGGCATGACAACACGCTATGCACATTGTTCCAGACTTGATGTTACCCCGGGCATGAATGTGCAACAAGGTACACAAGTTGGATTAGTAGGCAATACCGGAAACTCTTATGGCAACCATTTACACATCGAATTTACCGTTAATGGTATACTTGTAAATCCAAGGGGATATATATTTGAACCATAATAAAAGCCTACTGAATAACTTATTATTCAGTAGGCTTTTTGTTAATTAATCTTAATATAGTAAAAATGGCATGAATTTAACCGGTTGCTAATGCAACCGGCTAAAATTATTTGTGAGTTGATTTGCTTCGAATATTAAGTTCTTACTTACTTGTTGTGCGTTGTTTCATAATGCCGCTCGGTTTAAACCCAGGTGTACTTGCTTGCTCTAATGTGCGCACCTCTTTTGTTCTGGGATTAACGTATGTTTTCGGTGCTCTTTCACGCATTTCAAAGCGTCCAAATCCACTTAAAGTAACTTTTTCGCCTGTTGCAAGAGTCTCCATAATGCTATCAAGCATTGTATCGATAACCGAGTCTACATCTGAAACGGGCAGCCTTGTTGATTTTGCCACATGTGTAATCATTTCTGACCTTGTCATATTACAAGCCCCCTTTCATTATTCTTGACAAATTAATGATGTTGCTACGTCTTCTTGTCATCTATATTGTAATATAATTTTAAACATTTTACAACATTTTAAGTTATTTTTGCCATTATATTCAAAACACATATTAGAAATGTAGTATAAATTATGATATATGTTGTAAAATATAGGCATTTTCAAAAAAAAAGCTTTTTTACATTTTTTACCATACACGATTTGTTTAAATAAATTTAAACAAATTATCGACTAAAATTTCATTTACAATATACTCTTTGGTAACATTATCCCTGTTTATATAGTCTGTAAAACATAATTTTTTTTCGCTGTAAAGCAGTGCTACGCCACGTTTTACGCCTTTTAATGGTGGAGAGATTTCTTTTAGTTTATTTGACGCTTTTGCGAGCAATTCATCTTTTATCTGCAAACATTTCGGAAGTTTACCGGATGCGTTTGTGCTTAGTCGGTCTTTAACCATATAATCTCTAAGCGTTAACTTATCAATATTATACGTATCTACAAGAAAATTATACAAAAATTCAGTATATACATCCAAATCCACATTATGTGTTTTTAAATTTTTCTCTTTTGCCGCTTTGCCTATTTCACAATAAAAGTCAAATGGTGTTCTTTTACTTTGCAAAATAGCGTATTGCGCCGTTCTTAAAAACCTTCCGCTATTATAAATACGCTCTAGTGCATCTTCACAAAGGTTTAACTCCTCAAGCTCTTTTTCGCTCAACCACGGAGTATTTTTAACTTGATAAGGTGGTTTTTCATCAAAATCGCACGGGTATTTTACAAGATTATCGCGCATTTCGCTTCCGTGTAACATTTTTAAAAAGCCCATTTGCATGACATGTGCTTTTAAAGCATAGCCTATATTAAAACTATTTTTAAATTCATTCATGCCCTCGTGTGGCAATCCTGCAATTAAATCAATATGTATATGCATATTTTTGCTTTCAACAAGCCTGTTTATGTTTTGTATAAGTTTTTTGGTGTCAGTTTTTCTGTTAATTTCTTGCAAAGTTTTTTCATTAAAACTTTGCATTCCAATTTCCAATTGCACAGTACCATGTGGCATTTTTTCTAAAAGTTTCATTGTATCATCTTTTAAAATATCTGCTGCAATTTCAAAGTGAAAACAAATTTCTTCGCTTATTTCTTTACCTATATTATCAAGCAAAAACTGCAAAATCTTATTTGCATGTCTTGCATTTGAATTAAAAGTTCTATCTATAAATTTTACTGTCTGTGTTCCACTATTTGCAAGTTTTATAATATTTTCAAATATTATGTCATCTTCATAATATCTTGGTTTATCGCTGCTTCCCGAAAGACAAAACGCACAACTAAACGGACAACCCCTGCTTGTTTCAATATAAGCTATCCTATTGTTCAAAACTTTGAAATATTCATCAGTATATGGGTTTATTAAGGCTGTTTCGCCATTTAAAAAACAAGGCAGTGAAGAATAGCTTCTTGAATTAAGTCCGCTTATTTCGTCCTTTTTCGGGCTTGTACCAATTGCTAACAAGTTTAAAAACTCGGGCACACTTTTCTCGCCCTCACCTGCAAATACATAATCTATAAAAGTGTTGTCGTTTAAAATTTGTTTAGCGTTATGCCCGGCCTCAGGCCCACCCAACGCTATAGTAATTTTAGGAGATTTTTCCTTTATCACTTTGGCTAATTGAAAAATTGTTTCTATGTTCCAAATATAACACGAAAAACCGATAAACAAAGGTTTATCGGTTAAAATTGCATCTGCAAGTTTATCTGTGCTTTTTTGCGCCTCTTTTACCGTGCTTTCAAAAACTTTAGCAGTAAAAAAACCATTGCAACTTTGGTTTACTGCCGCAGCTAAATAAAAAGGTGCTAAACTCGCATGTATATATTTTGAATTTAATGTGCAAAAGATTGCTGTGTTTTGCATTTTATCTCCTATTGCTAGATAATTTCGCTTATATAATATTTATGCGCGTGTTGCCCCCACGCAGTGGCATTTGCAGTTTTCATATGCGTGATGCCCGTGTGTGCACTTATCTTATTGCAACGCTCTCTAGGTGCGTGTTGCTCCACGCAGTGGCATTTCACGCAGTGGGCTATCTTTTACGGCCAAGTATGCGAAGTAGATAAATAAATATATTAATGAAATCCAAATACAATTGCAGTGCGCAAATAATACTTGTTTTTTTCGCCATTTCACTATCGGTACCATAAGCATTATAATACATTTTTATTTTTTGAGTATCATAAGCGGTTAACCCCATAAACAATGCAAGACCAATAAAAGAAATAACTATATCAAACGCCTCTAAATTAATAAACAATGCAAAAACATAAAAAATCATCATGAATATAAGACCACCAATTAAAATAGGCCCCAGCTTAGTTAAATCTTTTTTTGTTACAAAACCATAACAAGCAAGACCACCAAAAAACAACGCTGTAATCCCAAAAACAAAAATTAAAAACACTAGGTCATACATTACAAAAAAAGTTGAAAATACAACACCATTTAAAATCGCATACACAAAAAACAACACAACAGCTGTAGTTGATTTTAATTTATTTATCCTCGCACTCAATGTGATAACTACCAGCATTTCAGCAATTAACAATATAACAGCTAAATACGGCACAGAAAAAATTGCTGCCCATATTCCACTCGCATACATCATTATTGCAGTTATAAATGTCGCCATAAGGCCACCAAACATCCACAAAAATGTTTTTGTAGCATATGAGTTAAGAGTTTCGTTATTATCCTGCATCGAATAATTAAGCCCATTCATCCCATTACCATGCGTAAATTCTTGATTATTATTATTGTAATTTTTGCCATCTTCACCAAACATTTCACTGTTAAAACCTTGGTTATTATCATTATTATACATAAATTATCTCCTTCAAAGTATATATTTTACTTTTTTTAACTAATTATCGTTAAATTTTATCATTTCAACTTAAAATTATTTAAATATTTTTTTAGTTTATCATATTATAACATAAGATGCAAGAAATTTCAGTGTATATTTTGTAACATTTAATATAAGTATGCCTCCAACTATTAAATTTATTGACATATCGTCATATTCTTCATGCATTATTACCAATAAAGATTGGTTAAATTGCATATAGCATATAATGCAAAAACAATGTACAATGTATATGAAAAGCCGAATATATGTACCGTACAGCGCACAAAACAGAGATGGGGTAGTAAATATGAGCGCAAAGAGTTACAAAAAGGTACGAGAATTTTTATTCTGGCTGGATATTGATGAAAATTGCTTAGCTCCCGCACAAAGCAAAATTGTATACGAAGGCGTTAACGAAATGTTGCACAGCGTACAACGTGTCGCAGACGTCGTAGTTTGTAGCAAAGAAGGTGTGGTTGCATTAAAAATGCATTGGCAACAATGGAGGCTTCCAAGCCCTGATTGTTTCCTAGGCGCAAAGCTTTCCAGCGAAAGTGCACTTTTAAAAACTGTATTAACTTGTGGTTATCAACACAGGCAAGTTCTTGTGGTTGGTAGCACTCAAGATGCAATGGTTGCCGCACAGCAAAGCAATGTCTTGTGCTACCCTATACTAAGGGGTCGTCAAGCAATTTCCTGGGAAAGACTTTTGGAAGAAGGCCTTGACAAATGGTTGCATAGATCATTTTCAGACACATACCAGCAAGAATTATATGCTGCGCAAACAAGTATGTTGCACCAAGCAGGTTCTTCGACTATTTACATGCATAACAACACGAGTAAATATACTTATTAAAGTATTTTATGGTGGAATCAGTATAAATTAATTTTTGTTTTCACGCACAAATTAAATATATTATGAACGTCATGGGTGAGCTTTTAAAAGTTCACCCATTGTTGTTTTTGGGTGTAATTTTTCTTAAAGTGTTTATCTTTTCTTTATCAATAAATGTAATTATTTTAGAAAGCATAAAAACAATTACTGCAAAAAAGCAAAAATACATAACAATATTTGTTCTTGCACCCGAAGCCCAAATATTTGCCGACACTATTGTGGACATCCTGGCGGCAAGCCCACAAAGCAAAATGAAAACAGCTGTAATGCTCACTTTCGTGTTTCCAAAAACAATATACACCGAAATTATAAGAAATAAAATTAAACTCATCATTATAACAAATGGCAAATAAGCCTTTAAATCATTATGGTTTTGTAAATAAATTGTTCCATATTGCGTTATATATTGCGATAATATCAATTTTTGCGAAATTTCCTGTGGCAAATATGTTGGCAAAACCCCAAAGATTAAATAAGCCATCATTGGCACAACAGTAATAAATTTTTGCAAGAAATTCCCACCAAATAATATCCCTGCAAAGGCGATAACTATATAAAATACACCCCATACAAAATTAGGTGTAAAAAATAATCCGTCAGCCGTGGCAGATGCTCCCATTTCAATTTTTTCTAAAAAGCTCATCATATCAAAATCATAAAAATAAATATAACTTTGCTCGCTTCGCGCTGTGTTTCCGGGACATGTCAGCTGTATTATCAACATAGCTAAACATATAAATAAAATAAGTGCGCTATAAATTAAAATTGCTTTGTTTTTATTGTTTTGTTTAAATGCAGCAATTACAAAATATGAAAAAAGCAAAAACATAACAACACAGTATTGTTCAAAATTCACTCCAAACGGCGCAGATAAAGCACCAATTATCATGTAAATTTTATTGACGTTTTCTTTTTTCACTAAATATAAAATTAAAGGATATACACTTATACAACATGCTGCAAGTGGCCATAAATAAACTGCGCTCATTGTAATAGATCCTGAATCGTACCCCAAAGTTGCCCAAAAAAAATACATTATACAGCATATAAATACGTTTACAACAATTTTTGCATTAGATTTTATTTGCGACATTGAAGCAAATATATAAGCAATAATTACAAGGCAAGAGGAATTTATTAGCATATAAATTGGTTTTGCCAAAGCACTGCCTGCAACAAGCACAAGCGGCAATTCTATTATAATTCGACTTGTCCATGTGAAATAACGTAATATTAGCCAATCTAACAACGAAGTATTATCCAATGCTGTTGCAAAATAGCTGTCATCACCACTTGTCATGCTGTGTGTTGCGAAAAAAAACATAGATGCAATAAACAATATGATATATGGCGCTATATGCAGCACTTTTATTTTATTTTGCATATTTACTCCCCTTGAATATCAATAAAAACATCTGTGTAGATATCTAAATCATAATTATTGCTATTATACAAAACAATAATTTGTGCTTTCCCCTCTGGCAATAAATCTGTTGCAACCATACTTGTAAATGTCGTATTATCATAATAAATATCACTTCCCACAAGCGAAGTTGGCACAATATAAACATCTTTATCTTCGTACAAAAGCGCAATATTATTATTAAATATGTTAATCTGTTCATTTTTATATGAACATCTACCGTTTATGATTATTACTTCCTGTGTGATAACAGGTTCAATTTCAAAAACAAGTTCACTGTCGGTTGAAGAAATTGAGCCCTCTTGTCCTAATTCTACAATCTGTGTTTTTTCAACATTGTGTAATTGTCCCCTTAGCAAAAACAAAAAAACGAACAAGAACACATAAAAAATGAAAATTGCAGCAAAAATAACTTTGTTGTCAATTTTTTCTTTTAAAAACCAATTATTAAATTTAATGTTTTTTTGTTTTTTCTTCAACACGTTCACCTTTAAAATTTATAAATCACAAAAAACATAGAGGGATGATGCTGTATTCAACCCGTTTTGCAATAAATTTTTGCAAAACATAGGTTTGTTTGGGCATCATCCCCTATTATTTTTTATAGTTATATTTTTCGTAAATTTAGATAATATTATATTTTAAAAATTGCCTATTTGCAATTTATAAAAATACATATAATAACAATTTACAAGCAAAATTATTCACGCGAATCGGCAATAAAGAAAACCCCTATTGCGCCTTGTCCTGCATGTCCGCCGATAACAGGTCCTATCATGCTCGAAACAACGCCTTTTGGTTTTCCATCACGCTCTATGCATTCAATTATATATTTAGCATCTTCCTCGCAATTAGCATGGCAAATATACACATATTCATCTTGTATATTAACTGCTTTTTCAACAACTGTTTTTGCCAAAAAGTCTAGGCTTTGTTTTCTGCCCCTAACTTTTCCGCATGGCACCAAGCCACCCTCTTCATTCACACGCAAGATAGGCTTGATGTTCATCACTGAACCGATAGCCGCAGATGTGCCGGAAAGCCTTCCGCCACGTTTTAAATGGTGTAAATCTTCAACTGTAAAATAATGTGCAACTTTTTGTTTATTATCTTCTACCCATTTTGCAACTTCTTCAATGCTTGCGCCCTCTTTTTGTTTGTTGACTGCATATGTAACAATCAAACCCTCGCCCATAGATGCGCACAGTGTATCAACCATAATTATTTTACGATCCGGGTAGTCTTCTCTTAATTCCTCGGCAACAATACTGCATGAGCTGAAAGTGCCTGAAAGTCCGGACGAAAAACCTAAATATAAAACATCCATTCCCTCATCAAGATATGGTGTAAGATAGTCACGGAATGCCGCCATTGGAATTTGAGCTGTTGTGGACATATGCCCTTCCTTAAGCTTTTTGTAAAATTCAAGGTGGTCAAGCTCACGTCCGTCAGCATAGTTTAAATATTCTTTATCGCATTGTGTAAAAAGCATAGGTATAGCGTGAATTCCAAGCTCATCTATCATTTTTTGCGGTAAATCTGTATTAGTTTCTGTAATAATTTTAAAATTTGACAACAAAAACACCCTTTCTAAATAAAAAACTCTCTTTTTTTGTGCATATTTCACAAACAAGAACAATTATATCACAGTTTTATTATTTTTTCCAGTGTTTTTATAAATTGCTAAAAAATTTTAACATTTTTTTATTGCATTTTTAAAAATTCATTTGATGAAATTTTTAAAATATTATTGTAAATTCAAGCTTTTTTCACTTTTGCAATTAATGCGTGTGTTAAAAGCCCTTGCTCGGCAAACATATTTTCATGCTCTGTGCGTATATTTTCCTCGGGAAATTCGTGCTCGTTTGCGTGTAAATCCCATGTTTGCCAAACTATTTCAAAGCCTGCATCATTTAAATAAATCAACGTATCTTCAAACAAATTATCGTCATCGCATTTAAAAAATATTTGCGCATCCTGTGCCATAAATTCCTTATATAAATTAAGTTGACGTGTATAAGTTAATCTGTGTTTTTTTTGTCCCGATTTTTTATTCCACGGATTGCAAAAATTGATGTAAATGCGTCCTATTTCATCCGGCTTTTTAAACATTGTATTTATTCTTTCAATGTCAAATGCTGTTATGATAACATTGTCAATTTCTCTGTTTACCTGTGCAAATTCACGTTCTATATTGCGCTTGGCAAGTATTAAAACCTTGTCGGTAATATCAATACCTATGTAATTTATATTTGGGTTTTTAGCGGCATGTTTAGCAATAAATCCACCCTTACCGCACCCAAGTTCAATATATAATTTCTGCTCGGCCCTTGTGAAAAACTCGTTCCATTTTCCACAAATTGCCGCTGCATCTCTAACACATGCACCCCATGCATCAAGCTCGGGTCCTGCATATTTTTTAAATCTCATGCGCATTTATTAACAACTCCCAACCCAGCGCTCATCTTTTGATAAAATAATTTCATTCTTTTCAAGGCTTTCTTGCACGTCTATTATACGTTGATTTTCACTGCCTTTAAACCGCAAATCTAAATTGCGAAGTGGCATAACAAATTTGCCGTCTATTAAAATATCCAGCAAATTTAATAAATTATTTTTCGTTTCATCGCTATTTTTTATTTCTTCATAAGTGTATCCGGTGTAGCATGCAATTTCATAGCCATCCTCTTTTAAAAGCTTTGCAAGCTCATAAAAAGCTTGCGCTTGACAAAAAGGCTCGCCACCGCTAAACGTTACGCCTTTGCTAAGTTTATTCCTTTTTATAATTTCATAAACTTCTTTTACGCTCATCAAGTGCTTTTCTTCAAACGAATGACTTGACGGATTATGACAACCTACGCAAGCATGTAGACAGCCCTGGGCAAAGACGCTTACACGTATACCCGGACCGTCTACTATTGAATCTGTAATTATGCCTGCGATATTAAATTTAACGCTCGACATCTTATGAATGTTTCACACGTTCTGATTCTTCTGCCTTTTTCGCATCATTCCATTTATCCATTGTTCCTACAAGATAACCTGTAATGCGGCGAATTCTTTCAAAGCTAATATCTTTTCCTTGCTTTGCACTTTTATTTATTTCAACTCTGTTTTCCATTTCTATTCCTCCGATTTCACTTTTTATGTTTTGTAATATTATTTATTAAATATACTCAAGGTATATAATTTACTATATTTTTATACACTATGTTTAAACAAGCATATCCCTTACAGCCTCAGGGTATTTTTTTCGCAACTCCGCAATTTGCTCTTCGCTTAATGCTTCGCCCGAGCGTCTGCCGCAACGTGGGCAAAATTCACCGATAACACCAACATATCCGCAAACAGGGTCTCTATCGACAGGGTGGTTTATGCTTCCGTATCCGATTCCTGCATCATGCATACACCTTACAACATTTTCAAACGCCTCTAAATTATTGGCTACGTCACCGTCAAGTTCCACATAGCTTATGTGTCCCGAATTTGTAAATGCGTGATATGGCGCCTCTTTATTAATCTTATCATAAATTGAAATATCATAATAAACAGGAACATGGAACGAGTTTGTATAAAAATCATGGTCTGTAACGCCTTTGATTTTGCCATAGCGCTTTACATCCATTTTGATAAATCTGCCGCTTAACCCCTCTGCAGGTGTTGCTAAAAGCCCGTAATTAAGCGATTCTTCCTTGCCCCTATTATCGCAAAAATCTCTCATGAATTTAACTATTTTAATGCCTTTTTGTTGCATTTCGTCCGTTTCACCATGGTGACGGCCATAAAGTGCCATTAAGGTTTCTGCAAGGCCAATAAAGCCAATAGATAAACTTCCATGCCTTAAAACTTGCCTTACTTCGTCCACCGGGCCAAGTTTATCACTGTCAAGCCAAATGCCTTGCCCCATCAAGAACGGGTAATTATAAACACGTTTTTTGCCTTGAATTTCAAACCTATCACGCAATTGACGTGCAACTAAATCCATTTTTTCTTCAAGCATTTCAAAAAATTTAGCCTCATCGCCTTTTGCCTCAATTGCAAGGCGAGGTAAATTTATCGATGTGAACGACAAATTGCCACGGCTGTTTGCAATTTCGCTGTGGGGATAAGCCGTATTTGCCATAACACGTGTACGACAACCCATTGTCGCAACTTCTGTCTCCGGTTTTCCCTCTTTGTAATATTGTAAATTAAACGGACTATCGAGGAAAACATAATTGGGGAACAAACGCTTTGCACTAACCCTAAATGAAAGCTTAAACAAATCGTAGTTTTTATCCTCTTTGTTATAATTCACGCCTTCTTTTACTTTAAAAATATGTATAGGGAAAATTGCTGTTTCACCGTGGCCAAGGCCGCTTTCGGTTGCGAGTAAAATATTACGTATAACCATACGACCCTCAGGTGTTGTGTCTGTACCGTAGTTTATGGAAGAAAACGGCGTTTGTGCGCCTGCCCTTGAATGCATTGTGTTCAAATTATGCACAAAGCCTTCCATCGCTTGATATGTTTCTCTTTCTGTTTGGTCATTTGCCCTCTTGCGTGCATTTTCAACTATGCGTTTTGCGCAATCTCCGTCCGCTGCTGTGTTGTTTAATATATAATTTTGTACTATTTCGTCGAATTTATCTTCTTGTTCTTCAAGTTTTGCTGCTTTTAAGCCGCATTCCTCTGCGGCTTTTTCAATTGCCATACTTGCAATTTCTTTCGCATTATCGATTAAAAGCACATCTTCAAGTGCAAATTGCAAACGTGTTAAATATGCTTTTGCAAATGTTTTTTCAACACCTTTTGCCATCGCATAATCAAAATTCGGCACACCTTGTCCACCGTGTTGGTCGTTTTGGTTAGATTGAATGGCAATCGCCGCAAGTGCCGCATAACTTGCTATGCTTTTGGGTTCACGCAAAAAGCCGTGACCTGTGGAAAAACCACCTTCGAACAATTTTATTAAATCTATTTGACAACAAGTTGTTGTAAGTGCGTAAAAATCGAAATCGTGTATATGAATATCACCATTTGTATATGCTTCAGCTTGTTCAGGCGTTAACAAATTAAGTGCATTATATGCCTTTGCTCCTGCCGTGCCAATTTGCAGCATGCTACCCATTGCGGTGTTTCCATCAATATTCGCATTGTCACGCTTCATATCGCTTATTCTTGCATCAACTGTTGTAATTTCGTCTATTGTTTTCATTAAAGAGGTGTTTGCCTCTCTTATACGTGTGCGCTGTGCCCTATATAAAATATATTTTTTAGCCGCTTCTTCAAATCCGGCACGCATCATTTCATGCTCTACCGTGTCTTGAATTTGTTCAATTAACGGCGGCTCAAATCCGCATTTTTCCTCAAGAGTTTTGCCCACAATTTGTGCTATAATTGCAGCTTGTGTTGCGTCCCCCTCGTTTGCAGCTTGCATTGCTTTTAAAATAGCCTGTGCAATTTTATCATCGTTATATAATACAACACGTCCATCACGTTTTTTAACACTTTTTATCAAAAGATACCCTCCCCATGCATTTTTACTAAATATTGAGTATAAATAATATTATTACACTATATCTAGTAAATGTCAAGGTGTAAATCCAATTTTATTACAAAAAAATTTCAATATATTTTTCATAAAACAGCAATAATTATTCAAGTCGCTAAAATAATCAATTTACTAAAAAGCATTATAATGCACATGCACAAATTTTCAATAAAATATAGTAACTTTTGGTTAGATATTTAAAAAATAATTCGAATAAAAATTTGATTGTATATAATTATTATAGTATAATATCATAAGGCATAAAATGCAAAACAGAAAACTTGCCTTTTTAGAAATTAAAAGTGTACTTACACCTTTATAATTTATGCGCGCAAATTATGTCTATTGTAAAAAACACACTTTTTAAACAATCAACAAATCCAAAAGGATAATTTATGCAAAACGAGAAAAAAGAATATTATATTGATGATTTAAAATATATTTTAACACGAAAAAAAATCAAAAATATAAATCTTCGTATAAATAAAAATGGTGAAATAAGCGTTTCAGCGCCTTTACGATGCCCACAAAAAGACATAACCGCTTTTATACTTCAAAAAAAAGATTGGATAATTAAATCACAGCGAAAGTTGGCAAATGCAAACACAAGCACGATTATTATCGAAAAAGAACGCACAATGGAGGCTCAAATTTTATTTGAGCGTATCAGTCGTTTAATTTTTCCGCTTTTCGCCGACACTTTAAATGGACAGCTTCCGCAAATAAAAGTAAGGGACATGAAAAGTCGCTGGGGTGTATGTCATATTAAAAAGAGGTATATAACCTTAAATTTGCAATTGCTCGCAAAACCTTACGATTGCATCGAATATGTAATAATGCACGAATATGCGCATTTTTTAGTGCCTAACCACAGCAAAAAGTTTTGGGATATTATGCAATTACATATGCCGGATTACAATATGCGCAGAAAGATGCTTAATAAATAATTACATCTATATAAGACAAAATTGCCTTAATAAAACGCTTTTTAAAACATAAAGCTCAAATATTTTTGCAACAAAACCTTTTAGGAGAATATCATCAAATGGATAAAAAATACAAACGATTAATATCTAACACTGCACTTTTTGCTGTAAGCCAATTTTCGTCACGGCTATTATTTTTCGTCATGGCGCCACTATTCAGCTATTGGTTTGAATCGCAAGAAACAAACGGTGTAAGAGATTTATTAAACCAGCTTGCAAATTTTGCAATACCGCTTGTAAGCCTTGGAATTTCCAATGCTATAATACGTTTCGGGCTTGAAAAAAACACAAACAAAAGCCATGTATACACAAACGGCATTCTAGCTATAGCTATGGGCTCGTTTGCTTTTATATTATTATCGCCCCTTATCGCTCAAATTGAATGGTACACCGAATATATAGTGCTGATATGCATTTATTTACCTGTCAGCTGTTTGCGCACATTAAATTGTCAATTTGCAAGGGCCATGCAAAAAATACGAATTTATGCAATTGACGGCATTTTAACCACTGTTGTAACTTGTGTTTTATATGTGGTTTTGCTTCGAAACATGCAACTTGGCCCTACAGGCTATTTGCTTGCTGTTATTTTTGCAGATGCATTCAGTGTATTATTTTTGTTTATCATATTAAAATTATGGCAATTTATTAAATTGACAAAGGCAAGTTTTCCACTTTTAAAACGCATGCTTGCTTATTCTTTACCGCTTGTTCCTGCAAGTATTTTTTGGTGGGTTACAAATGCCAGCGATCAATTATTTGTGGCGGCAATGCTTCCCAATGGGGAAAGCTGGACAGCCATTTACAGCGCAAGTTATCGTTTGCCCACAATTTTAACTATAGTTTCAACTATTTTTACAGAGGCATGGCAAATTAGCGCCGTTACAGAAAACGACACTAAAACCAGAGGTAAATTCTTTTCTAATATATTCAAGGCGTATCAAGGTGTCATGTTTGTTTGCGGTGCAGGGTTAATTTTAATTGCACAGCCATTCATGCTTTTATATAGAAGTGATTATTTTATCGGTTGGACATTTATTCCGTTTTTGGTTATAGCAACGATTTTTTCATCTTTATCTAATTTTTTAAACAGCATTTACATGGTGGAAAAACGCAGCATGCTTTCGCTTTTCACTATGATGAGCGCAGCTGTTGTCAACTGTATTTTAAATTTTATTTTAATCCCAATTTTAGGTGTAAACGGTGCTGTAATTGCAACACTTGTAAGTTATTTGCTAGTTTTTATATTAAGAATTATAAGCACACGCAAACTTATACCAATGAATTTTTCTTTAAATATAGTTGTAATTAACACGCTTTTATTAACTGTTCAAGCTTTTATAACACTATATGAAATTACATTCTGGCCTGTTTTCAGCTTTTTAATTTGTGTGGCATTATTCGCTTTTAACATTAAAAGTTTGTGGAGTACATTTAAAAATATAATTAAGAGGAAGAAATAATTTTAGCCAAGTGCTGTCATTCCGAGGGTAACCGAGGAATCCGTTCCCTTAGGCAAGCGCTGTCATTCCGAGGGTAACCGAGGAATCCGTTCCCTTAGGCAAGCGCTGTCATTCCGAGGGTAGCCGAGGAATCTGTTCCCTTAGGCAAGCGCTGTCATTCCGAGGGTAGCCGAGGAATCCGTTCCCTTA
>CAYJGV010000001.1:0-16710 GCA_964369715.1 uncultured Bacteroides sp. | reverse complement strand
GTTCCCTTAGGCAAGCGCTGTCATTCCGAGGGTAGCCGAGGAATCCGTTCCCTTAGGCAAGCGCTGTCATTCCGAGGGTAACGAGGAATCCGTTCCCCTAGATGTGCACTGCCACTATCTCAAGCTTACAGCATTTGAAAACTTCTTCTTTTCAGCGTGAAAAGATAAGCTAATAAAACACAAAATGGCAGGTGCGAAAACATTTTCGCACCTGCCATTTTATATATTATCATATCAAAAACACAATATATTTTTCTTTGCCATTATTTTAAATTATACTATAACAAAAATATAATTTAACAAAACCTAATCTTTTTCAAAAATATCCCTTGTGTAAACTTTTTCTTTAACATTTAAAAGCTCTTTGCTTTTTCTGTTTGCGATAATTATATCAGATTTTGCCTTGAATTCATCAATATCTTTAATAACTTTACACGCGTGGAATTCCTCGTCATTTAAAGCCGGCTCGAAAATTATCACTTCTATTCCGGCTTGAATAAGGCGCTTCATTATACCTTGAATTGCGCTATACCTAAAATTATCTGAGCCAGCCTTCATTGTAAGCCTGTAAACACCTACAATTTTAGGATTTTTTGCCGCTATCACATTGGCAATATGGTCTTTTCTGGTTCTGTTAGATTCTATAATTGCCGAAATTATACTTTGTGGCACATCGCTGTAATTAGCAAGCAATTGCTTTGTATCCTTCGGCAAACAATAGCCGCCATATCCAAAAGATGGATTATTATAATAATTCCCTATCCTTGGGTCAAGTCCAATTCCCTCGATGATAGTCGCGCTGTCAAGCTCTCTTATTTCTGCGTAACTATCAAGCTCATTAAAAAACGAAATCCGCATAGCAAGGTATGTATTGGCAAAAAGTTTAATCGCCTCAGCTTCAGTAGACCCTGTATAAACCACAGGTATATCTGATTTTTGTGCACATTGCGTTAATAATGCAACAAATTTTTGTGCGCTTTCACCTTTAGCGCCCACAACAATTCTCGATGGATAAAGATTATCATACAATGCTTTTCCTTCTCGCAAAAACTCCGGCGAAAAAATTATGTTCTCATAATTAAACTTCTTTTTCACTTTTTCGGTATATCCAACAGGGATAGTCGATTTGATGATTATAGTTGCATTAGGGTTAATTTTAATTATTTTTTCAATTGCGGCTTCGACTGTTGAGGTGTTAAAATAATTTTTTTCTGCATCATAGTCTGTAGGTGTTGCAACAATGACAAAATCAGCATCTTCACATGCTGTTTCGTAGCTTAAAGTTGCTGTTAAATCAAGATTTTTTTCTCTTAAGTATTCTTCTATTAATTCATCGTGAATAGGTGATATTTTATTGTTGATTTTTTCTGTTTTATCCGGCAATATATCAATGGCGTACACCTTGTGGTATTGCGAAAACAGCACTGCCAGTGAAAGCCCCACATAACCTGTGCCTACTATTGCCAATTTCATAAACTTTACCTTTAACCTTTCTATTTCACAATGAATCATATTCTTTACCGTGCTTTTTGAGTATAGCACTTTTAAAAACAAAATTCAAATATGTGCATAGCATTTTCAGTGAATTATAATATATTCTACCCTTTAATAATATAATTTTATACATATTCTTGTCAACACTATATTGAAAATAACGCTTGTATAAAAAAGGAGCAAAGAAACATTAAAATGCTTCTTTGCACCTTTTGCACTTTTAAAATGTTTTCGGCATTCCGATGCCAAGTTCGTTTTATCTTTCATCCGCCGTGAATGTCGACATCATTTAAAACAAAACTTCTCTTTTTGCCGGAACAGATTTAACAATTGGCTTACCTTTTCTAAAAGAATATAATATTTCGCCTTTTTTATTAAGAGCCTCGTAGAAATTTTTTCCTTCAAGCACTAAAAAATTAGCATCATTTCCTACTTTAAAGCCATAATTATCACATAAATTCAAAGCCTTTGCCGCATTCGTAGATATTAATTTATAGGAATTTAAAATTTCTTCATAACCCATCATTTGGCAAACATGCAAGCCTAAAAAGGCAACATCTCTTAAATTTCCTGTGCCAAGCGGATACCATGGGTCGCATATATCATCATGTCCAAAAGCCACATTTATGCCTTGTTCCAAAAGCTCTTTCACCCTTGTTACGCCCCTGCGTTTTGGATAAGTGTCCATTCTGCCTTGCAAATGTGTATTTATCAGCGGATTTGCCACAAAATTAATTTCTGACATTTTTAAAAGTCGCATTAACTTAACAACATAAGCGTTGTTGTAAGAGTGCATCGCTGTTGTGTGGCTGGCCGTCACTCTTGATTTAAGCCCGCTTTCATATGCCCTTGCTGCCAAAACTTCAAGGCCCCTTGCTTGCTCATCATCTATTTCATCGCAGTGCACATCTACAAGCTTATTGTGCCTTGCCGCTAAATCTACTGCAAAATTAAGCGATTCAACACCATATTCCCTTGTGAATTCAAAATGAGGAATTGCTCCGACAACGTCCGCACCCATTTTCATTGCCTCTTCCATAAGCTCTTTGCCATTGGGGAAACTGCAAATGCCCTCTTGCGGAAAAGCAACTATTTGTAACTCGATAAAATCTTTCAATTCCTCTCTTAGCTCAATCATCGCTTTCATTGCCGTTAAACTTGGGTCGGTTACGTCAACATGCGTTCTTATGTACTGCACACCATTTTCGGCTTGCATTCTGACAGTTTTTCTCACACGTTCTTTAACATCGTCTTGTGTAAGGCTTTCTTTTCTCTCACCCCAAATCGCAATGCCCTCAAAAAGTGTACCCGCCATATTAAAGCGAGGTTGCCCTGCTGTTAAACAGCTGTCTAAATGCACATGCGATTCCACAAACGGGGGCAGCGCAAGACATCCTTGCATATCTATAATTTCCTCACCTTGTGCGCTTGCTATATTCTGCGATATTTCAGCGAATTTTCCGTTTTCAATCCTTATGTCGCAAACATTTTGCTCGTTTTCGATATACACATTTTTAATTAACATAAAAATGCCCCTTTCGCTGTTTAATAGTTAACTTTATGTAAAACTACTATGCCTTTTTCTTGTCTGTCAATTTATTTATCACAACAAAACAAATTACAGCAACAACCATCGCATTTACAGAAGTAATTCCAACAGGTACGAAGTTTCCAACTAAACCGCCTGCTACAACACCCACTATTGCACCAATTTTAACAGGTGGAAATTTCACATCATCTTGTTTATATTGTGCTTTATTCATGAAATAATCGCAAATTATAATTGCGCCAATTGGTGGCAAAGTGCTATTTAAAAAGGCAAGCCAGCTTACGAAATTATAATATAACCATGATGCTGTAAGTGTGCCGATAACACCTGAAATTAAAACCATTGGACGTTTACGCAAACCTGTTATATTTGCAAGACCTAAGCCGCCTGTATAAAGCGCGTTATCATTTGTTGTCCAAATATTAGCACCCAAAACAAGAAGTGCAGGAATTGTTAAGCCTTGTGCTATCATTACATAGAAAATATCGTCTCTGCCTGTAACTGCGCCACCAACAGCACCAAAAGCAAACATTAATGTGTTGCCTAAGAAAAACGCAACAACTGTTGTTATAACAGCCACTTTGTTGTTTTTAGCAAAACGCACGAAGTTTGGTGTTGCTGTGCCGCCACTGATGAACGAGCCAATTACCAAAGATACCGCAATTAACAAAGTTAGCTCTTCTTCACCATTGCCAAACATTTTTGCCAAGCCACCGCTTTCGCTTGTTGCCAAAAACATTGAATAAATGCCTAAAATTGCAATCAACGGCACAGAAATGCTGCTTACAATTGTAAGTGCTTGCATTCCAAAATAAGCTGATGCTGTCATGAGCAAGCCTGCAATCACAATTAAAATAAACGGCTCTATACCAAGAAGGTCTGCCGCAGGAATTGCAAACATAGCAACACCAACACCAAACCAACCAATTTGTGTAAATGAAATTAAAGCCGAGGGTAATTTTGAACCGAATGTTCCGAATGAATGTTTTGATAGCAAATCAAGCGATAAGCCTGTATCGCAACCGATATAGCCTAAAATTCCTGTATAAGTTCCCAAAATAGCGCCACCGATTATAACCGCTAAAATAAAGCCTGAAAAATCAAGACCATTGCCAATTCGTGCACCAACACTCATACTAGCCGAGAAAAAAGTAAAGCCCAACATAACCACGAACATACTTAAAAAGCTTTTTCTCGCTGTAGCCGGTACTCTCTCTAACGAATAATCGTTATCTACGTGTTTTTTCTTATTGCTCACAAAATTACCTTCTTTCACAAAATTATATATTATTAAAACAGATTTTAATATTTTTTGCTGTAATATGTCGAAGCTATATTAAAATACTGTTTAACAATTATTTTACAAAATTATTATAGATAAATTTATAATATACTATCACAACTACGTCAATTTGTCAATTACTTAAAAAATTTTATTTATTTTTTAAACCACAAAAAATGACTGCAACCAAATAAACAAATCCAGTTACAGTCACAATTTTACTCTTCAAATTGTTGTTCTTCTTCAATTAAATCATTCCAAATACTATTAACTTCGCTAACGCACTCGAAATAAATATTTGTTATCTCTTCCATGGGTAATTTTAAAGTTTCTGCCAACGCAAAGCTTTCGTCCCAATGTGCGTTTTCATATTCAAGCACAAATTTATAAAGGCTGCCGGCTACTCCCTCTTGGCTTAAAAGGGCAACTTTAATCTCATCAGCAATAGGAATTTGCGCCAAAATTTCTTCAAGTGGCGCATCTATTAAATAAGTTAATGTGCTGAACATACCCAGCATATAAGCGTCTTGTTTTGTAACTGCAGGGTTTCTCATTATGCCGGCTAAATGGCTGCAGAAAGTCGCCCTTAAGAAAGACAAACGCAAAAATTGCTCTGTTGCTTCATCGTTTCCGCCGTTTTCATTGTCAGCAAGGCTAAGCAAATATACCCAACGTTTCATCTCTGTTAGGCCCATAATTGTTATGGCTTGTTTAATATTTGTCACTTTGTATCTAAGTGCAAAATGAACACTGTTTACAACTTTTAAAATGCTATATGTAAGTGATGCATCCACATTGATAATGCCCTCTATCTCTTCAATATCCGGGTCATCTTTTGTTACAGCAACCATTAAACGGAAGAAATTGCTTTGTAAATATTCACCGCTGTGTGCTTTTGTTGCAATTTTTTGTGCTACATAAGTGCCCTGCAATGCATCAAATTCATGTTTCATCGCAATATTGTAAAGTTCTTCTGTTTCAACATTTATTGCAATGCATGTTTTATTAAGGCTGTGTGCCGTTTCAACTATATTTGTTATATGCACCTCACTTGTTGAAGATATGTCAATTTTAATATATTCAATATTGCTTAGTTCCGCCATATATCTTGGGGCAAACCTAAATTCATTAACAGCTACTTTATAACCATCTTTTGCATATTTTCTCACCATGTGCATAGCAAGAGGGTGAATAAGTACACTGTCATCTATTTGAATGACTAAGTCATCCTTTTTAAATAAATTAGGTGTTTTTTTCACAAGCAAGGTGGTTGTAAATGTCATAAAATTCAAAGTGTTTTGCAAAACTTTTTCAGTGTTCAACATCAAATATTTATAAATAGTGTCAGCTGCTGCGTAATCACTGCTGTCATCGTCTTTCCCAAACGCCGAATTCTCACCGTAATATAAAAGCTCATGCCCTATAACAGCGTTGTGTTTATCTTTTACAGGTTGACGCACAATATACTTTTTGTTCATTTCGTTACCACCTCGTCTTATATTTAAAGCTAATTTCTATTTTAATGCAAAAGTATCAACAACTTCTACCAATCTGCCAATTTCCGGTTTGCTTAATTGTTCGCTTGCGCCAAGTTCTTTGCCTTTAATATGCATTTGATGCGTAATTAAAGATGAGAAAATTATTACAGGCAAATGTGCAAATTCTTCGTTAGATTTTATAAGTTTTGTCAAACGATGTCCATCCATTTGCGGCATTTCAATATCTGTAATTACAACTTTAACATCTTTGCCCAATGTACCATTTTCCGATGATTTTAACAAAGACGCCCAAAGTTCTGCACCGTTTGGATGCATTTTAATGTTTTTATAACCACTGTCGTTAAGCGCTTTTTGTATCATTTGCGAAAGAAGTGTAGAATCTTCTGCTACCCATATTGGTGTGTTGTTTGTTTCACGCACTTTCAATGCTTCTATTTCGCTTAATTGTATGCCTGTGTTTGGTGCAATCTCTGCAACAATTTTCTCAAAATCTAAAACGCTTACAATTCGCCCATTACAATGTGCGATACCTGTTACAACTCCATCTGTGTTACTAAATAATGTTGGGTCGGGTTTTTGGATAGCTTCCCAAGAAATTCGGTTAATACCCTCGACTGAATTAACCCTAAAAGCAATATCTATCTTATTAAAATGTGTAATGATAAATAAATCTTTAGATTTTTTTTCCACGTCTTGTTTTGTTAAGTATTTTGGTAAATCCACAACAGTTATAACTTTATCTCTCGGTTTAAAAACGCCTTCTATAACATCATGAGAATGAGGCATTTTTTTTATGTCTTGAGACAACATAATCTCTCGCACTTTTGCGACGTTAATACCATAAAGGCCACCATCTATTATAAATTCCATTATCTCAATTTCATTCGTACCGGATTCCAATAGGATTTCGTTTTTTTGCATATCAGACATAATAAATTCCCCACTTTCGCTTGATTTACAATTTTATTTCAGGTTTACCAAAGCTGCGAATAAAAACATCACCTGTTGCAACATTTAAAACCATTGTTCTTGCTATTTCTCCACCTACATCTTCTTTTAAAAGAGGTATGTGCTCTTGTTGCAAACGAAGTTTTACACTTTGGATATTTCGTTTGCCTATATTTCCCATGCTGGCACTAAGTGCAAACATTTGTGCTCCACCTGCTATTTTTGCTTTAATACGGCTTCGTGCCGCCCCATTCCTAACCATAGCGTCAAGCGTTGCTTTAATTCCGCTATCTGCATATTTTAAAGGAGATGTATTGCCGTTTTCTAAATTGACCGGCAACATAATGTGCAATAATGCACCACATTTAACCGCTTGATCGTAAAAGGCTATCCCTATGCAAGAACCTAGGGCGTAAGTTATTATTTCACCCGAGCCTTTTAACACTTTCATGTCGGCTATTCCAACTGTTACTTTTTGTTCAATCATCAATTACCCCCAATTTTTTAAGCAAAAAATTGAGAGATTGAATACTTGGTGAAAAGACCATTCTGCTAGGCAGTGTTTCACCATCACAAATTAAATCGGCACCTACCATAAGTACATAATCGGATTGAATACCATATTGAACCATCGGGACAGCTAAAATTGCCCCTTGCATATCAACAGCAAACGCCGGTATGCTTTGTTTAACATTTATGTCAACCATTTTACAAATAGCACTTACGAAAGAACTAATCATTATATTTCCAACCTCTACAAGTGCACTGGATTCAAGCTCGGTCAAATCTTCATATGCTTTAATGTCATACCCCAAAACATTTCTTGTAAGCATAGATATGAATTCCAGTTTCTGCACACAAAGGATAACCCCTTGCATGTCTTTTTGCATTCCAACCAAAACACCGGCTGTAATTTCCTCAGGCCCACCAATCCAATCTATGGCTTCATTATAGCCCATAATTTTAACATCCGGCACCGTAATTTTTACTTCCTTGCCAATCATGCCCGAAAGAGCTGTTGCCGCATTGCCTGTTCCTATACTACATATTTCTCGTATAGTGTCGATCTCCATCATGTCGAAATCTTCCAAATGCTTCAAGCTTTATCACCGCCTTTATCTAATTAAGCCGTTTATTGTTGTTTCAATTTCATCTGCTGTTTGAAACATTGTTAATGTATAACCATATGCCCTTTGTGTCTCGATAATCCTTGCCATTTCATTTGCTAAATCGGTGTTGCTTTCTTCTAAAAAGCCTTGCCTTATCTCTGGGTTTTCAATAACAGTAACTGCGCCATTTTTTTCAGGGTCAACTGTAAATCTGCCTGAATCTTCATGCTGTAATCCATCTTTATATTGTATATTAAATATGCCCACATCATATAATTGGCTTTCGTCTGTAACAACTATGCGCTGATAGTTTTCATCTAAAACAAAACGTCCCATTCCATCGGATAAATAAAATTCTCCGTTATGTTCAGCTTTTGTAAACGAGCCGTCACGTGTGTAAGTATAGCTTCCGTCTGTTTCTTCAAGCGCAAAAAAACCTTCGCCAAAAATTGCATAGTCTAGGCTTCTGCCTGTTTGCAAAAAACTACCTGTTGAAAAATTAACAGGGCTGCTTGCCATTAAAGTTCCCGAACCGCGTGGAATATCATTACCGCTTACACCGTCTATCATAGAATGCATTGCAGCTGTAAAAGATACCCCTTGATTTTTAAAGCCTTGGGTATTTACATTCGCTATATTATTACCGTGGACACCAAGGCGTTCCATTTGTTGCTGTGCCGCCAAAGCTGCACCGTAAAAACCTTGTATCATAAAGCAATTCTCCCTTTATTATAATCTTGCAATTTCTTGCGTAGATTTAGTGAGTAATTCATCGTATAATTTCAAAAGTTGCGCAGAGCTTTGAAGAGAACGTTGTGCTGTTATCATTTTTGACATTTCCGCTGTCATATCTACATTAGCGCCCTCTACAGCTTTCCAGTAAAAACTTTGTTGCTGTGGTGCTTGCACCGTTGCTGTTCCTATGCCAAAAAGCCCCGAGTTTTCTTTTTCAAGAAGCGATACATCATCAAAGCCAACTACAGACAATGTGCCCATCAATGCGTTTGTATCGGCATTGTAGATATTGCCTTGTGTATCTGCCCTGATATTATCAGTTGCCAAAAGTATGGGCGCACCGTTAGCATCAAGCACTCTGCCATGTTGCGGCAGATATAAATAACCTTCATTATCTAAAGTAAAGCTTCCGCCTCGTGTATATTCAACGCCATTATCGGTTTGAATTTGGAAAAACCCATCACCCACAATTGCAAAATCCAAATTTAAACCTGTTTCGTCAATGCTTCCTTGTGTGTGGTTATAATACATTGTGTCAGGCACAAGTGCATAGCTTTGTGTACCAATGGGTACACCGTCATCCGGATATTTATTGCCCATGGCATTTATTAAAACTTCTTCAAACGTGACATCTGTGTACGTTTCACTTTTGTAACCTGCTGTGCTTACATTCGTCATATTTGTGCTTACAACATCAAGGCGACGTGTTTGTGATAATATGCCTGATGTCAAATTATAAAAACCTTTTGTCATTGTTTTCTCCCTTTCATTGCTCCTATGGCTTTATTGCACTTCAGTTAGACTTTTGCATGTCGTATCTTAAATTTTGTATCGCCCTTGAGTGTATTTGCGAAACCCTAGGCGCACTTATATTCATTACTTCGGCTATTTCTTTCATTGTCAATTCTCTTTCATAATAAAGAGATAACACCATCTGTTCATTTTCTTTTAGGCTTTTTATCGAATCTTTCAACAAATTATGCAATTGTTTTTCTTCAAGGATAGTGTCCGGTAAATCCGGCCCATTGTCTGTATTGCTTAATATTCTGCCACTTGCACTACCGTATGTGTCGAGTAAAACTTCAAGCGAAAGCATATGTGTCACCGCTGTATCGCTTATCATTTTTTCATACTCTTCTTTTTCTAGGCCCATTTGCTTTGCAACTTCTTCGTTTGTAGGCATGCGCCCAAGGTCAGATGAAATTGCATCAACAGCTTTATTAATTTGAGAAACTTTTTGTCTTACTTTGCGTGGCAGCCAATCTTGCTTTCTGGCAAGGTCTATAATCATTCCCCTAAGCCTTTTTGAAATATATGTTTCAAATTTAACTTGTTTATCAATTTCAAACCTATCTACCGCTTGTAGTAAAACCAAAACTCCCTCGTTTACAATATCATCTAATTGGGCAAAACTGCTGTAAAGGCCAACTGTTTGCACTGCAATTTTTTTAACAAAATCGGTGTATCTTAAAACAAGTTCCCATTTTAAATTTTGGTCGCCTGTTTCCTTATACAAAATTAGCAAAGCCTCATTATCTAAGGAATCCGTCTGCTGTGTTATTATTTGATTTTCATTTAAACATGCACTGCTAATTGCACTCATTAATAACACCGTCCTTTACCGTTTTCATGTCAACACAAAAATATTTAGCTTGCCTCGGCACTTTGCATTGTTATATTACCTATAGCTTGAATTTGAACACTTGTTGTAATTTCGTTGAATGATAACACCACTACATCAGGGTAAAATTGGTGAATCATTCTGCTTAAATAAATACGTATAACCTGACTTGTCAATAAAATAGGGGTTTGCGATAAATCGTTGAATTTTTTTCGTAAATCTCCAAGTTGTGATACAATTTGTTGCATAACTTCCGGATTAAGTGCAAGGAAAACACCTTGCTCGTTCTTTGTAAGCGAAGAAAGCACACTTTTTTCAATATCTGCATCAAGGGTAACCACCCTAAGCTGTCCATCCTCGCAGAATTTACGTGTAATTGTTCGGCTTAAGCAACTTCTTATATGCTCTGTAATTGTGTCGATATCTCTTGAAGTTGAGCTTACGTCCACAATCGCCTCTAAAATTGCACCTAAATCTTTTATAGGAACGCCTTCTCTCAGCAGGTTTTTTAAGATTTTTTCAAGCCCTGCATAAGTGATTATATTCGGTATTGCGTCCTCTATCAATTCAGGCATAGTGCTTTTTAAATTTTCAACTAATTGAATGGTTTCAGCGCGGTTTAAAAGCTCGTGCGCATGAGTTTTTACAGTTTCGCTTAAATGTGTTAGCATAACTGTCAGCGGTGTAATTACGGTGTAGCCATAAATTTCCGCCATTTCTTTGTTTTCTGGTAAAACCCAGCGTGCCGGTATGCCGTAAGCCGGTTCTATCGTTTCAATTCCATCAATTTCACCGGCTGGCTCTGAGGGTTCAAGTGCAAGGTAATAATCTACAAGTATTTCGCCTTTTGCAACTTCCTCGCCCCTGATTTTTATAATATATTGGTTAGTTCCGAGAGTTGCGCCGTCGTGTAAACGAACAGAGGGGATAACAAAGCCCATGTCCTGCGCATATTGTCTTCGGAAAATAACAATCCTGTTTATGAGCTTTCCGCCACTGCTTTCATCTACCAGCGGAATTAAGCTGTATCCAAACTCCATTTCAATGGGTTCAACATTTAAAAGCGAGTAAACATTGTTTATATCTTTATAATAGTCTGCCTCACTTTGTGTTGGTACATTCTCTATGGGTTTGTTTGCCAATTCTTGTTTTTGAACTTCCTCTTGCTCTTTAAGCATGCCTCTTCTTGACAATAAGCCTGCGCCTGCAACCACACCGCCAACAACTATCAATGCAAATGTTGGTGTGCCGGGAATTAATGCCAAAAATACCAAAATAACACCTGTTGAGATAAGTGCCCTTGGCTGTGCTTTAAATTGGCTTAAAACGTCTGTGTTCAAGCTGCCTTCAGAAACGCTACGTGTTACTATCATGCCTGTTGCTGTGGATATCATAAGCGATGGCAATTGTGAAACAAGACCGTCACCGATTGTAGCGGTTGAGTAAACCTCTAAAACAGTTGTTACATCGCCACCTGCAACCAAACCTATTACAAAACCTGCCGCAAAGTTAATTACGGTGATTATAATAGACATTATTGCATCGCCTTTTACTATTTTTGTGGCACCGTCCATGGCGCCGTAAAAATCTGCCTCTTTTTGGATTTTATGTCTGCGAAGCCTTGCGCCTTGCTCGTCTATAAGCCCCGAGCTTAAATCAGCGTCGATAGCCATTTGTTTGCCCGGCATAGCGTCAAGAGTAAACCTTGCGGCTACTTCCGAAACACGCTCTGCACCTTTTGTGATAACTATAAATTGAACTAAAACTATGATTAAAAATATGATAATACCGATAACGATATTGCCCTGTGTTATTAAATTACCAAAAGCTAAAATAACATTGCCTGCATATCCGCCATCCCTTAAAATAAGCCTTGTGGAAGAAACGTTCATCGCAAGCCTAAATAATGTTGTAACCAGCAAAAGCGAAGGAAAAATTGAAAATTCAAGCGATTCTTTAATGTTCATCGTAATCATCAATATCATGATAGACAGCGAAATATTGATGATTAAAAGAATGTCCAATAATTGCGGTGGCATAGGTAAAATTAAAAACAAGACAACCGTTACCACTGCCAGCGATATTGAATTGTCAAGTATTTTCTTCATTACCCACCTTTTCTCACTTTCTGAAAATATATGAAATTAAAATAAAAATTTTAATATTATCGCCATTTAATTTATTGGCGGCAATTTGTTTTTGTCTTTTTTCAAATCGTAGATATAGACCAAAACTTCTGCCACTGCATTGTAAAGCTCTGAGGGGATTTCTCGGTTCAGCTCGCAACTTGCATAAAGCGCCCTTGCAAGCGGTTTGTTCTCATAAGTTTTTATACTGTGCAGTTCTGCCTCTTTTAAAATGCGTTTTGCCATTTCATCCTGCCCTTTTGCAAGCACAATTGGTGCATTGTCTTTGTCGGGCTTATATCTTAATGCAACAGCAAAATGCGTTGGGTTTCTTATAATAACATCTGCCGCTTTAACTTGTTGCATCATGCGGCTTTGCGCCAATTTGCGCTGCATTTCTTTAATTTTGCCTTTAATTTTAGGGTCGCCTTCCATTTGGCGATACTCTTCTTTCACCTCTTGTTTTGTCATTTTCATTCTGCGCTCATAGTCCCACCATTGATAGAAAAAATCTGCGCCTGCTAAAACAATGTATGCCAAACATATTTGAATAACCATATTCCAAACTTGGCCGAAAAGTTCTGTACCTGAAACGCTTAAATCTAAATAAAAAAATCTGCTTAAAGTAACTAATGCCCCTGAAATGAAATTATATATTATAAACAGTAAAATGCCTATTTTTAAAAGGCCTTTTATTGCGTCTACCACGCTTTTTAAACTAAATAATCTTTTAAAACCTTCTATAGGATTAAGTTTGCTGAATTTTGGCTTTATTGCCTCCGGCGCAAAAAGCAATTTTGTTTGAAAAAACGTTGCACCTAAAGCGGCAATTATACATGCGCCAAAAAACGGTGATACTACTAACGCAAATGTCTTTATCATTTGCACTGTAAGTTCGTCTAAATTCCCATAAAGCTGTCCTGTTTGCAAGCTGCTTGTAAGTTGCATGCAATAATTAATAAATAAATCAATTTGTTCAATTACAAAGCCACCTGATATAAACAAAACTGCAAAGCCTGCAATTAAAACAGAAACGGTGACAGCATCATTGCTTAAAAAAATATTGCCTTTTTTTCGTTCGTCTCTTCGCTTTTTGGCGGTGGCGCGTTCAGTTTTTTCTCCTGTTGGCAACTTGCCACCCCCTTTGAAACTAAGCCTTTAACCGTTTGCAATAATTCCAACAGCCGTTTGTAAACTGTTAAGCATTTCAACTTCCACTTGAAGCAAAAATTCTCCAATTGGCACAAATAGCGCAAACAATAAAACAAGGCCGATTAATACTTTTAAATCTATATTTATAACAAACGCATTAATTTGTGGAATGGCTTTCATTAAAATTCCCATGCCTACAAGCCCCAAAAGTTCAGCGGCAAGTATGGGCATTGCAAGTTTAACCCCCAAAACAATGCATGATGCAAAAATATCCATCACATACGGTGTTATGTTTTCTGTAATTGTGCTTGAGCCAAATGCAAGTATATCTCCTGAGGTTAAAACAATTCTAAGCAAGGTGTAATGTCCGTTTTGCGCAAAGAAAATCAGCACATATAATATATTTAAATATGACGCTGTAACGCTCATTTGTGTTTGTGTGTTCGGGTCGTACATCTGTGCCATTGTCAGGCCCATTTGCACGTCGATAACCTCGCCGCCAAACTGCACAACCATGAAAAACAATTGCATTATAAAGCCTAAAACAAAACCAAAGAAAAACTCGGGTAAAATTGCAAAAATTAATTGCAAAGTGTTTTGCGGTTCACTCACAGTGGTGCTTACCGTGCCAAGTGTAAAAATGCTAAGCACCAAAATCAAGCCTGCCTTAACAAAATTATTAATATTATTTCGGCCAAACAGTGGGCTAAATATTATAAACCCTGATATCCTTGCCACTATAAGCTCGAACAAAAAAAGCTGTGCATAATCCATTAATAACAACCTTTACATCTGCAAATATAGCATACGGGTGAAATCCAAAAGGGTTTCAAGCATCCAACCGCCGCCTATAAGCAAAACAACAACAATTACAATAAGTTTTAAAATAAATGCCAATGATTGCTCGTGAATTTGTGTAACCGCCTGAAAAATAGCGACAAGAACGCCAACCGCCATACTTGTTATTAAAAGCGGTGCGGCAAGGCGAAGTGCAACGCCAACGCCCTCGCGCAAGATGTCAACAGCTTCCATATTGCGCCCCCTTAATTAAAGCCTGTTATAAGTTGAGAGAACAACAATTGCCAACCGTCCAGTGCAATGAACAAAAGCAGTTTAAACGGCATGGAAAGCATTGCGGGCGGAAGCATAATCATGCCCATGCTCATCAAAGTCGAAGCTACTATAATATCAATTAATACAAACGGTATGTATAAGATAAAGCCAATTTCAAAGGCACGTTTTAGCTCGCTTGTCATAAACGAGGGAACGACTGTTGTCAAAGGAAGTGCTATCGCCTCTTCTTCTGTTGTCGGTATAGGTGTATCTGAAAGCTCGCAGAACATTTCAAGGCTTCCTGCTTCTGTTTGCCTTAGCATAAACTCTTTTAAAGGCACTTGCGCAATTTCCAAAAATTCTTCTTGGCTTATTTCTTCATCAATAAATGGTTCGTAAGCCGTTGTTTGAATTTCATCAATTGCAGGTGCCATTGTAAACAATGTTAAAAACAGCGCCATACCCACCAAAACCATATTTGGTGGGTTTTGCTGTGTACCCAAAGCTGTGCGTAAAAACGAAAACGAAATGACATACCTTGTAAATGATGTCATCATCACAACAGCGGAGGGCAACAATGTTATAAGCGTAGTTACTAATAAAATTTGCAGCGTTTGTATATTCTCGCCGTTAACATTAATTAATGAATCCACAAGCTTACTGTTTGCCCCCTTTATTTTTCATATCGCCTATCACTTTTCTAAGTGAGCTTTGGAAATCGCTTGGCACATCGCTTAAAAGCTCAGAGTCTTCCAATTCCCAGCGTTGTAATTGCTCGGGTGGCACTTCTTTAAGCACAGTTGAACCCGTGGGTGTAACTGCTAAAAAGTACACTACATCGTCCATTTTCACAAGCATCAATCTTTGGTCTTTCCCAATGACGCTTTGTTCTAAAACACTTATGCGCTTTTTCCGGGCTTTTGAGCCAATGCCACCAATTATTTGTCCGTTTTGCGGCAAACGCCCAACAACATGCCTTGTAAACAAATACGCAAGCGCCATAACCGCAATAATAATTATTAATGTGCTTAACAGGCCAAATAATTCCTCTATCATGATATTATGGGTTGCCTAAAATAGAAGTAACAGTTTTCATAAGTCTGTCTTCTTTAAAAGGCTTAACAATAAAATCTTTTATACCCGCTTGAACAGCTTCAACAACCATAGCCTCTTGGCCCATCGCAGAGCACATAACTATGTTTGCATTCGCAT
This sequence comes from uncultured Bacteroides sp., assembly GCA_964369715.1. GTDB lineage: Bacteria > Bacillota > Clostridia > Oscillospirales > Ruminococcaceae > Ruthenibacterium. The sequence goes on along the minus strand of CAYJGV010000001.1, from coordinate 930 downwards.
CTTTCCCGCGGATTGTTTTAAGCGCTTCAAGGCCGTCCATATTAGGCATGGTAATATCCATAAGCACTAAATCAGGGTTGATTTCAGAATATTTTTCAACTGCATCAAGGCCGTCAACTGCCTCTGTTACATCTGTAAAGCCATTTCTTGTCAATGTGTCTTTAATAACTTTTCTCATGAAAGCCGCATCGTCTACTACTAAAATTTTAGCCATTATAATATCATCCTTTTCTGTAAAGATTTTTATTCTTATTACTTATAAATTTATTTACCAAGTTTTAAAGCGCCCTCAATCAACGAAGGTGTTTTTAAAACTTCAGTAATTCTTACACCGAAGTTGTCATCTATGACAACAACATCTCCCTTGGCAACACACATGCCATTTACAAATAAATCAACCTGTTCACCCGCAAGTTTGTCTAAAACTATCAGCGAGCCTTTAGAGAATGTCAATATATCTTCAACTTTACGTTGTGTTCTGCCAATTTCAACAGAAACTTCAAGTGGTACACCCATAATTAAATCAAGGTTTTGCGATTGGCTTTCATTTAATTGTGTTTGTGGTGTAAAATTAGGCAAATCCGGTGTTTGAGTGTTTATCATTTTAGGGTCTGGGTAATACATTGCAGGATATGGCATATATCCCGGTGGCATTTGTCCCGGTGCATATGCATATTGCGGTGGAACACCCATCGGCATTTGTGGCATTTGCGCCATTTGCTCCGGTGACATTTGTGGTGCTGCAGGTGCCTGCATTGGTGGTGCTTGCATTGGTGGTGCTTGCGGTGGCGGTGGTGCACTTGCAGCAGGTGGTGTGCTCGCTGTGCCTGACATCATTCGCTCTATTTCCTCTTGGCTTAAACTTGCCGAGGAACTTGCCGGTGCTGCGGGCTCCGGTGTACCGCCTTGTGAATGTGCAAGCATTTTTTC